>NZ_POUA01000800.1 GCF_003236385.1 Spongiactinospora gelatinilytica
GGTGGCGGGGCTGGTGGCGGGTGGCCAACACCGAGCAGCTCGTGTCGTTCGTCCTCATCACGGTGCTGACCATCACCGTGATGTCGATGCTCGCCCACGCCACCGTCTTCGGCCGGGAGGTCGCCAACGACGTGACCTTCCTGCGCGTGGAGGGCCAGGTGCTGAACGAGCGCACCGGATGGTTCGGCACCTTCTTCTGGATCATCGGCGCCTACTCCCTGTTCGCCGCCGCCCTCGGCATCCTGGACTACATGGGGCGCCTGGTCTCCGACTCGCTGAAGGTCACCTACCTGGCCGCGAGCACCCGCTGGAGCGAGTCCGCGCTGTACGTGGCCGTGGTCTGGGCGCTCATCGCGATCGGCGGCGTCGTGCTGCTGGCCGGGTTCGACCAGCCGCTGGCGCTGCTGGTGATCTCGGCGGTGGTCGGCGGCTTCATGATGTTCCTCTACTCGGGGCTGTTGGTGATCCTCAACCGCAGGGTGCTGCCCCGCGTGATCGGGCTGCGCGGGTATCGCCTGGTGGTGATGGCGTTGATCTTCCTGTTCTTCGCGTTCTTCGCGGCACTTACGGTCATCGACCGGATCCGCGGGCTGTAGCCCGGTTTTGCGCGGGGCCGGAGAAGGGGCACCATGGAAGCTGACTCTTATACACATCT
>NZ_POUA01000801.1 GCF_003236385.1 Spongiactinospora gelatinilytica
GACCCGACCCCCAGGGCACCCCCGGTCCGCCTGACCGGGGGTGCGCCGAACGGGGTCACTCCGGCATGAGGACCTTGTCGATGAGGTACAGCGTGCCGTTCTTCACCGGGATGCCACCACAGGTGATCTTGGCCTGGTCGTTCACGGTGAACTGGTCGCCCGAGCCGCTGACGGTCAGCTCGGTGCCGTCCGCCGTGGTGAACCTGCCGTCCGCGAGATCCTCCTTGCTCACCTTCTCCTCCACCACGTGGCCGTTCAGGAGCTTGGTGAGCGCGTCCTTGTCGCCGAGCAGGCGGTTCAGGTCCTCCCTGGGAAGCTGCTGGAACGCCTCGTCGGTGGGCGCGAAGAGCGTGACGTTCTCGGCGGAGTTCAGGTTCTCCTTCAGCCCGGCCGCGTCGATCGCCTTGGCCAGCGCGGCCAGCTGCGGCTGCTCGGCCACGGCCGAGGCGGCGGGCTGTTGCGCCAGGCTGGCCAGACTGCCCTTGCCGGAGGCGGGGAGTTGCGCGCACGCGGGGCCGAACGGCTGCGCGCCCGCGCCGTTGGTCGGCGAGGTGGTGGGCGTGGCCGTGTCCCCGGGCGTTGCGGTGTCCCCCGGGGACGCCGTGTCCTCAGGGGCCGTGGTCTCGTCGTCCGTCGGGGAGACCTCGTCGGGCGGCGAACCTTCGTCCGGTGGGGTCGGTTCGGG
>NZ_POUA01000802.1 GCF_003236385.1 Spongiactinospora gelatinilytica
GCCCGCCAGACGGCTCAAGCGGACGATGGCACTGTTCACCCTGCACGCCGGCCAGGTCTTCCAGATGGAGGAGGCGGGCGACCCGGAAGAGTACCGGAAGGCCGCCCTCGAAGTGGCCCTGGAACGGCTCTCCGACTGACCCGCCGGCCCCGCCGGAGCAGGTTTGCCGAGGTTCCTACGGGCAGTTGCGATGTCATGGAAGCGAGGATCGCGCTCCGGCTGCCGAGGGACGCTTCGAGCGTCCCCTTCATCAGGCAACTGGTGGACGCGGCCCTGCGGACGCTGGGTGTGGTGCCGCCCATCCGCGACGACATCCGGATCATCCTCTCCGAGGCATGCTCCAACGTCATCAAGCACGCCGCCCCGAGCAAGGAGTACACCGTCAGCGCCGCGCTCGACGAGGAGCACTGCACCATCAAGATCATGGACTACGGCCACGGCTTCGAACCCGGCGCGATGAACCACCGCCCCGTCCCTGCCATCTCCGAGCACGGACGGGGCCTGCAGATCATGCGCGCCCTCGCCGACGACATGCACATCTCCAGCCACGGAGACGGCTCAGAGGTCAGCGTGGAGAAATCCCTGCGCTACGCCGAGGACGCCCCCGCCCGGACCCTGCACTACCCGCTGAACCACCATTGACCCGCTTGCCCGGACGCGCGGCCCGCGCACCAGGGGCCG
>NZ_POUA01000803.1 GCF_003236385.1 Spongiactinospora gelatinilytica
GTGGCGCTGGTCATCAGTTTGCGGAGGTTGGCTTCGCGGGTGGGGTTGGGCAGCCAGAACAGTACGGGGGTCGTGATGCCGGTGGCTTCGGCGAGGGCGGCGTAGCCGTCGAGTTTGGCCACGACTCGGGACAGCGGTTCGGTGCCGGTGTCGTGTTCGAGGAAGAAGTCGAGGGTGTGGCCGTCTTCGGTCCAGCGGCCGTAGGCGTCGGGGCGGGCGAGGTCGCCCCACAGGGCGGCGCAGCGGCGTTCGGGCCACCATGCGGTGACGGCGGAACCTTTTGTACGGCGGGCTGTGGCGTGGAGCTGCGTGAAGAACTCGTTGACGCCGACCTGGTGGGTCAGGCGGGAGGAGAGCGCGATCGAGGCGGCGGAGTCGGGGCGGTAGCGGAGTTCGGCCGGGGTGATGCCGCGTTGGGCGGCGAGGTGGTGGGCGCCGGCCGGGCCGAGGAACCAATGCCAAGGACGGCTTCCGGTGGGTGCCCATGGGCGGAAGCGGTCGAGGGCGCGGAGTTCGTGGAGGGCGAGGAGGCGGTGGCGGGCACGGTGGACGCTGGGGAAGAAGATCGCAGTGAGTTGGTCCGTGGTGAGGACGCGGTGTTCCCAGACGGCGTCGAGGATTTCGGCGTCTCGTGGGGTGAGGCGTTCGGCGAGGTCGGCGATGAGGGCCTGGGC
>NZ_POUA01000804.1 GCF_003236385.1 Spongiactinospora gelatinilytica
GGCGTTCATCGACGAGCTGGCGGCGCAATTCGAGCAGGCCGGGCGGCCCCGCGACCTGACGACCGTGCGCGTCGTCGGGATCGGCGACTTCGCCGACACCGGGTTCTCCCAGCTCGCGCTACCCGGGCTGGCCCGGCGGACGATCGGCAGCAACATCGGCAACGAGCCGCGGCTGGGCGCGCTGGTCCGGCAGGGCGCGCTGGAGGCGTACTCGCTGCCGCAGGGCGTGCTCTCCGCGCTGTGCCGGGACATGGCCGCCGGCCGCCCCGGGCACATCACGCACGTCGGGCTCGGCACCTACGTCGATCCACGGCAGAGCGGCGGGCGGCAGAACGAGCGCACCACGGAAGACATCGTCGAGGTGGTCGAGCTGGGCGGCCGGGAGTGGCTGTTCTACCACGCGCTGCCGATCGACGTCGCCGTCATCCGGGCCACCACCGCCGACGAGGACGGAAACCTGACGTTCGAGCACGAGCCGATCCTGGGCGACTCCCTCGCGCTGACGATGGCGGCGCACAACGCGGGCGGCACGGTCATCGCCCAGGTGGAGCGGCTGGCCGCGCGCCGTACGCTGCGCCCGCGCGACGTGCGCATCCCCGGCGCGCTGGTCGACTTCGTCTACGCCGACCCCGTGCAGCGCCAGACCTACCTCACCGCCCACTCGCCCTATTACG
>NZ_POUA01000805.1 GCF_003236385.1 Spongiactinospora gelatinilytica
GGGCTGGGGTAGTGATGAGGGCGGCGGTCTGCTCGGCCGCTGTGGCCGCGACTTCGGGGTAGACGCTGGTGTAGGTGTCACGGGTGAAGGTCGAGGACACGTGGCCCAGGCTCTCTTGGACGATTTTCACTTCTCCTCCGGCGGCGAGCATCATGGAGGCGGCTCCGTGGCGCAGATCGTGCAGGCGGATCGGTGGCAGTCCTGGGTGTCCACGGCGATGACGCGGTCGCTAACGTCGGTTTTCGGTTTGCCTTGGATGGGTTGCCAGCCGAGTTGGGTGATCTGCCAGTTGATCCCGATCGTCTTGGCCGTTTCGTTGACCTCGCGCCAGCGCAGGCCGGCCACCTCGCCCCGGCGGAGCCCGCGTAGGGCGATCAGCCGGTACAGGGCGTACAGCCGGTGGCGACGGACGTAGGTCAGGAAGGCTGCGGTCTGCTGCGGGGTCCACACCATGACGGGGAGAGTCGGCAACCCCATATCCGGTGCCGGAAGCGATCCACCCGTGCCAGAGTGATTCACATGATCCCCGCACACGTCCCCGACGAGCCACCGCTCACCTACGCCGACAGCTTCGACGTACCGGTCCTCTTCCGTGACGAGCCTGCAAAGAAGCCCAGGAGGCAGTGGCGGACGGCCAGGCACAAGTCGTGGGCGGGATCGGGCCTG
>NZ_POUA01000806.1 GCF_003236385.1 Spongiactinospora gelatinilytica
ACAGGGGGAGCCCCGGGGGCGGCAGGCCGGTGCCGGTGAGCGCGCCCGGCGCGGCGGCGGGCGACGCGTTCGGGTGGTCGGTGGCGATCGGCCGTTTCGACGCCGACCGATGCGCCGACCTGCTGGTGGGCGCGCCGTACGCGGACGTCGGCGGCATCCGCGACGCGGGCGCGGCGTACATCGTGTACGGCGGGACGGGCCGCACCGACCGGATCACCGCCCGCGAACCCCAACTGGACGCGCACTTCGGCTGGTCCGTCGCCTATGGCCCGGACGGCGGCGGCGTGGCGGCCATCGGCGCGCCGCACGAGGACGACGACGGCGTCCACGACGCCGGAGCCACCTACCTCCTCCCCGCCGGCCGCCGTACCGCCCTGACCCGGATCACCCAGAACGGCCAGGGCGTGCCCGGCAACAGCGAGGCGGGCGACATGTTCGGCTGGTCGGTGGCCCTGGACCGGCTCACCGGCGACCCGGCCGGGGTGGACCTGGCGGTCGGCACGCCGCACGAGAACGAGGACGGCACGGGAAACCAGAACGGCCAGGGCCTCCTGGACACCGGCGCACTGACGGTCGTCTTCGACCCGCTGAACGGCAGGGGGAGCTACTCGGGGGTGCGGCGCAGTTCGTTGAGCCCCCACCGCACCCC
>NZ_POUA01000807.1 GCF_003236385.1 Spongiactinospora gelatinilytica
GCCGTGGGCGGGGGGACGTGGGTGCGGCCTCGGGTGGCGCCGCCCGCGGTGGCGTTGCATTTGCCGCCGACCCGGCGTGGGGTGCTGGTGATCGGTGATGGCGCGGTGAACGTGCGGCGTTATGTGGCGGCGGCGGGTATGGCGGGCTGGCCGGTGGTGTCGGAGCCGAGTGGTGGCGGCCGGTATGGGGATCACGCGGTTTCTGCGTATCACTTCTTGCTGGGCACTGCGGAGTTCGCTGATGAGCATGTGCCGGATGTGGTGGTGACGCTGGGGCGGCCGGGTGTGTCGCGGCCGTTGTTGTCGTGGTTGAAGCGGGTGGAGGAGCACATCGTGGTGGCTCCGGATCTGTCTCGCTGGCCGGATCCGACGCGTTCGGCGACGCAGGTGGCGCAGGCGGTGGAGATTCCGGTGGCGGCGGGGGATGACGCTTGGTTGCATGCGTGGCGGCGGGCGGATCTGGCGGTGCGGGCGGCGTTGGACGAGGTGCTGGACGCGTCGGGGTTGAGTGAGCCGCGGGTGGCGCGTGATCTGGTGGATCTGATGCCGAACGGGGCGTTGTTGTTCTGTGGGTCGTCGATGCCGATCCGGGATTTGGATCAGGCGATGCGGCCGCGGCGGGGGTTGCGGGTGCTGGCCAATCG
>NZ_POUA01000808.1 GCF_003236385.1 Spongiactinospora gelatinilytica
CCCTCCAAGCCCCCGCCCCGCTGCCCACGACCGGCGGGCGGGAGGTCCACGGTGATCTCGTGCCGCCCGCCGGTCGTGGGCAGCGGGGCGGGGGCTTGGAGGGTGTGGACCCAGTGCCCGAGGCCGTCGATGTCGTGCGCGGACGCGGTGGCCAGGGCGTCGGCGTACTCGGCGTAGGAGGTGGTCGGCGGCGGCAGGGCGGCCCCGCGCATGGCGGTGGCGAGGTCGTCCAGCAAAATCAGCCAGGACACCGCGTCGATGGCGATGTGGTGCGCGGTGACGACGAGTGTGCGGGTCACGTCCAGCCAGGTGAACGCGATCACCTGGCCCGCCTCGGGGTCCAGCCGGTCGGCGGCCTCGTCCGCGGCGGCGGCGGGGTCGTCCGTGTCCGCCCGGACGAGGGTCACGGCACGGGCGGGTTCGGTACGCAGGGCCCAGACCCCGTGCTCGGCCCGCAGGCGCATCCGCAACGCGGGGTGCGCGGCCACAACGACGTTCACGGCCCGCTCGGCCTCGGCGAACCCGGCCCCCGGTAGCGCCCTGGCCTGGGCGAACCGGCTGAGCGAGCCGCCGATCTCACGCTCCCGCAAAATGATCGGCGTCGGCGTCAGGGGCCCGTCTTCGGGATCGACGGGCGCGGGT
>NZ_POUA01000809.1 GCF_003236385.1 Spongiactinospora gelatinilytica
GGCCCACCCCGGCTACTTCGATACGCCGCACGCCGCACGCCGTCGCGGCCGAGCCCGAACCGGACTCGCCCGGCCGCGGCGGCGTCGAGTACGCACCTGGCGCGGCGCTTCGCGCACCGCCGCGCCTCCGGCAGGGTCAGGCGACCCGATAGCCGGCCTCCTTGACCGCCGCCGTGATCGCGGCGCCGTCCACCGGCGACTCACTCCGGACGGTAAGCAGCCCGCTGTCGAGATCGACCTCGACCTCGGCGACGCCCGGCACCTCGCCGACCTCTTCCTTGACCGAACTGACGCAGTGACCGCAGGTCATTCCCGTGACGGTATATGTGGCCGTGTTCATGTCGACACACTATACCCCCCTAGCGTATTTACCACGCTTTGGGACTAGTGATGACCATGTACGACCGCGTGCCCCTTGCCCTTGCCGATGATCCACTTGTTCACCGGGGTGGTCACCACGAACGCCACCGCGAGCGCGAACGCCAGCGACCCCCAGAACAGCCACGTCAACAGCCCTGCGGCCATCGCCCCGGGCACCACCAGCATGACCGCGTTGTCCACGATCTCCATCACGACGATCGACACCGTATCCGCCGCCAGCGCCAGCCGTACGGCCTTGCCCACCCCCACAC
>NZ_POUA01000080.1 GCF_003236385.1 Spongiactinospora gelatinilytica
GGTTCGGGGTCGGCCGGAGGGCGGCCGCGCCGGGGGCGGGGCCGAGTTTCTTCCAGGCGCCGCCCTTGCCGGGTTCGTCGGTGGCGGTGGTCCACCAGTTGGCCCGCCAGTAGAAGCCGTTCCAGACGACGGTGCTCGCGGTGGTGCCGTCGAGATCACCGGCGACGACCTCGGTGCCCGGCCGGTTGCCGCTGTTCTTGCCCTCGGCGACGTAGGCGGGCTCGTAGGAGTCGTCGGCGAACGACACCAACTGGTAGCCGGTTCCGGCGGCGGGGGTGCCGGTGGTGATGATGTCGTCCTCACCCGGCCGCATGGTGCGCAGTTGCCACCACTGGTGCGGCTCGCCGTCGCAGTCGTGCACGCTGAGCGACTTGAGGACCCCGTCGGCCTGGAGGCATTTGCCGCGGCTCTTGATGCGGTACCAGCCCGAGCCGCCGTCCTCGTCGACGCTCCACAACTGGTTCTCGTTGCCCGGCTGGTTGTCCACCAGGTGGGGGGTGTCCCAGGATTCGGGGTGGTCCAGGACGTTGCCGCCGACCCAGTCCACGATCCGCCAGTCGTCGCCGTCCTTCTCGAAGGCGAACGTGCCGCGCGGGTTGTAGGGGTGCGGCTCCCACTCCTCGGCCTGGCAGTCCACCCCGTCGGCCATCTCCGGGGTGACGGTGGTGGCCCCCTGCTGGTCGTTCTGGGTGGAACCGTAGGTGCGAGGACCGGTCTTGAGGGTGACGTTGGCCGGGCCGGTGAGCGGCAGATAGTGACGCAGCACGATGTCGTGGCTCGCGCCGGGCGCGATGTCCTCGCAGTAGCCGAGTTTCACGGTCACGCGATGGAAGTCGGCCTTCAACCCGCCGATGTTGTTGCCTTCCCGCCCCTTGTCGATGACGATGTTCTTTCCGAATTCCTGGTAGTTGCCGTCGCGCAGGATCGGCGGCGCGGAGGTGGGGATGTCGAAGGCGATCTCGGTGCCCGACGGCAGCGGGACGTCGGTGTCGTTGGTGATGCGCAGCTTGGGACGCATCGGGTAGAAGGGGTCGTCGTCCGGGAACTCCGGATCCTTTCCGGTGGGATAGTCCACCAGCTCGGCCTTCACGTCGACGACGTGGTTCGGCAGCGTGGTCTCGCCCGCGCGGGTGGTCTGATAACCGCCGGAACCGCGCAGTCCCTCGTCGAGGCGGGTGGTCATGTCATAGCCCATGCCGTAGTCGCCGCCGCCGAGTTCGGTGTAGTCGCCGGCGAGTTCCCACATCATCACGCCGCCGAGCTTCTGCTCCTTGACGTAATCGATTTTGGCGTCGAGCGAGGCGTTGTTCTCCGTGGACAGGAACACCTTCTTGTCGGCGTTCCACAGCCAGGGGGCCTTGAGCGTATCGTCGTACTTCTCCTCGTAGGTTCCCTTCAGCTTGCCCTCCTCCCTGCCCGCGTCGGTGTAGGCGCGCAGGTAGTTCGGCGCCCGGCCCTTCTGGAGGTTCTTGGCGTGCCACATCGGATTGGAACCGGACGCCACCTCCTGCCCGGCCCCGCCGAGGTCGTGCCACAGGTTGTCGATGCCCACCGCGCCGTTCCCGCAGGCCACAGGGGTGGACGAACCGGAACCTGGCCCTGTGCCGGGCTGGCACTGGCCCTGGTCCGGCAGGGCCGCGGTGCCCCACAGGCCGTCGGTGCCGCCGGCGACGTTCCGCCAGCCGCGGGTGTAGTACGGGATGCCGATGTTGATCCGGCCCGGCGACAGCGCGCCGCGGTAGTAGTGGTAGGCCCAGTCGACGTTGAAGTAGCCGGTCTTGTCGTACTCCTTCGTCGTGTAGAAGTCGGCGTCCTCCAGCTCGTTGTCCTTCCCGTCGTCGTACAACGGGGCCTGCGGGCCGACGAAGTGGTTCCACGAGCCGTGCATGTCGTAGGTCATCAGATTGACGAAGTCCTGGTATCGCAGCGCCTCGCCCGCGTCGAAGCCGCGGACCAGGTAGCCCGAGGCCGAGGCCGCGGAGGTGAGCAGGTAGTAGCGGCCCCGATCGGCGCCGGCCCGGTCCAGTTTTTCGCGCAGCGTCTTCATCAGCGCGTTGTAGCCCTTTTGCAGGCCCTTGCGGCGGGGGTCGGACAGTTCCCAGTCGGCGGGGTTGCCGGCCTTGGGCAGCGCGCTGGGATATTCGTAGTCGATGTCCACGCCGTCGAACGCCGCCTTGTAGCGGTCGAGGAATTCGACGACCGAGTCGGCGAACGTGTCGATGCCGGACTGGTTCACGCTGCCGTCGGCGTTGGTGGCCATCGCGTAGAAGTTCCGTGTGTCGGCCCAGCCGCCCACCGAGATCAGCGTCTTGACCTGTGGGTGCCGTTTCCTGAATTTCGCCAGCAGGTTGAAGTGTCCCTTGTACGACAGGCCGGGATCGGGCCGGGCGTCCACGGCGTCCGGCCACGTCATGCCGGTGGCCGGGTTGTCCGGGTCGGTGGTGTCGCCGACCGAGATCTTGTTGCCGTCCACCTTCGCGAACGCGTAGTTGATGTGGGTCAGCTTCGACCACGGGATGTTCGACACCAGGTAACGCGGCTGGTTGTTCGCGCCGGTCCGCCAGCCGGTGAAGTAGCCGATCACCCGCTTGTCGCGTCCGCCGCCGCCCAGCCATTCCCGGCCCTCGGCGTCGTAGGCCAGGCAGTACGGGGTGTCCACACCGCGGGTCGCGGTCAGGCCCTCGGGGCGGCACTGGGAGTGCGGGCCGGGCACCACGGCCTTGTTCTGGCGTCCGTCCTCGCCGTTGTCGTAGGGGACGCCCGCGGCGATCTTCAGGTCCTGCCGGTTCGGTCGTACTCCGCCGGTCCAGTCGAAGATGCTGCCGCGCAGGCTCGGCCACATGACCGTGAGGTCCACGACGCTCGTCTCAAGCCTGCTCTGCCGC
>NZ_POUA01000810.1 GCF_003236385.1 Spongiactinospora gelatinilytica
ATCCCAGCCCGCGTACGGGGCGCCGTCGTTCGCGCCGCCCGCGTACGGGACCCCGCCCTCCGGCGCACCCGCGCACGACACGCCGTCATTCGTGCCGAGCGCCGACGGCGACCGGTCCGCGGGGCCTGCCGCGTACGGCGGGCCGCCGTCTGCGCCGCCCTTCGCGCCGCCGAGTCCGGCGGCTCCGTCGTCCGGCGGGCATGGTGGGCCGGTGGCCGGAAACGGCCACGTCAGCGGCGATCCTGAGCCCACTCCGGGAGGATTCGTCCCCCCCGCGTGAGATTAGTGCCACATTCCGGCATACAGCCCACAATCACGGGCAGGTGTAGTCAAAGCGGGCGATGGGGCATTGCTCGCACTAGGGGGAGTGGGGACCGCCCGCGTCTGAGGGAGAGGCTACGCGGGCGGTCCCCGTTTTGTATCCGGTGTCCCCCTTGATCCGGACCACGGCTCCAAGGTGACTGGCCGGACGGAGCCGCCGCCCGGGGAGATGCCGCCTATGACGAAATCGTGTTTACGGCCATCTGTCGAGATGACAGCGGCGGAGGTTACGGAACCGTTGGGTGCGCGCGATCGCAGGGTGATGCCGATCGCATGGCGATCCGTCACCGAATCACTACATGTCAGGTC
>NZ_POUA01000811.1 GCF_003236385.1 Spongiactinospora gelatinilytica
GCTCTGACGGTAGCCAAGGAAGTAGTACCAGAGGTAGCATCAGAGGTGTGATTGTGAAGCTGAGCGTCAGCCTTCCCGACGAGGATGTGGAGTTCCTCGACGACTACATCTCGCAGGGCAACGCCTCGTCCCGCTCCGCCGCCCTCCACCACGCGGTCGACATGCTGCGCATGGCCCGTCTGGAAGACGCGTACACGAGCGCCTTCGCGGAATGGGACGATGGCGACGACGCCGCGTTGTGGGACTCGGCGAGCGGAGACGGGCTGGCCGATGCGCCGAGGTGACGTCTACTGGGTCGAGTTCGACCCGGTGCAGGGTTCGGAAGCGGACAAGTCCCGTCCCGCTGTCGTGGTCGGCAATGACGCCGCCAACCGGTCTGCCGAGATCGGCGGCAGGGGGGTCGTCACCGTGGTGCCGATCACGTCGAACATCCGGCGTGTGCTTCCGTTCCAGGTGCTCATTCCCGCACGTACGTGTGGCCTGCGGGCCGATTCCAAGGCGCAGGCCGAGCAGGTACGCGCGGTGTCGCCGCAGCGGATCCGCGACCGGATCGGGCGGCTCCCGCCGCGCGAGCTGAAGTTGCTCGACGATGCGCTACGGCTGCATCTGGGTCTGTAGG
>NZ_POUA01000812.1 GCF_003236385.1 Spongiactinospora gelatinilytica
TTCCGTAACGGATTATACCGGCAGCACTATAGGCAATACGATAATCTTCCCAATCTAAAGCGCGGGATAATTGAGCAGCATAGTTAAGGTCGGCTCCATAACCGATAGAAGGTGCTTTACTACGAACCCAACAGCCAGCGGTGACAGAATCACCAATAAAAGCAACGAGTGGGCCAGCTGGTTTAATAGCCGCTAGGGTGCCTGAAGCAATCGTGATATCTTTAATGGTAAGTCCGTCATTACCTAACCAAATCTCATCTTGGTCAGTATTGCCTGTAAAATAAATCCGAACAATATGAGACTGATTTGAACTTAATTTAAAGTCATTTTTAGACTGGGTGAGTGGGGTTAAATGTAATTCATCATCGATATAAATGCTTAGAGTTTGAGGAGCAGAAAGAGGCTTAATTACCGCTTCTAAAGTGAAATAATCAGCATTTTGAACTTCAAACAAAATTTGAGCGCCTAGATTAGTGGTATACATTGCTGGCTTGCTTTCAACGGTCTGAGTTGTCCAACGCCCCATAAAATAGACGTTAGGAATGCACCCATTAGCCGAGGTAGGGATGATTTGATTCATAGTAAGCCTCCGATTTAAGTTAACCAGGAT
>NZ_POUA01000813.1 GCF_003236385.1 Spongiactinospora gelatinilytica
ATTGAGTAACGTATCTTGAACCTCTTTAAGAACGTTTGAATCTTTGATGGGTAAGACAACTTGTTGCATAAGCTGTTAGTTCCTTTACTTTAAAATTAATTTAGTTGCAGAAAACCTAAAAATCGAATATTATAATGTAGTACGATGGTAAACTTAAGGGAGGCGGATTAGAATGAGTAATACTATTATTAAAAACAAGACAATTTCAACTCGTGTAACACCTGACATTAGTGAACGGGCTAAAGCTAATCTAGCAAAACAAGGGCTAACCGTTTCTGAGTATATACGCTTATCGTTAGTTAAAGCGGCCAATAATGAAGTTCGATTGGTCAGCTTTTTAGATTCTCCGGAAGCCTCAGCAGCTAAAAAAGAAGCAGAAACAGGGCAGGTCAAAAACATTGGTTCATTGACTGACTTTGAAGATTGGATCGATAAATTAGATGCAAATTAAACAGACCAAATCTTTTGAACGTGAATTAAAAAAACTAGTCAAAAAACATTTCCCAATAACTGTCTTGAAGCCTTGTTTAGAAGCAATTGTTGAACAAGATGTACTTGTTTTGAAACAGATTAAAGATCATGCATTAAA
>NZ_POUA01000814.1 GCF_003236385.1 Spongiactinospora gelatinilytica
GCCTCTGACCCCCCACCGGGACGGCGGACGACCCCGCCCATGGCACCGGCCGGGTGCTGGTCATCCTGCCCGCCGGCGTGCCCGGCTCCGCCACTACGGCCCGCTGCTGACGGTCGGCCCCGGCCCTCCCGGATGCCGGCGTGCCCGACTCCGCCGCTGCGGCCTGCTGTTTGCGGTCGGTCGCGCCCGTAGTGCCGGTCGGCGCCCTGGCCGTCCCGGTTGCCGGTATGCCCGGCTTCGCCGCTGCGGGCCGCCGCATGGCGGTCGGCCGCGGGTCGCGGCGGCGGGTCCTGGTCATCCTGCTTGTCGTGATGGCCGATTCCGGGGTTGCGGACTTCTGAGTGGTTGTCGGCTGCGCCTGTAGTGTCGGCGTGTCCGAGTCCGGGCTTGCGGGCTGCTGGGGCGGCCGGTGTCGGCGGCCCCTGTGCCTGAGTCCGCCGTGCCCGTAGCGACGGCAGGTCACCGTCATTGCGGCCGAATCCGGCGTCGGGGGCCGTTGGATCGCGTTCGTGGTGCCGGCGGGGCGGTCTGCCTGGGGGCGTAGATGAGTCCTCTCTCAGTGCCTGGGGTCTGTCTCTTATACACGTCTG
>NZ_POUA01000815.1 GCF_003236385.1 Spongiactinospora gelatinilytica
CAGAGAAACGGACGCCCTCACCAGGTCGCCCGAAACAGGGCCGGACGGTCACGGCTGGCTGGTAAGGCCGTGGCGGAAGGGGTAGGCGACCGCCCCGCCGCGATCAGCGGCAGCACCTCCGCCTCCCGCGGAGTCAGCCCGTCCTACATCGCCGCCCTGGTCGCCGCCGCCCGCCGTACCACCCTGCGCCGCGACATCACCTGATCACCGGCCCGGCCTCAGCCGAAGGTCCGGATCGCCGCCCGCGCCGCCTCCCGCATCTCCGCGTGCAACACCGCGTTACGCTCCCGGTCGGTACGCACCTCCACAACCCGCACGCCCTCCCCCAGCAACGCCTTCGACAACTGCCCCGCATCGGTCACCTGCACATACGGAGTCCCCGTCGCCGCCGCCACATACCCCAGATCCACCCCATGCGGCGTACCGAAGACCCGCTCGAACGGATCACGCAACCCCGCCTGCGGCAACAACGAGAAGATCCCGCCCCCATCGTTGTTCACCACCACCACACACAGATCCGGCCGCGGCTCCCGAGGACCCACCACCAACCCGTTCTGATCATGCAAGAACGACAAATCCCCCAA
>NZ_POUA01000816.1 GCF_003236385.1 Spongiactinospora gelatinilytica
ACATGTACCTGGCGGGGCACCCGAGCGGCTTTCGCGGCTACACGCTGGACGGCGACCCGCTCGACCGGCTGGTGGCCGGCGTCCAGATGCTCCTGGTGGACGGCCGGGCGCTGCCGATGTTCGCCGCCCTGTTCGGGTACGGCCTGGCCCGGCTGGCCGAGCGCCAGCTCGCTTCCGGACGGGACTGGCGGCAGGTACGCCGGGTGCTGCGGGCCCGCGGCCGGTGGCTGCTGGCCTTCGGGTTCTGCCATGCGGCCCTGTTGTTCTTCGGCGACATCCTGGGCGCGTACGGCCTGATCGGGCTGGTCCTGCTCGGGTTCGTCCGGCG
>NZ_POUA01000817.1 GCF_003236385.1 Spongiactinospora gelatinilytica
GGCCACCCCCACTGACTCACCCACGAGCCGATCCACCCGACCGCTGGAACCCGGCGCCCCCGCCCAGCCGTCGCTGGAAGCAAGCGACCCGCCATGGCCATCACCTGAGCCCCGCGCCCCTTCGGCCGGGTCGGGCCGCACGTCAAGCGGCCTACTCCGGCCCTGGTCGATGGAAGCGGCCGGCCCGCCGTGGCCATCGTCCGAGCGCCAGGCCCCTACGGCGGGCCTGGTCCACGCATCGAGCGGCCCACTCCGGCCCTGGACCGGGTCGGGGGATCCTGCCCCGCCGCCGTACGGGCCGGACGACCCGGACCGTCCCGCGCTGGGGCCGGGCGAACCGGCGGCCGGTCCCGGGCAGGGCCGACCCAAGGTCACCCGCCCGCCGTACGGGCGGGGCGAACCGACGACCGGCCCGGGCCGTACGCCGAGGGACCGCGACCGGGCGCAGGCCGGGCCACCGCGTGGACCGGGCGATCCCACCGCCGAACCGGGCCGCGCGTCAAAGGATCGGACCGGATCAGGCGACCCCACCCGGCCATCGGCCAGACGGACCTGGTCTCCGGCCAAACCGAGC
>NZ_POUA01000818.1 GCF_003236385.1 Spongiactinospora gelatinilytica
GGGCCGGATGCGGCCGTAGGGCCCGACGGTGCGGGGGAGGACGGCCATGGCGGCGGTGATGCGCCCGGTGTGCCCGATGAGTCCTTCGATGACTCTGGAGGTGGCGCGTGCGGATCTGGAGGTGGGCCGTCCGCACTGTGGATGTCGTCCATCGGCGCTCCGTAAGGGGGTCTTCACAGCATATCCCGGGACAAGGAACACCGAGAGTAGCGATCCGGTAACCCCGCTTACCGCATCTCCTTCCCCTGGAGCCCCAGGCTCTTGATGGCCTGCGCATGCCCCCGGCGGCGGCAGACTGAAGGGGTGCCTGCCATCCTTCCCGACGGTGAAGCCGTCCCCGCGTCCGGCGAGCTGCCCGCGAGCGCGTTCGACGGGTTCGGCGCGCGGCCGTTCGGTTTCTATGTGCATGTGCCGTTCTGCGTGACCCGCTGCGGCTACTGCGACTTCAACACCTACACCAGCGGCGAGCTCGGCCCGGGCGCCTCTCCCCGCGACTACGCCGACACCGCGATCGAGGAGGTGCGCCTGGCCCGGCGGGTGCTGGAGCGGGACACGGGCGCGGTGCCGCGCGT
>NZ_POUA01000819.1 GCF_003236385.1 Spongiactinospora gelatinilytica
GTCATGCGGTCGGCCGGGGGAAGCGGGCCACTACGCGGAAGCCGCCGCCTTCGCGTGGACCGGCGGTGAACTGCCCGCCGGCCGCCTGCACCCGCGCCCGCATTCCGGCCATGCCCCGGCCCTCGGCGGGGACGGCCGCCGTGGAGCCCCGGCCCCGGTCAGTGATCTCCACCACGAGGACGCCGGGCTCACGGGACGTGCTCGGCTCCTGCGCCACGCGTACCACCGCGTGGGTCGGGCCGGCGTGCCGCATCACGTTGGTCAGCGACTCCTGGACGACGCGGTGTACGGCCGCGCCCAGGTGGGCGGGTACGGGCCCGTCCGGCTCGGCCACCTCCAGATCCACCGGGAGCCCACCGGCCCGCACGGCCTCGGCGAGCGTCCACAGCCCGTACGGCCCTGCGGCGGACAAATGCGGCATCGGCCCGAGACCGGCTCCGGCGAGTGGTGAAATCGCGTCTGCGATGGCGCTGGAATGCGGCGATATCGGCGTAAGGCCGGTTTCGGGAGGTGACGCGATCGCGTTGGGGGCGGTGCCGGGGTGTGGCGGTCTCGCGCCTGTGTCGGTAC
>NZ_POUA01000081.1 GCF_003236385.1 Spongiactinospora gelatinilytica
GATCTGGGGTCGGGGCGCGGGTCAGGGCGCGGGTCCGGGGCCGTGCCCGGATCGGCGGGGTCAGGAGCCGTTGAGTCCGGATCGGCGGGATCAGGGGCCGTTGAGCCGGGGTCGGTGGAGTCGCCAGGGGCTCCGGGCCGCTCGGGAGGCGGAGCCGGTGGCTCCGGGCGTCCCGGTTCGACCTTGATGGCGACGCCGTCACGTCCGACCGCGCCACGCGCCACCACGTCGATCACCATGCGCACGGACCCTTTCGCCCCGACGACCGGATGCGCGGGCCGTACCGTGATCGAGCCGATCTCCAGCTCCTCAGCCGCGGCGGGTGTCGCCTGCACGAGCATGGGCGCGACGAGCGCGCCCGCCGCGAATGAGGTGAGAAGAAGTCTCTGAGTCATGATCAAGACGGTATGAACCGCCAGGTAATGCCAGAGCCCCCGACACACACCCGGCACGGCAAAACCCCCGATCGCCCCCGCACCGGACGCGCTACGGCAAGGCCGGGTACCCCGAATGCCCCGAATGCCCCGAATACATGGAGTCGATCACATCCGCGTACTTCGCGTGGATCACCCGCCGCTTCAGCTTCAGGCTCGGCGTCAGCTCCCCGGTCTCCACGGTCCACTCGGCCGGGACCAGCCGCCAGCGCTTGACCCGCTGGACCTGTGCCAGCCGGGCGTTCGCGGCGACGACCGCCGCCGCCACCTCCGCCAGCACCTCAGGGTGCGCGGCGAGCCCGGGCAAGGAGTCCGCCGCGATGCCCCGCGCGCGGGTATGTCCGGGCACATCAGCATGGCCGTGCCGGTGGAGGGCCCGGCGCTGGTGTGGTCCGGGCTGGCGCTGATCGTGACGGGTACCGGGCTGCTCAAACCGAACATCTCCTGCATGGTGGGCGAGCTCTACCCGCGCGACGAGGGCGCCCGCAGGGACGCCGGGTTCTCGATCTTCTACTTCGGCATCAACCTGGGCGCGTTCGCCGCGCCCTTCGTGGTCGGCGACTGGCTCGCCGACGGGCACCGCTGGCACCTCGGGTTCGGCGCGGCGGCGGTGGGCATGGCGCTGGGCCTGGTCTGGTATGTGCGCGGGCACCGGCATCTGGGCGAGGCGGGCGCGCGCACGGAACACCGGCTGACCCCCGCCGAGCGGGCCTCGTTCGGCCGGCTGGCAGGCGGCGCGGCGGCCCTGACGGCGGGTGGGGCGGTGCTGTGGGCGCTCTCGGGCACGTTCACGCTGGACCGCCTCACGGTGGTGCTGACCACCGGGGTGATCGCCGTCCCGGTGGCCTACTTCGCCTACATCCTGCTCGGCGACCATGGGCTCACCGCCGGGGAGCGGGCCCGGATGCGCGCCTACGTCTGGCTGTTCGCCGCCGCCGCGATCTTCTGGATGATCTACGACCTGTCGCCGAGCGTGCTCAACCTGTTCGCCCAGCACCACACGACGCTCTCGATCTTCGGAGTGGGGATGGAGGCGGCCACGACGCAGGCGTTCAACCCGTTGTTCGTCCTGGTCTTCTCGCCGGTGTTCGCGGTGGTGTGGGTACGGCTGGGCGACCGGGTCACCGCCTCGCAGAAGTTCGGGTTCGCGCTGCTGATGATCGGGCTGAGCTTCGCGCTGATGGCGGTGGCCGCGGGCCTGGCCCAGACGGCCAGGGTGACGGTGTGGTGGCTGGTGGCGGTCTATCTGGTCCAGGTGTTCGGGGAGCTGGCGCTGAGCCCCGTGGGGCTGTCGGTGACCTCCCACCTTGCTCCGCGCGCCTTCCAGAGCCAGATGCTGGGTGTGTGGTTCCTGTCCACCGCCGTGGGGGACGCGGTCGGCGGGCAGACCGGCCGGCTGCTCGCCCACATGTCACAGCAGGCGTACTTCCTCACCCTCGCGGCCGTCGCGCTGTGCGCTGGGGCGGCGCTGTTCATGTTCACCCGCGGCCTGCGTGGGCTGATGTGGGACGGCGCCGCGCTCACAGCGCGGGAGTGAGCGAGTCGGCGGCCCGGTCCCACGTCCGGCCCGGCTCGCCGGCCCGCGCCGCCGCGATGCGCGTCACGGCCTCGCCGACCACCTGGGGCGGCTGGGTGTACGGCAGGCGCAGGTAGGACTCCAGCGTGCCCTCGACGCCGAACCACGGCCCCGGCGCCAGCCGTACGCCGTGGTCGGCGGCGGCCGCCGCCAGCGATGTGGCCACCGGGCCCTCAAGACGCACCCAGAGCGCTCCGCCGCCCTCCGGCACCCGGAAGTGCCAGCCGGGCATCCGGGCCCGCAGAGCGGCGACCAGCGTCTCGCGGGAGGCCAGCAGCCCGCGCCTGCGCTCGGCGCGGGCCTCCTCGATGCGCTCGAACAACCGTGCCACGACGAGTTGCTGGAACGGCGCTCCGGCGATGTCGATCGCGGCGCGCAGCCGGGCCATCCGGCGCACCCGCTCGGCGGTGGTGCGCACCCACCCGACGCGCAAGCCGCCCCACCACAGCTTGGAGGCCGATCCGATGGTGATGACCCGGTTGTCGGTGTCGAAGGCCGCCATCGGCGCGGCGGCCGATGTGTCGTCGAGCCCGAGTTCGGCCCAGGACTCGTCGATCAGCAGTGTGGTGTCCGCGCGGCGGGCGGCCCCGGTCACGGCCGCGCGGGTGGCATCGTCCATCAGCCTGCCGGTCGGGTTGTGGAAGTCGGGGATCAGGTAGGCCACCCGCGCCCCGGACTGGCGCATCGCCTCACTCACGGCGTCGGGATGCCAGCCGTCCTCGGCCACTCCCACCGGGACGAGCCGCGCGGCGTGGTACCTGGCGGCGTCGAGGGCGTGCGGGTAGGTCGGCGACTCGATCACCACGGGGTCGCCCGGCCGCACGAGCAGGCTCATGGCCAGGTGGATGCCGCTCTGCGCGCCCGCGGTGAGGAGGATCTGGTCGGGCCGGGTGGCGAGGCCGCGCGAGGTGTAGCGGGCGGCGACGGCCTCGCGCAGGGCCGCCAGGCCCAGCGGGTCGTAGCCGACGCCGAGGGTGTGGCAGGGCAGGTCCTGCGCGGCCAGCGTCATGGCGTCCGACAGCAGGCCGGTCGCGGGCGGCGCGGCGCAGTGCAGGGCGAGCAGTCCGTCATCGCCCGCGGCCAGCCAGGGATCATCGGGGCCGAGGGTGGCGGGGTCGGGCAGCGCGGTCCAGCTCCCCGCGCCCTGCCTGCTGGCGATGTAGCCCATTTCGCGCAGCTTGTCGTAGGCGGCGCTGATCGTGGTACGGCTCACGCCGAGCGCCGTGGCCAGGTCGCGTTCGGCGGGCATCCGCACGCGTACGGCAAGCCGCCCGTCGCGGATCGCCGTCCGCACCGCTCCGGCGAGCGCGCGGTAGTAGGGCCCTTCCGGCCGGTCCAGGCCGATCAGCCTGGCCAGCGCCCGGCCGCTCAGATGTCTCCTCATGTGCAACCCCCCTTGAGCAGGATAAGGCCACTTTTCGTAATTGGCCCTTTATCTGGTTTCGGGTGACCGCACAGGATGGACCTACCATGAGCGAAATCTCCGCCACCACGTCCGGCTCCCTCCCGTCCCGGCTCCTGCGGCTTTACGCCGGTCTCCTGCTCTATGGCACGGGGATCGCCCTGCAGGTCGAGTCCGGGCTCGGCAACGACCCCTGGGACGCCTTCCACCAGGGGCTCGCCGTACGCACCGGCTGGTCGCTCGGCACCTGGATCATCCTGGTCGGCGCGGCCGTCATGGTCTTCTGGATCCCGCTGCGCCAGCGGCCCGGCATCGGCACGATCAGCAACGTGGTGCTCGTCGGCCTGTTCGCCGACGGGGCCATGTGGCTGCTGCCCACCCCGGGGCACCTGGCGGTCCGCTGGGCGTTCCTGGTGGCCGCGATCGTCATGGTGGCCGCGGCCACCGCGCTCTACATCGGCGCCGGGCTCGGCCCCGGCCCGCGCGACGGCCTGATGACCGGCCTGAACCGCCTGGGGCTGTCCATCCGCCTGGCGCGCACGCTGATCGAGATCACCGTCCTGGCGGTGGGCTGGCTGCTGGGCGGCGTCGTGGGGATCGGCACGGTGGTCTTCGCGATCACGATAGGCCCGCTCACCCAGTTCTTCATGCGGCTGTTCGCCCGGCGCCTCGCCCCGGCGGCCGCGACCGGAGCGCGGGAGGAGGCCGGTGGCGCTAGCGTCGAGCCATGCGCATCGAGGACTACGCCCTGATCGGTGACATGCAATCGGCGGCGCTCGTCGGCCGGGACGGTTCGATCGACTGGCTCTGCCTGCCCCGGTTCGACTCCCCCGCGTGCTTCGCGGCGCTGCTCGGTGGCGAGCGCAACGGCCACTGGTGGCTCGGCCCCGAGGGCCGGCCGATGGCGACCCGGCGCAGGTACCGCGGCGAGACGCTGGTGCTGGAGAGCGAGTGGGAGACCGAGGGCGGCACGGTACGCGTCATCGACTTCATGCCGCCCCGGCACGCCAACCCCGACGTGGTGCGCATCGTCGAGGGCGTCTCCGGCACGGTGCGGATGGCCACCGAGCTGCGGATCAGGTTCGACTACGGCCGCATCGTGCCGTGGGTGCGCAGGACCGAGGGGCACCTGCAGGCCATCGGCGGCCCCGACTCGGTGTGGCTGCACTCCTCCGTGCCGCTCACCGGGAGCGACTACGCGCACAAGGCCACGTTCGAGGTGAAGGCCGGGCAGCGGGTGGCCTTCGTCTTCACCTGGCACCCCTCGCACGAGCCGATGCCGGTCGAACTGGACGCCGAAGTACAACTCGCCGAGACCGAGCAGATGTGGGCGGAGTGGGTCTCGCGCTGCACCTACCAGGGGCCGTGGCGCGAGGCGGTGGTCCGGTCGCTGATCACGCTCAAGGCCCTGACCTACTCCCCCACCGGCGGCATCGTGGCCGCCCCCACCACCTCGCTACCGGAGAACATCGGCGGGGTCCGCAACTGGGACTACCGCTTCTGCTGGCTGCGCGACGCGACGATGACCCTGGAGGCCCTGATCGGCGCGGGCTACCTCAACGAGGCCCGCGACTGGCGGGCGTGGCTGCTGCGCGCGATCGCCGGCCGCGCCCAGGACCTCCAGATCATGTACGGCGTGGCGGGCGAGCGCCGACTGCCCGAGATGGAGGTCGGCTGGCTGCCGGGGTACGAGGAGTCCCGGCCGGTCAGGATCGGCAACGCCGCGGTGGAGCAGCTCCAGCTCGACGTCTACGGCGAGGTGCTCAACGCCCTGCACATGTCCAGGACCTCCGGGCTGGCCCCCGACGACCGGGCCTGGGCCATCCAGCGGGAGCTGCTGGACTACCTGGAGACCCACTGGGACGAGCCGGACGAGGGCCTTTGGGAGGTCCGCGGCCCGCGCCGGCACTTCGTGCATTCCAAGGTGATGTGCTGGGTGGCCTTCGACCGCGCGATCTCACAGGTGGGGAAGTTCGGCCGGAGCGGCCCGGTGGAGCGCTGGAAGACGCTGCGCGACCGCGTCCACGCCGAGGTCTGCGAGAAGGGCTTCGACCCCGGCCGGGGCACCTTCACCCAGTCCTACGGGTCCAGGGAGCTGGACGCCGCGCTGCTGATGATCCCGATGGTCGGTTTCCTGCCGCCGGACGATCCGCGGGTGCACGGCACGATCGCGGCCATCGAGCGGGAGCTGAGCGCCGACGGCTTCGTGCTGCGCTACCCGACCGCCGAGGACAACGCGGTGGACGGGCTGCCCGGCGACGAGGGCGCGTTCCTGGCGTGCAGCTTCTGGCTGGCGGAGGCGATGGCCATGACCGGCAGGCGCGAGGACGCCGAGCGGCTGTTCGAGCGGCTGCTCGGGCTGCGCAACGACGTGGGGCTGCTCGCCGAGGAGTTCGACCCGCGGCTGGGCCGCATGGTGGGCAACTTCCCGCAGGCGTTCAGCCACGTGCCGCTGATCCACACCGCCCGGGCGCTGGCCGGCGACGGCCACTAGCCGCTAGCGGGGCGGGCGGGCGGCGATCGCGGCCAGCAACCTGGCGAACTCCGGCGGCGGCGCGACCACCAGGCGGGTCTGGCCGTCCTGGGCGACCAGGTCGGCCCTGATCAGCGTGAGCCGCCCGGCGCGCCACCAGTAGACCTGGGGGCTGAGGCCGTCGGCGTGCCGTTCGGCCTCCCGCTGGGCGTGCAGCCGCAGCCGTTCGATGGCCCGCACCACGCCGATGCCCTCCACCGGGTGGACCAGCAGCGTGCCGGCCCGGGGCAGCGCCGCCAGGACGCCGTCCTCGGGGACCGGCAGGTAGTCCTCCAGGTGGCGCAGGTGGGCCGCGGCGCTCGCGGTGGGGCCGGTGAGCCGCCACACGGCGACGCCGTCGAGGTCGGCGCGGGCCACCGACAGGCGTTCGTCGTCCCTGGCGTTGCGCAGCGCCAGGTCCAGGGCCTGCCCGGCGGGGATCGGCCAGCACCCCGCCTCCTCGGGGCGTACGGGGCGCACCGCGCCCGCGTATCCGAGGGTCAGCACCTCGATCAGGTCGGTGCTGAGGTGCCGGGCGACCACGCGTTCGCCCTCCAGGTCGTCGGCGAGGTTCACCCGCGTCCGCAGCAGCGGCCTGACCTGGTCGAGGTCGCAGGCGTCCAGCGGCTCGCCGGCGACGGCGACCGTGTGGGCGAGGTGTTCTGAGACCAGCATCGGCCAGTCCTCCCTGGTACGGCGGGCGGCCTCGCGCCGCAGGCCGGTCAGCCGGACCACCAGGTCCTTGGGCCCGCTCAGCGTCATCGCCGCGCCGTCGGCGGAGAACTCGCACCGGAAACCGTGGGAGTCGGCCACGAGCGCGAGCAGGGAATCGAGATCCACCTCCTCGACCGGCCTCGCCTGCGCATCCCGATCCCGGCGTCGCCGGAAGAACCTCACGCCCTCATCCCTTCTGCTCGCGACCGGCCTCGACCTACATTGCCTGGTCCGAGTAGCGGAACAGACTGGTCAGCGAGCACGATCGGGTATCAATAACACCAAATCCCCCAAGCCACACACAATGCTGTGGCCTGCCGTGCCCGACCGGAAGCCCGGCGAGCACAGGGACACCGAACGGCGTCAGCAGCTCGGCGAGGACCGGCAGCGGGTCGCCGCAGCGCAACCACGAACCGAGCGCGAAGCCGGCGACACCGTCGAAGGCCCCCGCGGCGATGAGCTGGGTGAGCATCCGGTCGATCCGGTAGGGGGCCTCGTTGACGTCCTCCAGCAGCACGATGCGGCCGGCGAAGCGGGGGGCGTCGGGGGTGCCGCACAGCGCGGCCAGCAGGCACAGGTTGCCCCCGGCCAGCGGCGCCACGGCCTGGCCGGGCACCAGCGCGTGCGTGCCGTGGATCGGCGCGGGCGTGCCGAACAGCGCGGAGGCGAGGTGGCCGAGGGTGACCGGATCGGGCCCCTGCTCGCCGCCGAGCGTGCGCGGCGTGAGCATCGGGCCGAAGCACCCGGCCACCCCGAGGCGTACGGCCAGCGCCTGGTGCAGCGCGGTGATGTCGCTGGACCCGAGCAGCGTCTTGGGGCCTGCCGCGGCCATCGCCGCCCAGTCCAGCAGGCCGGGCAGCCGGGTCGCGCCGTACCCGCCGCGCGCACAGACCACGCCCGCGACCGACGGGTCGCACCACGCCGCCTGCAGGTCGGCGGCCCGGGCCGCGTCGGAGGCGGCCAGATACCGGTGGTGGCCGGCAGGGGCGGCGGTCACGTGCTCGCCGAAGACGACGGTCAGCCCCAGCCCGCGCAGGACGCCGGCGCCGCGTTCCGCCTCCGCCGGGTCGGGAGGGCCCGAGGGGGCCACGATGGCCACGGTGTCACCGGGCCGCAGCGGCGGCGGGGGAAACGGACACGGTGCGAGCGGCACTGGGGGAAGCGGCCCGGGTCCGGGCGGCGGTGCGGAGAGCGAAGAAGCTCCGCCGTCGCCGCGGGCGCGGTCTGCCATCGTCGTCCTTCCCGCCAGGCCGGATATGGTGGGTGATACCCAGTGAACCTCTCACAACGGGGTGGCCCGCCGCCAACCCGGGGCGTCCCGGGCGATCCGCCGGCCGGAAGGCGCGCGTGCGGAGCGGCGTCGGCGCCGCATGGCCCTGGCACACTCCGAACGGTGTCAAACTGTCCACACCTATGCGACCTCCGCTCCATATCCTCGTGGTCAACGGCATCAAGGTCCACCGGCCGGTGTTCGTGCTCGGCGCGCCGCACTCCGGGACCGACCTGCTCGCCCGCGCCCTCAAACGCTCCCCCGGCTTCCACGTAACGATGGGCAAGAGCGCGGTGGCGCACGTCGTCTACGCCTTCGCCCGCAAGCCGTCCATCATCGTCCGCAACGGCGGCGATGGGGCCTCGCGCGTGCTGCGCGACGCGCTGGCGCAGTCCTGGCAGGTCGGGCCCGGCACCTGCGGCGAGTGCACGGCGGCCTGCCGCGAGGCGGGCGGCATCACCGGCTCCGGGCCGTGCCTGCCCGCCGGGCCGCCGGCCAGGTTCGGCGACGCCAGCCCCGACCTGCTCTACAGCGCCCCGGCGCTGCTGCGGGCCTTCCCCGACGCCCGGTTCGTGCAGCTCATCAGGGACGGCCGGGACACCGCCGCGGACATGATGGCCGACCCGGCGTGCCTGGCGTGGTTCCGGCCGGGGATGCTGAGCGAGGAGACCGAGTTCCCCAACCCGTTCCTCGGCGTGAACAAGGAGGAGCACCGCGACCGCTGGAAGGACATGCCGGCCGCGGGCAAGTGCGCGCTGCGCTGGCGCAGCGCGGTGCGGCTCAGTGCGGAGCTGCGCCGCCTGCTGCCGCCCGAGCAGTTGCTCACCCTGCGATATGAGAATCTGGCGGCCTCCCCGGTCGCCGCGATGTCCTCGGTCTCGGACTTCTTGCAGGCGCGGGTCTCGGCGGTGCCGCTGTACGGCCCCGCCGCCCGCCCGGGGACCTGGCGCGCCCGCCTGTCGGCCACCGACGCCGGATGGGTGGAGAAGGTGGCCCGCGACGAACTGGGCCGCCTGGGCTACCTCTAGCTAGTCGGGCGGCGCGACGGTCTCGGAGCTCTCCCGGAACTGCGTGCGGTACAGCTCTGCGTAGATCCGCCCGCGGGCCAGCAGTTGCTCGTGCCGCCCGCGCTCGGCGATCCGCCCGTCCTGCACCACGAGGATCTGGTCGGCCTCCCGGATCGTGGACAGGCGGTGGGCGATGACCAGGGACGTACGGCCGGCCAGCGCCGTCTTCAGCGCCCGCTGCACGGCCGCCTCCGACTCCGAGTCCAGGTGGGCCGTCGCCTCGTCGAGCACGACCACCCGCGGCGCCTTGAGCAGCAGCCGGGCGATGGCCAGGCGCTGCTTCTCCCCGCCGGACAGGCGGTAGCCGCGGTCGCCCACGACCGTCTCCAGCCCCTCGGGCAGCGACTCGACCAGGTCGCCGATCTGGGCCGCCCGCAGCGCCGCCCAGATCTCCTCGTCGGTCGCGCCGGGCCGGGCGTAGCGCAGGTTGGCCGCGATCGTGTCGTGGAAGAGGTGGGCGTCCTGGGTGACCACGCCGATGGTGTCGCGCAGGGAGGCGAGGGTGGCGGCGCGCACGTCGAGCCCGTTGATCAGTACGGCCCCGCCGGTCACGTCGTACAGGCGCGACACCAGCGAGGTGATCGTGGTCTTGCCCGCGCCCGAGGGGCCGACCAGCGCGATCAGCTCGCCGGGGGCGGCGGTGAAGGAGACGCCGTCCAGGACCTCCTGGGAGGGGCCGTTGTCGGGCCGCGCCACCGACTCCAGGGAGGCCAGGGAGACCTCCGAGGCGGCGGGGTAGCGGAAGCGGACGTCCTCGAACTCCACGCTCACCGGCCCTTCGGGGACCGGCTTGGCGTCGGGCCGCTCGGCGACCATCGGCCGCAGGTCCAGCACCTCGAAGACGCGGTCGAAGCTGACCAGGGCGGTCATCACGTCCACGTGCACGTTGGAGAGGCTGGTCAGCGGGCCGTACAGGCGCATCAGCAGGGCCGACAGCGCGATCAGGGTGCCCAGCTCGAAGGCCCCGCCGACGACCAGGGCGCCGCCCGCGCCGTAGACCAGCGCGGTGGCGAGCGCGGCCACCAGGCCGAGGCCGACCCGGAACACCGTGCCGTACATCGCGACGGTGACGCCCACGTCGCGGACCCGCTCGGCGCGCTCGGCGAAGGTGCGGGCCTCGTCGTCGGGCCTGCCGTACAGCTTGGCGACCATCGCGCCCGCGACGTTGAACCGCTCGGTCATGACCGAGCTCATCTGGGCGTCCAGCTCCATCTGCTCGCGGGTCAGCCGGGACATCCGCCGGCCCACCCACTTGGCGGGCAGGATGAACACCGGTAGCAGGACCAGCGCCACCAGGGTGATCTGCCAGGACAGTATGAGCATCGTGACCAGCACCAGCACCAGGCTGATGACGTTGGACACGACCGAGGACAGCGTCGTCGTCAGCGCCCGCTGCGCGCCGATGACGTCGGTGTTGAGGCGGGAGACCAGCGCGCCGGTCTGGGCGCGCATGAAGAACGCCACCGGCATCCGCTGCACGTGGTCGAACACCTCGGTGCGCAGGTCGTAGATCAGGCTCTCGCCGATCCTGGCGGAGAACCACCGCTGGGCCAGCCCGAGCAGGGCGTCCACCAGTGCCAGCCCGGCGATGCCGACGGCCAGCCAGACCACGATGTCGACCCGGCCGGGCCGGATGCCGTCGTCGAAGACGGCCTTCATCAGCAGCGGGTTGGCGACCACGACGACCGCGGCGACGACCACCAGGACGAGGAATCCCACGATCTGCGCGGCGTGCGGCCGGGCGTAGCGGAAGATGCGCCTGACCGTGCCGGGGCTGAGCCGCTCCTTGGTGACCGACTCGTCGCGGCGCAGCGAGCGCATCATCGACGGCCCCATACCGGAACCCATCATCGTCATACGTCTCCGCCCCTTCCCGGCGAACGCGGGCGGGAAGGGACATTCCAAATCCCGCCGCACGGCCGTCCTTTGGGCAGAGCGCGCGAAACCGCGCGGTGATTCCCGCCGCCGCCGAGCCGACCCCCTGATCAGCTCCGGGCGAACAAGACCTCGTCCCCAGGGCCCGACCCCCCGAACGCCGCCGGCGGCCCGGCCGATGCCGGCCGTACGGGCGAACAGGCGGGTCCTGATCTGATCGCCGTACGGCACCGGCCGCCCGGGCCGAAGCGGGTCGGGTCCGTGATCCGATCACCGATCCGGCCGGGGTCCGGTGCCGGTTCGGTGGGTGTGGGATCGACGGTGGGCGGTGGGCCGTCTCAGGGCCCTGCGGGCTCTGGCGGAGCCGTCCGTGGGTCTGGTGCCCGTCAGGCCGGGCACCAGACCGAGTGCGGTTCGTTTTCGCAGAGCCCTGGGTCGTCTGTCATGTTTCGCAGGTCGCGGGCGGGGGCGGGTCGTGAGTCCGCGCCGATCGCGTGACCTTGTACGACCGCCACCGAGACGAACCCGGGGCGGCACGGTCACCGAACCCCTGCGTTCCTCAGCCCGGACCCCCCTTCGCCGAGCCTCGCCTCCGCTTGTTGTGCGCGCTCCTGATCCGGGCACCCCCTCAGAGCTGAGACATCCGAGGGCCGATGCCCGCCGAGAAGGACGGCCCCTCACCACGGATCACGATGACGCGGACCTGCTCGGGCAGGTCGGCGCCGGTCCTGGCCGATGCCTTGCGGGCCGCGAACGTCTGCGCGTCGCGCCTTCCGGCAGGTCCAGGGTTGTATTCGCGATCTTGCCGTCCACCTCGAACCGCAGCTTGGCCTCGGCGAGCAGACCCGCCTCGACCGTCACCGCGCTCCCCCCAACTTCCGCGTCCGCTTCGGCTCGCTCCGCCTGTCGGCTGACCGTCACGCCCGAGCCTATCCCCGCGTCCAGAACGAGGTTCTGTAGAACCCATTCGTCCAAGCCCCTTACCGGGCCCGGGACGCGACGGCTCCGGCTGGCGGTTTACGAGCGGCTGCGGTCGCGGTTTCCGAGGCGGTCGCTAGCGCTTCGACTTGCCCCGGGTGGCTCCCCCACGCCCCCGGAGAGTCACACCGGACTCGCTGAGGATGCGGTGGATGAAGCCGTAGGACCGTCCGGTGGAAGCGGCCAGCGCGCGGATGCTCTCACCCGCGGCGTAGCGCTTCTTGAGATCGGCGGCCAGTTTTTCGCGGTCGGCCCCGGTGACCCGGGTGCCTTTCTTCAGAGTCTCGGCCACGAGTACCTCCTGTAGTGCCAGACTTCCGCAGCGTTACTCACGCCATGATCAGTCATTTCTGCTCGATCGGCTACCTACTCCACGGGAAAAGATCCGTACCCGCTCAAATTAAGATCAGGCAAGTGCCACAAGATCGGAAAATTCATCACTCCAAGCGTCTTCCACTCCGTCCGGCAACAAGATCACCCTATCCGGTTGTAGTGCCTCAACAGCGCCTTCATCATGCGTAACCAGCACGATTGCCCCAGAATAGGACCTAAGCGCCGAAAGCACCTGATCTCTGCTGTTCGGATCGAGGTTGTTGGTGGGCTCGTCCAGCAGGAGCACGTTGGCGCCCGAGAGCACCAGCGTGGCCAGGGCCAGCCGGGTCTTCTCGCCACCGGACAGCACCCCCGCGGGCTTGTCCACGTCGTCGCCGGAGAAGAGGAAGGAACCCAGGGTCTTGCGCAGCTCGACGTCGGGCACGTCCGGGCCGGCCGAGCGCATGTTCTCCAGGACCGAACGACCGGCGTCGAGCGTCTCGTGCTCCTGCGCGTAGTAGCCGAGCTTCAGCCCGTGCCCCGGCCTGACCTCGCCGGTGTCGGGATTTTCCAGGCCGCCGAGCATCCGTAGCAACGTCGTCTTGCCCGCGCCGTTGAGGCCGAGCACGACGACCCGGGTGCCCCGGTCCACCGCGGCGTCGACGTCGGTGAAGACCTCCAGCGAGCCGTAGGACTTGGACAGGCCGGTCGCGCTGAGCGGCGTGCGCCCGCAGGGCAGCGGGGTGGGAAAGCGCAACTTGGCGACCTTGTCGGCCTGGCGTTCCTCGGCGACCCCGGCCAGCAGCCGCCTGGCCCGGCGCTCCATGTCCTGGGCGGCCTTGGCCTTGGTGGCCTTGGCGCGCATCCGGTCGGCCTGGGACAGCAGCGCCGACGCCTGCTTCTCCGCGTTGGCGCGCTCACGCTTCCGGCGCCGCTCGTCGGTCTCCCGCTGGGCCAGATACGCCTTCCAGCCGACGTTGTAGATATCGATCACACAACGATTGGCGTCCAGGTGCAGCACCCGGTTTACCGTCGCTTCAAGCAGGCCGACATCGTGGCTGATAATGATCAAACCACCTTGATGAGAGCGCAAAAAATCACGAAGCCAGCCGATCGAGTCGGCGTCGAGGTGGTTTGTCGGCTCGTCAAGAAGGAGAGTCTCCGCCCCGCTGAACAGGATCCGTGCCAGTTCGACCCGCCTGCGCTGCCCGCCCGACAGTGTCCCGAGCGGCTGCCCGAGCACCCGGTCGTGCAGGCCCAGGCTGGAGGCGATGGACGCCGCCTCGGCCTCGGCCGCGTAGCCGCCGAGCACGTGCAGCCGGTCTTCCAGCCGCCCGTAGGCGCGCACCGCCCGGTCGCGGACCCGCTGGTCGTCGTCGGCCATCCCCAGCTCGGCCGCGCGCAGGTCGCGCAGCACCTCATCGAGCCCGCGCGCGGAAAGGACGCGGTCGCGGGCGAGCATCTCCAGGTCGCCGGTCCGCGGGTCCTGGGGCAGGTAGCCGACACTGCCGGTGGACGAGACGGTGCCGGCGGCGGGCAGCGCCTCGCCCGAGAGGACCTTGGTCAGGGTGGTCTTGCCGGCGCCGTTGCGGCCGACGAGCCCGATCTTGTCGCCGGGGTTGACCCGGAAACTCGCGCCCTCCAGCAACAGGCGGGCGCCCGCGCGCAGTTCGATGTCAGAAGAGATGATCATGGTAGGGGAACACTCCCAGGCCGGGGATGGATGGGTGGACCGCGGGCTGCCGCCGCCGTCAGTCGGGAGTGCGCATACGATCAGTGTACGGGTGGTCAGACCTGGTGCGCGGCGTCCTCGCCGCCCACCGCCTCCCCCGCCTCGACGACCCGCACGCGCACGGCGCGGAAGCTTCGCGGGGTGTCGCGGAGCACCGCCAGGCGCGGGTCCGGCACCGCCAGGAACGGCCCGGCCTCGATCGCGAAGGCCGGCGCGAGCCTGCGGTCGGCGCGCAGCGCGTCCACCGCGCGCCGGTCGCCGCCGAAGACGACGGCCTCAAGGCGGTTCTGGTAGGGGGCGAGCACCCGCGCGGCGACCTCGGCCGCCGCCTCCCTGGCCTGCCCCGCCTGCTGCTCCCGGCGGCGCGCGAACCGCTGCTGGGACCAGCCGCCGGC
Source organism: Spongiactinospora gelatinilytica (assembly GCF_003236385.1). Lineage (GTDB taxonomy): Bacteria > Actinomycetota > Actinomycetes > Streptosporangiales > Streptosporangiaceae > Spongiactinospora > Spongiactinospora gelatinilytica. The sequence continues at coordinate 14,268 of NZ_POUA01000081.1, forward strand.
CGCGCTGCGGCCCTGGACCAGGCGGGAGCCGACCTTGGAGGCGAGGAGTTCGGCGCCGTGGAACACCCCGGCCGCGTGACCGCCCCGCCGTACCAACACCACGCCGACACAGCGCTCGGCCCGCGCGTGCCCGGCGAGCGCGGCGATGAGCCCGTCCGGTGCGGCCGGAGGCATCGGCGGGAAGGGGACCAGGAACTCGGCCCGCCCGCCGTCCGCGCCGCGCAGCACCACCATCCGCTCATCACCGGTCACCGACACCAGATGGCCTCCGTGCCTGGCCGCGAACCCGGCCACCCACGCCTCGACCCGCTCTGGGGCGACCGACACCCAGTGGCCGCCGCCGCTCGCCGGCCGGCGCCCGGGGCCGGCCGCGCCGCCCCCCGCGTCTCCCGCGCCGTGTCCCCGCCCGCGTCCGCCCACGCGGCGAGGCTATCGTCAGCGCCGCACGGCCGCTGCGGGAGCCTCACGGAGCCACGACACCCGAACATGGTGTTCTTACCGATAGTCGAGGGTATAGGTCAGAATGACGCCAGATCTTACAACACTCAGCGAAATATCGGTGAACTTCGTCTCACCTGCTTCTATGCGCTGCTCATTGGGCCGCATCATCTGAACGTGTCGAGTAGAACACCACTTTTGCCCACCGCCGGAGCGGTGACGGCGCGCGCGATCGTTTCCCCGGTCGTCGATCTCGACACGGGGGGTGTGATCGCGCTACAGGCGATCATCGACGAACGGTCCATGGGCGGCCGTCCCATCGGGGACGGCAGGCCGTACGGGGCGGCCGAGGCCGTCTCCACGGCGCTGCGCGCCGCCCTCGACGCGGCACGGGACCAGACCCGGCTGCCGCTGGTGCTCGGGCTGCCCGCGCACATGGTCATCGCCGGTCTCGCCGGCCTGGCGCCGCTGCACGAGGCGATGCGCATGTCCGGCAGACGCCCGCGCGAGGTGATCATAACAGTGGAGGGAGAGATCGCCCCCGGCGACCGCAAGGGCCTGCTGGTCGGCCTGGACGGGCTGCGCACGATCGGCCATCTGGTCGCGCTGGGGGGCGTGGGCACCGAGTACCTGCCGCTGGATCTGGCCGCCGACGCGCGGCCGTACCTGCTGGTGCTCTCACCCGAGCTGGTCGCGCAGGCCGCCGACGACCCCGGCAGGGCCGCCGTGGGCGAGGCGGTCGCCGCACTCGCGCGCGGGCTGGGCGCGCACGTCCTCGCCCCCGGCATCACGTCCAAGCCGCAGCTCGCGCGGGTGCGCGGCTGGGGCGTACGGCTGGCGCAGGGGCCGCTGCTCACCCCCGGCCCCGGCGGGCGGGTGCACGTGCCGCTGCCCGTCCCGGAGGAACAGCCCGCCGCCGCCCAGCTCGGGCCGCGCGTGCAGGAGCTGCTGATGCCCGCCGTCACGCTGCCCGCCGAAGCCGGGGCCGAGGAGGCCGCCGAGGCGTTCCGCTCCGAGCCGTCGATCTCCAGCGTGATCCTGGTGGACGAGTACCAGCGCCCGCGCGGCAGTCTGGACCGCAGCCGCTTCATGCTGGCCATCGCCGGCCGGTACGGCTACGCGCTGCACGGCGGCAAGGCCGCGCTACGCCTGGCCGACCCGCCGCGGACCGTCCCGAAGACCACGCCGGCGATCGCGGCGATGCAGGTGGCCGGGCGCGGCGGCGAACGGGTCTACGACGACCTGGTGGTCATCGATGAGGTGGGCCGCTGCATGGGCATCCTGCGCGTCAGCGACCTCATCAGGGAGACCGCCTTCATGAACCAGCCCCGCTAGCCCGGACCGGTGTCCTTCCCGCTCAGGTGGTGCTCGGCGGCACGTTCCGCCACAGCTCGTTGAAGGAGATGCTCTCCAGGAAGGCGATGCCGGACACTACCTTGCCCCGGCGCAGGGTCATGATCCAGACGTAGCTGTTGGTGTAGCGCATGCCGTTGTTGGCGATGCCGGTCCCGTGCCAGTGGACGACCGTGGTGTCGCCCTCGCAGTAGATCGCCTCGATGTTCGTCGGCCGGAACGGCTCGCGGGACAGGTTGAACCGCGCGCCGAACGGCAGCATGACCTCGTCCAGCAGCCGCTGCTTGCCGTGGTAGGTCTTGGACACCACGGTCCGGCCCTCGATCCGCCAGACGATCGCGGGATGGAACACGTCGGTGATGGAACCCGTGCCCTTGCTCCAGTCGTCGAAGGCCGAGCGGATGATCCGGCGGTGCGCCTCAGTGCATCCGCCGCCGCGCTCCTGCGCGCCATACGCCCCCGCCCCGGCCATCCCGGTGCCCGCGTGCGCGGGCAGGGCCAGCGCCGCGGTCACCGCCATCGCGCCGAACGCGCTTCCGACAACCCGGGTGATCCTGTGTGTCTTCATGAGCCGCCCTTGCTCCCCTCTCTCGCCTTCCCCTTCCTCCCCAGGCGACTCAGCGGGTTATCTCGGGCGATGTCCTGGCTTTCGCCAAATCGGCGTCACAAACGGCACGCGTAGATGTCGGTGATGAAGATGGCGCGGGCGCCGATCTCCCACAGGCGGTCCATGACCTGCTGGTGGCCCTTGCGGCGGACCATCGCGCGCACCGCCACCCAGCCCTCGCGGTGCAGCGGCGAGACGGTCGGCCCCTCGATGCCCGGCGTGATGGCGATGGCCTTGTCGATCTGCTCGGCGCGGATGTCGTAGTCGATCATCACGAAGTCGCGGGCGACCAGCACGCCCTCCAGGCGGCGGACGAGCTGGTCCAGGCCGGCCGAGCGGGGTGTGCCGGACTGCTTGATCAGCACGGCCTCGGAGCGCATGATGGGCTCGCCGAACACGTCGAGCCCCACGTTGCGCAGGGTGGTGCCGGTCTCCACGACGTCGGCGATGGCGTCGGCCACACCGAGCCGGATCGCGGTCTCCACCGCGCCGTCCAGCTTGATCACCCGGGCTTCGACGCCCACGTCGGCCAGGTGCTTTTCCAGCAGCCCGGTGTAGGAGGTGGCCACCCGCCGCCCGCCGAGGTCGTGCACGGCGGTGTACTCCCCCGGCTTGGCGGCGAACCTGAAGGTCGAGCCGCCGAAGCCGAGCGGCAGCACCTCCTCGGCGGGGGCGCCGGAGTCGAAGAGCATGTCGCGGCCGGTGATGCCGCCGTCGAGGGTGCCCTCGCCGACGTAGACGGCGATGTCGCGGGGACGCAGGAAGAACAGCTCACAGGAGTTGTCGGGGTCGACGACCACGAGCTCCTTGGTGTCCTTGCGGATGCGGTAGCCGGCCTCTTTGAGCAGGGTCTGGGCGGACTCGGCGAGCGCGCCCTTGTTCGGTACGGCGAGTCGGAGCATGACGGAAGTCCTCATGGGTCGAAGCGGAAGCGGAAGCGGGAGCGGGTCGGGGCGGGCCGCCGGGCACGGGCCGCCCTACAGATGCTTGTAGACCTGCTCCAGCCCGATGCCCCGGGCCAGCATGAGGACCTGCACGTGATAGAGAAGCTGGGAGATCTCCTCCGCGGCACGCTCGTCGGACTCGTGCTCGGCCGCCATCCAGCTCTCGGCGGCCTCCTCCACGACCTTCTTGCCGATCGCATGGACGCCGGCGTCGAGCGCGGCGACGGTGCCCGACCCCGCCGGGCGGGTGCGCGCCTTCTCGGACAGCTCGGCGAACAGCTCATCGAAGGTCTTCATGGTCTCTCTCGGCGTTCGGTGACGTGTGAGTCCAGCCTAACGGTGACCGCCAAGCGAGCGGTCCGGCACCACGCCTCGGCGCGGCGCGCCCGGCCCAGGCCGGCCTCGCGGCCTGGGGGGCGCGGACTCAGTGGCCGTGGCGGTTGGCCGCGCCACCGTTCTGGAACGGGCGCCGGCCGCGACGGTCGTTGCGGTGACCGGCCTCGCGCGGCTCGGCGAGGGCGCCGCGATGGCCCTCACGGTTGTCGCGCCCGCCCTCCCGGTACGGCCGGCCGCCGCCGCGCGCACCGTCGCGGGACTCGCCGAACGTCGGGCTGGCGTCCCGGCGTGCCGGGCGGTCCTGCCGGTCGCCGCCCTCGTGGCGGCCGCGGCCCCGGAAACGGCGGGGCCGGCGGCCGGCGGAGCGGTCATCGCCGTCCCGGCGCCTGCGAGCGGTGTTCAGCGGCGCCGGCTCCCACACCGGGACCTCCTCGCCGCTGGGCGGCTGCGCCCCGGCGACCTCGGCCACGCGCGGGTGTCCCGGGGTGGCCTTGAGGCGGAACGGGCGGATGCCCGCCTGGCGGGTCATCGTCTCGGTCGAGCGCCGCTCGTTGGGCAGCACCAGGGTCATCACCGTGCCGCGCTCCCCGGCGCGGGCGGTACGGCCGCCGCGGTGCAGGTAGCTCTTGGGGTCCTGCGGCGGGTCGACGTGCAGCACCAGGCTCACGTCGTCGACGTGGATGCCACGGGCCGCCACGTCGGTGCAGACCAGCACGTTGACCGCGCCCTCACGGAACTCCGACAGGATGCGGGTGCGCTGGTTCTGGCGCTTGCCGCCGTGCAGGCCGCCGGCCCGCACGCCGACCCGGGCGAGCTGCTTGACCAGCCGGTCCACACCGTGCTGGGTGCGGACGAACATGATGGTCTTGCCCTCCCGGTTGGCGATCTCGGCGGTGATCGGGAACTTGTCGTCCCTGGTGACCTGGAGCACGTGGTGCTCCATGGTGTCCACCGGGGAGGTCTCCGAGGCGATGGCGTGGGTCACCGGGTCGGTCAGGAAGCGCCGGACCAGCTTGTCCACGTCGCGGTCGAGGGTGGCGGAGAACAGCAGCCGCTGCCCGTCGGCCGGGGTCTGCTCCAGCAGAGCGGTGACGACGGGGAAGAAACCGAGGTCGCACATGTGGTCGGCCTCGTCGAGCACGGTCACCCGTACGTCGTCGAGCGCGCACTCGCCCTGCTCGATCAGGTCGGTGAGCCGGCCGGGCGTGGCCACGACGATCTCGACGCCGCGGCGCAGCGCCTCGATCTGCCGGCCCATGGACATGCCGCCGACGACCGTGCGCATCCGCAGCGAAAGCCCCCTGCCGAGCGGTTCGAGGGCGTCGTGGACCTGGAGGGCCAGCTCGCGGGTGGGCACCAGGATGATCGCGCGCGGGCGGCCGGGCCTGGCCCGCTCCCCGGCGACCCGGGTCAGGGTGGGCAGGCCGAAGGCGAGCGTCTTGCCCGAGCCGGTCTGTCCACGGCCGAGCACGTCGCTGCCGGACAGGATGTCAGGGATGGTGGCCCGCTGAATGGGGAAGGGGGCCATGATGCCCTGCCGGGCGAGAGCCGAGACCAGTGGCCTGGGCAGGCCGAGCAGAGCGAACTCGGACGGACCGGCGGTGGCGGCCTGGCCGTCCGCGCCGGTGGCCTCGTCAGCGGTCTCGGGCAGGACGGAATCGAGCATGGTCACGAAGGTTCGTGCCTTTCGGTAGAAGGACGCGGCACGTCACTTCTGCGAAAGGACGGGCCTGGACGCGCGGCACAGGGGCCGCGCCCACTCGGGCGCCCGTTGGAATGACACGGGCGCCGTGCGGTGCTCGCCGGGGGTGGCGATGCCGCTCCGCACAAGGGCGGTTGACACCATTCTAACCGCCTCGGACAACTCGCGATCACACATGCCCGGCGTTCGCAGTGCCGGCCTCGCGCGTGATGCCTGGTGCCGCCTCGCGGCGGCACAAGGGATCAACACCGCGGCGTCGGCCTTTCTTCCCGGAATCCGTCCCGATTTTCGGGTGTCACGCGGACGTCTCCGGGCCTCTCGCGGTGTCGCTCAGACGTTGAAGCCGAGCATGCGCAACTGCTCGCGCCCCTCTTCGGTGATCTTGTCCGGGCCCCACGGCGGCAGCCAGACCCAGTTGATCTTCACGTCGGACACCATGCCCTCCAGCGCGGAGTGCGCCTGGTCCTCGATCACGTCGGTGAGCGGGCAGGCGGCGCTGGTCAGCGTCATGTCGATGGTGGCCACGGGCGCGCCGCCGCCGTCGGCCGGGGCGAGGTCGAGGCCGTAGATCAGGCCGAGGTCGACCACATTGATGCCCAGCTCGGGGTCGACCACGTCCTTCAGGGCCTCCATGACCTCCTCGACGTTCGCCTCGCTCTCGGGGGCGCTCGTCGGGGTCTCGACCGGCTTGCTCATGTCGTGCTCCTCACCAATGCGTCCTTGTAGGCCATCCAGGCCAGCAGCGCGCACTTCACCCGTGCGGGGAACTTGGCCACGCCGGCGAAGGCCACCGCGTCGCCCAGCACGTCCTCGTCCGGCTCGACCTTTCCCCTGCCCTGCATCAGGCGGGTGAACTCGTCCACCACCGCGAGCGTCTCGCCCGCGGTCGACCCGCTCGCCAGCTCGTACAGCATCGAAGCCGCGGCCTGGCTGATGGAACAGCCCTGGCCGTCGTAGGAGACGTCCTCGATCTTGCCCCCGTCGCCGACCCGCACCCGCATGGTGATCTCGTCGCCGCAGGTGGGGTTGACGTGGTGGACCTCGGCGTCGTACGGCTCGCGAAGCCCGCGCCCCTGCGGGTGCTTGTAGTGCTCCAGGATCAGCTCCTGGTACATCGACTCGGCGATCATGTGGTCACCTTCTCGTCCGCCCGAACCCGCCGCTCCGGCATGTCAGGCGAACACCTTCTGGACATGGTGGAGGCCGCGCACCAGGGCGTCGATCTCACTCGTGGTGTTGTACAGGTAGAACGACGCCCTGGTGGTCGCGGGTATTCCGAACCGCAGGTGCAGCGGCCGGGCGCAGTGGTGGCCCACGCGCACGGCCACGCCGAAGGCGTCGTCGAGGATCTGGCCTACGTCATGGGGGTGGATCCCGGCGAGGGTGAAGGACACCGTGCCGCCCCGCGCTTCGAGGTCGGTGGGGCCGATGACGCGCAGTGAGGGGATCTCGCCCAGCGCCCGAAGCGCGTAGGCGGTCAGCTCGCGCTCGTGGGCGGCGACCGCCTCCATGCCGACCGAGGTCAGGTAGTCGGCCGCCGCGCCGAGCCCGATGGCCTCGACGATCGGCGGCGTGCCCGCCTCGAACTTGTGCGGCGCGGGGGCGTAGGTCGAGTGGTCCATCCAGACCGCCTCGATCATCTCCCCGCCGCCCAGGAACGGCGGCATCGCGGCCAGCAGCTCGCCGCGCCCCCACAGCACGCCGATGCCGGAGGGGCCGACCATCTTGTGACCGGTGAAGGCCACGAAGTCGGCGCCCAGTGCGGCGAAGTCGGCCGGGCGGTGCGGGACGGACTGGGAGGCGTCGAGCAGCAGCAGCGCCCCGGCCTGGCGCACCCGGGCCAGCACCGTGGCCACCGGGTTGACCGTGCCCAGCACGTTGGACTGGTGGGCGATCGAGACGATCTTCGTGCGCTCGTTGATCAGGTCGTCGATGCCGGAAAGGTCCAGCCGGCCCTCGTCGGTGACCGGGAACCAGCGCAGCGTGGCGCCGGTACGCCGGGCCAGCAACTGCCAGGGCACGATGTTGGAGTGGTGCTCCATCTCGGAAAGGACGATCTCGTCGCCGGGGCCCATCCGGAACCTCGGGTCATCGCCCGCCGGGTTGCCGAACGCGTAGGCGACCAGGTTGAGCGCCTCGGAGGCGTTCTTGGTGAAGACGATCTCATCGCGGGACGGCGCCCCGACGAACGCCGCGATCTTGTCCCGGGCCGCCTCGTACGCCTCGGTGGACTCCGCGCCGAGCACGTGCATGGCCCGGCCCACGTTGCCGTAGTGCGCGGCCATGTGCTCGCGCATGGTCTCGATCACCTGGAGCGGCTTCTGGGCGGAGTTGCCGGAATCAAGGTAGATGAGCGGGCGGTCGCCGGGCAGCTCGCGGGAGAGGATCGGGAAGTCCTTCCGGATCCTCTCCACGTCGAGGCCCACGCCTGTCACAGTGGTCACGCCGATGCCTTCGCGTAGCGCTCGTACCCTTCGGCCTCAAGCCGGTCGGCCAGCTCGGGGCCGCCCTCCTCGACGATCTTGCCGCCCGCGAAGACGTGCACGAAGTCGGGCTTCACGTAGCGCAGGATCCGGGTGTAGTGCGTGATCAGCAGCACGCCCGTGGTGCCGCGCTCGCGGAAGCGGTTGACGCCCTCCGACACCACGCGCAGCGCGTCGACGTCGAGGCCGGAGTCGGTCTCGTCGAGAACGGCGATCTTCGGCTTGATCAGTTCGAGCTGGAGGATCTCGTGGCGCTTCTTCTCGCCGCCGGAGAACCCCTCGTTCAGGTTGCGCTGGGCGAACGCGGGGTCGATGGCCAGGTTGTCCATCCCGGTCCGCAGCTCCTTGGTGAAGTCGCGGAGCTTGGGGGCCTCGCCGCGCACCGCGGTCACGGCGCTGCGCAGGAAGTTGGAGACCGACACGCCGGGGACCTCGACCGGGTACTGCATGGCCAGGAACAGCCCGGACCTGGCCCGCTCGTCGACGGACATGGCGAGCACGTCCTCGCCGTCGAGCAGCACCTCGCCACCGGTGATCGTGTACTTGGGGTGGCCGGCCACGGCGTAGGCCAGCGTGGACTTGCCCGAGCCGTTGGGCCCCATGATGGCGTGGGTCTCCCCCGCCGACACGGTGAGGTTGACGCCCTTCAGGATCTCCTTGTCTTCGACGGCGACGCGGAGTTCTCGGATCTGCAGGGTGGACACGGTTATGACTCCTTCGAGAGCGAGACGAGAACGTCGTCGCCGTCGAGCTGAACTCGATAGACGGGAACGGGCTTGGTGGCGGGCGGGCCGGTGGGCTT
>NZ_POUA01000820.1 GCF_003236385.1 Spongiactinospora gelatinilytica
GGGAGGAACGGCCTCGCCGTTCCGGCCCGGGTCGTTCCGGTCGTCTGTCAGCGGCGTTCCTCCTTCTGCTTGCAGGCCACGCACAGCGTCGCCCTCGGGAACGCCCGCAGCCGTTCCTTTCCGATCGGCTCGTGGCACGATTCGCACTCCCCGTAGGTCCCCGCGTCGATCCTTGCGATCGCCCGCTCGTTCTGCGCGAGCAGGTCGCGCGAGTTCAGGGTAAGGGCGATCTCACGTTCCCGCTCATACGTCTTGGCCCCGGCGTCCGCCTGGTCGTCACCGGCGCCCTCGGTGATGTCCCCCGAGGCTATCTCCGACTCCGACCGCGTGATGACGACGCGGAGGTCCTCCATCTCCCGGGACAGGTTGTCGCGTACCTCCGCGAGCTCCCCCTCCGTCCAGGCACCCTCTCCGTTCACGGCGGTGCTCTTACCTGCGCGCGCGGTTGCGCTCATACGCCCTCCTAACCGATCAAGTGACTCGAACGGGTGCGGGGAAGCCTAGGTCCGGAGATAACAGAACGGCAAATGACCCGCCAGGACATTCGCCCCTCCCGTAGCATCCCAC
>NZ_POUA01000821.1 GCF_003236385.1 Spongiactinospora gelatinilytica
TCACCGGGTCGTGGTACGGCTCCGCGAGACTTACGCGGGGCTCGCGGTCCGGGTGGATCTCGCCAAGCCGGGCAGGCTGACGCGCCCGGCCGGCTCCACCGGCGCCGACGACCCCGCTTCCGGCCGGGTCCTGCGCTGAGGCTTCGGGCGGCTCGGCTCAGAGTGCGCGGAGGCCGTTGATCACGTCCTTGAGGATGTGGTCGCCGGTGAACGTCGCCGCTGGGGCGGGCGGGCGGATCACGATGAGTTCCATGTCCCGCAGGTCGCCCAGGATGACACGGACGACGCCGACGGCCAGGTCCAGCTCGGCCGCCACCTCGGCCACCGACGCGGCCCGCCGGGTGCGGGCCAGCACCTTCTCCTGCTCCGGCCCGAGCACCGTACTGCCGGGGGGACGCTCGCCGGTCGCCACCACCATCGCGATCAGGTCGATGGGCGGACCGCTCGACCGGGTACGCCCGTTGATCAGCGCATACGGCCGGACGACCGGTCCGGCTTCGTCGTCGAGCCACTGGTAGCCGTGATACTCGGCTCCACCGGTGTCCGGCCTGGGGTGGGCGGCGCGG
>NZ_POUA01000822.1 GCF_003236385.1 Spongiactinospora gelatinilytica
GGTTGATCGACGGGGCGGCGGGTAGATCATTCTTTGTGGCCGCGTCGGATGGGTGCCGTCTGCCGAGTATGTCGTCCCGGTATGGGAGCAGCTCTGCCATGCCCGCGTTGCACCGCCGGCAGAGCGGCCCACCCGCGCCCCCCGCAAGCCTCAGGACAGGCGGTGAGCTCGGCTAAAAGCCCGCCTGGCCGTGATAGCCGTGCCTCGGTAATCGGCACTATTACGGATGACGGCACTTGGCTGGCACGCCTGCACCTCCCGCCGGTGCCGTATTCGGCGTTCCCTCGCCGCCATTCCCGCAAGGGCCTGTGCCCGGCTTCCGCCCACCGGTCGCCGCGCCGGATGGCGGCCCCCGGGGCGGCCGGTGCCGGGGGCGGACTTGTGACATGAGGGCTTACCGGCCCTATTGGCCGACGCCCCGGTCGGCCACCCCTGACTCACCTGTCAGACCCGAGTGCGACTGATGGGTATTCGTGTGTTTGCGTACCGCTATTTCCGCACTGCGTCAGAGGTGAGGGTCATTCGCGTTTGGGGCGTTCGGATGCCCGTGCGACGACCCCTCC
>NZ_POUA01000823.1 GCF_003236385.1 Spongiactinospora gelatinilytica
CCCCATGACACCCCCCATCAAGCGCACCACCCTCCGCCTGCTGGCGCTGCTCTCCTCGCTGCTGCTGGCGGCCGTCGTAATGATCACCCAGAGGTCGGTGGCCTACGCCGACAACCTGCTCTCCAACCCCGGGTTCGAGTCCGGCAGCCTGTCCCCCTGGACCTGCACGGGCAACGCCGGCTCGGTGGTCAACACCCCGGCGAGGACCGGCAGCGGCGCGCTCTCCGGCGCGGCCAACGGCTCCGAGATCGCCCGGTGCAGCCAGACGGTGAGCGTACGACCCAGCACCACCTACAACCTGAGCGCCTGGGTCCGAGGCAACTACGTCTACTTCGGCGTGAACGGCGGCCAGTCCCGCTGGGCCTCCTCGGCGAACGGCTACACGCAGATCAACATCTCCTTCGCCTCCGGCGCGAACCAGACCTCCGCCGTGGTGTACCTGCACGGCTGGTACGGCCAGGGCACCTACTACGCCGACGACATCACCTTCGACGGCCCCGGCGGCCCGACGCCCACGGTCACTCCGACCGTGACCCCCACGGTGACGCCGACCCCCACC
>NZ_POUA01000824.1 GCF_003236385.1 Spongiactinospora gelatinilytica
CCCTACCTGCTGGCCCCGGGCTACTTCGCCGACAAGATTCGCCGCGACACCCTGGCGGCGGGCGCGCACACCGTGGCGGCCGTCCTCGGCCCCTCCCCCGAACTCGCCTCCCTCGTCCTCCAGCGGCACACCGAAGCACTGATCGCTTCGGACCTCACCGCCGGCGCATAGGCCCGGTCACCCTTCGCGGCCGGTGATGCGGGCGAGGCCGAGGACCACCCGGGCCGCGATCTCGTCCGGCCGGCGCGTCGTGGCCAGGGTGCGGTTCTCGGCGTCGGAGAGGCCGTTGCGCGGCCTCTCCCGGGCGAGGGCACGCAGGCGCTCAAGCCCGCCGGTGAGGCGTGGGTCGGTGGGATCAGCGGGTCGTTCGTCATCGCGCATGCCGAGCGCGCGGGCGATGCCGGCCGTCACGCCGCCGACACCGGCGGCCGGGTACAGGGGTGTGCCGGTGCCGAGGGCCAGCAGGGCCTCCTCTCCGACACCAGGAAGGCGGTGTATCCGCCGGCCCCGGCCAGTGCCCCGGCGACGGCCGCCGCGGCCACGCGGAACGCCTGACTC
>NZ_POUA01000825.1 GCF_003236385.1 Spongiactinospora gelatinilytica
CCTGCCGGATCCACGTCCGCAACGCCTCCCGACGCACCCCGAGCTTGTCTACGACCCGGGCGATCGCGCCTGTCCGCTCGCCCGTCTGCTCACGAAGCTCAAAGACCATCCGAACCGCACGTTCACGCAGTTCAGAGCTGTACTTCCTCGGTGGTGCCATAGCTCCTCACCCTTCAGGTTCAGGAGCCTCCAACCAACCCGGGGTGATCCAGGTGCTGGTGGGCACGTGCTGGTGCCGTACAAGGGCAAGGGCAAGGGCAAGCCACAGTCCCAAAAAGATGCCAATGCCGCTCACGCCAGGCTCCGCGGACCAGGAGAACGCGCCAACGCACAACTGAAGACCTGGCGTATTCTGCGCAAACTCCGCTGCTGTCCGCGCCGCGCCGGTCAACTCGTCAAGGCCGTCCTCGTACTACAACTCCGCGAAGCCCGGTGTAGGGTCGGGAGCTGGCGCGGTTGCTTCTCCTGACGGTAGGGCTCGGGGCCTGTCTTCCGCCGGTTTCCCGGTCGGCTGTGCCCTCCCCGATGACCATGACCAGGTTCATGGCTCCGTTTCC
>NZ_POUA01000826.1 GCF_003236385.1 Spongiactinospora gelatinilytica
AGGAGGGAGGGGAGGGCGGCTTCGCCGCGCAGGACGTGTCCGGCGAGGGTGGAGAGTACTTCGGCGTCGGCTCCGGCGCGGGCGGCTTCGCGGGTGCGGCGGGCGGCGAGGTCCACGATGGCGCTGACGGCCATCGCGACCACCACGAACACCACCAGCGCGAAAAGGTTTTCCGCCTCCGCGATGGTGAACTCCCCCACCGGGGCGGTGAAGAAGTAGTTCAGCAGCAGCGACCCGCCGACCGCCGCGGTGATCGCGGGCCACCGGCCACCGGCCAGCGCGACCGCCACCACCAGCAGCAGGAAGATCAGGATCTCACTGGGCAGGGACAGGTGCTCGCGTACCGCGGACATGGCGAGGGTGAGCACCGGCAGGCCGAGCAGGGCCAGCGCCCAGCCGGCCGCCCGCCGGGTCACCGTCAGCCCGGTATCAGGCCAGGGGACCGGCCGCCGGCCGCGCCGGGCCTGGTCGTGCGGGATCATGTGGACGTCGATCGACCCGGACCGCGCGGTGGTCTCCACCCCCACCCCACGCGCCCACAACTGCGC
>NZ_POUA01000827.1 GCF_003236385.1 Spongiactinospora gelatinilytica
CGCCAATAATACGTAGGTATATATTGCACATATATGACCAAAACAAGGCGTTTTATGCCCGATATTTGGGTGATATTTGTCATGTTTCTACCTATTTAATATTAATGATTAATGAATATTCAGCATTACAATTTCTTACTGTAAACTTATACCAATTAATACAAAAAAATAAAGACACTTAGTATATTTTCAAAAAATATTTTTTGAAAATTAATTAAAGCCCGTCTGTACAGATGCCATTGCACTTAATCTTGATGGGATTTTTTATTTTTAGGAAACCATTTCGGGCACAATGTAGGCACACAGGGCGACTAAAACGTTGGTGTTAAAGGGTTTTACAAGTTCAACAAGAAGTACGGTTTGGCTTAATTTTAAGCTATTCAATACTGAAAAAATCATCTAACTTTCGGGTTGGATGGTTTTTTTGTATTGTTGAAATGATAGCTTGCCAGAGCAGGTTTTTTAATAATTTCAAGACCTTACTTTTCGTAAGTTCCAGTCGTATAATAATGCTGTTTTAAAGA
>NZ_POUA01000828.1 GCF_003236385.1 Spongiactinospora gelatinilytica
GGATGAGCCTGCTCACCCCTGGCGGGACCGCCACCCAGCAGAACGCGGCCACCCAGATCACCACCGACCCCGGCCTCGGCGCCAGCACCGCCCCCGTACCCCCGGCGACACCGGAGACAGCGCCGGAAACAGCGCCCGAGGCACCGCCGGAGAAGGCCCCGACAACGGCCCCCACGAGCACCGCCACGACGGCCGTCCCCACGGTGGAGTCCCGCGCCGACGGCGGCTCCCGGCTGGCCGCGCGGCTCACCGTGCCGCGCTCGGTGGCCCTGGACGACTACGGCCGCGGCAGCATCGCGATCTCCCTCTCCCGCGGCCGCGCCGTCAAGTGGGAGGTGACCGCGCCCGGCCTGCTGGCCACCCCGTCCAGCGGCACCCTGCGGGCAGGCCAGCGGGCGGTGATCTCGCTGCGCGCGCTGCGCGTCCGCAACTGGTGCGGCGCGGCCACGCCGATGACCGCTCCGCTGACCGTCCAGGGAGACGACGACTCGATCACCACCCCGGTGCGGTGGCGCACCTGCTGAC
>NZ_POUA01000829.1 GCF_003236385.1 Spongiactinospora gelatinilytica
GGCACGAGCTGGTTCTCTAACAGCTAATGCGTCGAGATTCATGCAATGGCGGTTGCCTGAGGAAGTGAACGGTAGTTCTAAACCGCTATTTCAGCTAGAAAGCCTTATTCGAGGAATGATGAACCCAATCACTTTGTTGGATTTGATTCAGAACTTTATCATATTTGAAACAGATGGCGATAAGACAATCAAGATTCTTGCCGCGTATCATCAGTACTATATGGTTAACAAGGCAGTGACATCTGCTAAGCGTGCTGTTGAGACACCGGGTGACAATCAAATTGGTGTTGTTTGGCACACGCAAGGATCGGGAAAATCGTTGTCGATGGTCTTTTTCTCTGGAATTGTCGGTCGTGAACTCGGCAATCCCACGATAGTTGTCATCAATGATCGTAACGATTTGGATAATCAACTGTCAGGCACGTTCGCAGCTGCAAGTGAATTCTTGGGTCAGGAGCCTAATCAGGCCGATTCACGTGAAGACATGCGTCGTCTATTGAGTGTAAATTCTGGTGGTATTGTG
>NZ_POUA01000082.1 GCF_003236385.1 Spongiactinospora gelatinilytica
TCGTCGAAGTGGGGGCGGTGCCGGCGTTGGGTCGTGTCGGTGATGGCCTGCCAGGCCAGCCGCCACCTTCGGCTCTCCGCAGGGGGGAGCCCGCAGGCGGCGGCGAACGCCTCGACGAGTTCGCGTTCCAGCCGCCCCCGGCCGTTCATCGCGGCATTGAGGGTGGCGTGGGGGAGGCGGCGGCGTTGGTCGGCGGCGCGTTGTTCGAGGGTTTGGTACGTCAGCCCGACCAGGTCTCGCAGGTCCTCCATTCGTTGCCGCAACTGCGGAAAGGTACGCGCCGTGGACGGATTCGGGAACGGTCCAAGTGGTGTGTGCTTGCGCCGCCACACCTGCCACTTGCGGGCGGCGGCGGCCTGTTCCCATTCGTGCCGCCACTCCGCCGGGTCGTGGCCGCAGGCGTCCAGGAAGACGCTGGTGACCTCTCAGGAGAGCAGTTCGGTGCCGCCGGTCAACTGCTTGATGGTCTGGGGCAGCAGCCCGGTTCGCTCGGCCAGTGTCTCGATGGTGATCTTCGGCTCCCGCGCACCGGCCAGTTTGCGCGGGAAGGACTCGGGGGCGCCCACGAGAGGTGGATCAACCGAAGATGGGACGCGCGCCGGAAAGGCCGCGCACGATCTGAACGGCCGCCAGGCCGGCGAGCAGCGCCCCCGCCGCCGCCATGGCGATGTCGTACCCCTGGACGATCAGATAGGAAACGAAGACGAGAATCACGATGAGAACGATGAGCGGACGCCGCCGGATTCGCGGCGGGGGCGCGGTACGATCGTTGTCGGAGCAGGTGTGCGCATCACGCCGGGAGTGGAAGTGCCGTGTCATGGAGACTTCCTCCTTCGCCTGACCCGGAAAAGGTCAGTGGGTTCGATTCGTGGCCCGGACACAACACATCGTTTCCTAGAAAATGCAAAATCACCACTGTGCCGGGAATCTTGGTTACTCCGGGCCTTGCCCGAGTCGGCCCGCCCTGGTAGCCGCCCCTCTTATCGGCTTGTCCCGGCCGATCTCTCTCACATCGTCCGCACCACATAACTCCGGACAGAAATGACCAGTCCGGCATATCCAAATATGCCCGGACCGCCCACTCACCCGCCCGGCCGATCCCGTCCCTGCGCATCCGGGATCGGACGATAAGCCGGAACAGCCGTCCAAGCGTGTCCGGGATATCGGCCCGCCAGCCGCTTGACCTGCATGGCCAAAGATCGGTTCGGTCACTGTTGGACGCTTCCCTCGCGGCGTCGCCGGATTTCAGGTGTACTTGTTACAACACGGAAGAGAACTATTGTCGTTAATGACATAGCTCCTCCCGTCTCTTCCCCTTTCGTGCGGGGAGTCGTTCGTTGGCCCGGACGCATGCTCGCTCACGGGGAAGGCCGGGGGGTTCTCCCCACCGGGGACGGCAGAACCCCCCGGCTCCACATCCAGCCCGAACAAGCCGAACCAAGCCGGGAAACCCCGGTCAGGCCGGGAAGCCCGGTTCGGGTGGGTCGCCGGCCGTGGTGGTGCGGTGCAGGATGCGCGGGACGCCCGGCCGCAGCCGTCCGGCCCGGTGGAGTACCCGGCAGTTGTCCCAGATCACGACGTCGTCGCGACGCCAGGTGTGCCGGTAGACGTACCGCTCGTCGGTCGCGAAGGCGTGCAGCTCGCCCAGCGACAGATCGCCCACCGGCGTCCCGTCCGCCGATTCGATCCTGTCCAGGCACAGCTCACTGAGATAGAACGCGACCGACCCGGTCTCCGGATGGACGCGGATCATCGGGTGCCGGACCGGCGGGAACCTGGTCGCGTAGTCCGGCTGGACGGGGGCCTGGTGGATCTCGGCGCGCAGGTGGGCCAGCCGGTCGTAGGAGTGTACGCCGTGCGCCTTGCGCAGCACCGCCCGCCACGGCGCGGGCGCCTCCCGGCAGGCCGCCACCATGTCGGCGAACAGCGTCTCGCTTCCCGACGGCGGGATCAGCCGGCCGTACAGGACGGTGTACCTGGTGGGCGCGGGCAGGAACGAGCGATCGGAGTGCCACCACTGGTTTCCGACGACGGGGGTGGAGCCGGAGTTGTCCACGACCATGACATCGGTACTGTCGGGGTGATGGTTGCGCAGGTCGGACGCCGGTTCCAGCGGCCCGAGGGAGCGGGTGAAGGCGGCCTGTTCCGGCGCGGACAGCGGCCGTCGGCGTATGACCACCACGGCGTACCGTAGCAGCGCCTCCCGGATGTCCGGGACCAGCCCGGTCAGCGGATCATCCGAGCCGATCTCGGCCACGAACCCGTCCCGGACAGTGGATATCCCTGCTGACATCGGCGTCTCCCCTCGCACTGCGCCCCCGCGGTCGCGGACCGTCCTGGACAGGCCCGGATGACCCGAGATGCCTCCGGGCCATGTCCCCGACGATGCGGCACCCGGCGGTCCGCCGAGAAGAGAAGGGAAGTCATCCGTACAAGCCCGTACAAGCCCCTATAGCCCCGAACGGCCGATCAGCACGGATGGCGGCACATCCTGACCACGGGCACACAACTAGACGACCGGTCTAATGGAGGGTAAGGTGTGGGGTATGCCAGCCGGACAGACGGACACCCGTCGGAGCATCCTTGAGGCCGCTCAGCGGATCATGGCCCACAAGGGCTTTGCCGCCGTCGGCATCAATGAGGTGCTCACCACGGCCGGCGTGCCCAAGGGGTCCTTCTACCACTACTTCAGCTCCAAGGACGCCTTCGGCGAGGCGATGATGAAGTCCTACTTCATCGACTACCTCGCCGACATGGACCGCATCTTCGCCGAGCCGGGCCTGACCTCGGCGCAGCGGCTGATGAACTACTGGCAGAGCTGGCGCGAGACACAGAGCGTCGACGACTGCCAGGGCAAATGCCTGGCCGTCAAGCTCGGGGCCGAGGTCGCCGACCTGTCGGAGACGATGCGGATCGCGTTCAAGGAGGGCACCACGGCGATCGTCGAGCGGCTCGCGCGGGTCATCGCCGCCGGCGTCGAAGACGGTTCGCTTTCCATTGAGGGCGATTTCGAGCAGGTGGCCCAGGTCCTGTACGAGATGTGGCTCGGGGCCAGCGTGCTGGCCAAGGTCCACCGCAGCCTCGCACCACTCGACGGCGTCACCGCCGTCACCCGCCGGCTCCTGCACCTCTGACAAAACGAGCAACGACCAACAAGCCATTCGTTTACCGCGTTATAGACGACCGGTCTACTAAAGAAAGAGTAAAAATCATGAAGGTTCTGATCGTCCTCACCTCACACGACCGGCTCGGCGACACCGGCAGGAAGACCGGCTTCTGGCTGGAGGAGCTGGCCGCGCCGTACTACCGCTTCAAGGACGCGGGCGCCGAGATCGTACTGGCCTCCCCGAAGGGCGGGCAGCCGCCGCTGGACCCGAAGAGCGCGGACCCCGCCTCCCAGACCGACGAGACCCGCCGGTTCGACAAGGACGAGGAGGCGAAGGCCGCCCTGGCCGGCACCGTGCGCCTGGACTCGGTCTCGGCCGACGACTTCGACACCGTCTTCTACCCCGGCGGCCACGGCCCCCTGTGGGACCTGGCCGAAGACGCGGACTCCACGCGCCTGATCGAGACCACCCTGCGCTCGGGCAAGCCGCTCGCGCTGGTGTGCCACGCGCCCGGCGTCCTGCGGCACGCCGTCAAGGCGGACGGCGCGCCGCTCGTGCAGGGCAGGAGGGTCACCGGGTTCACCAACTCGGAGGAGGCGGCGGTACAGCTCACCGACGTCGTCCCGTTCCTGGTGGAGGACGAGCTGGTCAGGCTCGGCGGTGACTTCTCCAAGGCGGGCGACTGGGAGCCGTACGTCCTCCAGGACGGCCTGCTGATCACGGGCCAGAACCCGGCCTCCTCCGGCCCGGCGGCCGACGCCCTGCTCAAGCTGGTGAACGAGGTCGCCCATGCGCGCAAGTAGGGTCGATGAAATAAGAGTCTTCATTGTGGGCATCGCGGGAGGCATCGGTTCTCGGCTCGCCCGCCGTCTCCACGCGGACGGCGACCAGGTGGACGGGCTCTACCGCCGCCCCGAGCAGGGCAAGGCGCTCGCGGCGGACGGCATCGAGGCCACCCACGGCGACCTGACCAGCCTCACCGCCACCGGCCTCGCCGATCTGATACGCGGTACCGACGTGCTCGTCTTCTCCGCCGGGGCCGGCGGAGAGGGCGGCGCCGAGGCCATCACCAAGATCGACGGGGACGGGCTCACCACCGCCGTCGCCGCCGCCCGCCTCGCGGGAGTACGCCGGTTCGTGCTGGTCTCGGTCTTCCCCGAGGCCGGGCGCGACGGGCATGTGTCGGACACCTTCGAGCACTACATCGACGTCAAGAAGCGGGCCGACGTCGAGCTGGCCGCCGCCGACCTCGACTGGGTGATCCTGCGCCCGGCCGCGTTGACCGACACGCCGGGCACGGGGCGGGTCAGCCTCGCGCCGGCGCTGATCCACACCGAGGTGACCCGCGACGACGTGGCCACCACCCTCGCCGAACTCGTCCACGCCCCCGAGGTACGGCGGACCATCCTGGAACTGACCGAAGGGCCGACGCCGATCGGCACCGCCGTCCAGCGGCTGGTGGGTTGACTCAAGGTCGGCCAGAAGTCCCGTCCGCCAGGAAGGACACGGGGGCCTTGGGGGTCGTGTCCACCAGGAGCCGGAAGACGTCCGGACGGGAGTGGTCGCCGACGACGTCGAGATCGTACCGCCGTGGGCGCGCAGTAGATCTCGATCCCCTGCTGGTACTTCGCCATGCGCGCGGCGGGCATCAGGTTCTTCCGGCACATCACGGTGCCGGCCCGCCCGGCGTCGGTCGCATGGACGTCCAGCGTTGACGGGTCGCCCCGCGCCGAACATCAGCCACTCGGCGCCCCCCCCCCCAGCGGTTTGCACCGCTTGCCGAGCAGGCCGCCGCCCGGGGCCGAAGGTGGATGCGGGCGGGCGGCGTTGTGGGGTACGCCGCCCGCCCGCAGGGCGCGGTACGGCCTGGGGAAGGTGTGGAACGGCCGCCGCGCGTCTCAGGTGGTGGCGCGGGCGGGGAGCCGGCCTTGTAGCCGCCCGCGCCGTACGGCACGGCGGCGCCCATCATCCGCACCACGCCGCCGTGCCCGCTCAAGAAAGGCCCTCCCACGCGTCCCCGGGCACCGTGACGGTCACGCCGTCCTTACGGTGCGCGGTCAGCCGGGTCGGCCCGTACACGTACCCGATCCCGACCCACGACAGCCGCGCGTACCGCACACGCCCCCGGCCCGACGGGCAGGCGTCCAGGACCCCGAACATGGCGTCCTCGGCGGCGGCCGGGCAATCGCACACCCCGCCCGCACCACGCCCTCCGGCCTGGACCTCCCATACCGCCAGCAGCGGGCGTACCGTGCAGCCGACCAGGAAGCCTTCAGGCCAGCGCGGCGTCATCGGGGTTCCTCGCCGATCGCAGGAGCGCGTGGTCAGCGGCCAGGGCCTCGGCCGCGCCGGCCACGGTGCAGCGGTGGACGTACAGCGGGATGCCGGGGTGCAGCATGCGCGGGCTGTGCCACCAGATCCCGTCGTCCTGTACGACCGCGACCAGGCCGGGGCTCAGTGACAACCGCACCCGCTTTTGATCATTGACCAGATCCGCGTGGATGCCGCGCAGGGCGAGCGCGTACTGCAATGCGCGTGCGGTCTCGGGCGGAGTGGTGGTCGCCGGAGAGACCGGGCGTATCTGCCAGAATGCGAGCATAAAGGAATTCATCCGCGATCACCGAATACGTTCCCCTCGTTAGCCGGCGACGCCGTACGATCGTGCATCGTGGTCGCACCTCCTGCGTGCGATCTAGGGGCCCGCCGAACTCTTGGCCGTTGTTCGGCGGGTTCCGCCGTTTCAGCGGCCCTCAGTCTCCTCGGTACGTGAGGCGTGGGTAATCCCAGATCGGCACGCGGATTCACCCTGCGTGAACGACGAACGGGGGATACATCAAGCATGCTTTAGGTCAGCGATGGTCATCCCGGAGGGCCTAGAAGATGGCGAAGCGGACGGCAGACCCGGACAAGCTGAACCACGCACTGCACAAGGCTCGCATACAGCAGGAATCGCCCACCTGGCGCGGGACCGAGCTTTCCCGTCAGGAGCTTGCAGAGCTGGTCAACCAGTGGATTCACCAGCACTCGGGGCAGGTCTCCGCGCTGGACGCCGGCTATATCGGCAAGCTGGAACGCGGCGAGATCCGGTGGCCCAGCGCCTCTTATCGATCCGGGTTGCGAGCGGTGCTAGAGGTGCAAACCGACGCAGAATTGGGCTTTTCTCCTCCTCGTAGGACTTTGCAGCCTATTGATACCGTAGACGACGTGGATCGCAAACAGTTTCTCTCAGCCGCCGCACTCGGCCTCGGAGCCACTTTCACCCCATCCGCACTTTCCGCACTCACCGAGCCCACCAAACCCACCCCGATCCCCGCAAAAATCGGAGCGACCGAAATCCAGGAGATACGGACGGTCGCCCAGGCGTTCAACCAATGGCACAACCAACACGGCGGGGGCCTCCTCCGCGAAGCCGTCGCCGCACAACTCCGGCATGCCGTCAACCTGTTGGACGCGCGCTATCCGGACAAACTGCACGATGAGCTGTATTCCGCAGTGGCGTTCCTGAGCACCACGGCCGGATTCATGGCATTCGACGTCTACGATCACGAAACGGCGGGCGGCCGGTACCGCCTGGCCCTGGCCTGCGCCGAAGAAGCCGGTGACTTCCAGCAGCGGGCGATCATCCTGGCCCAGATGGCCCGGCAGGCGTTCTGGCGCAACGACTTCGAGTCCACGCTGACCCGCATCGAGATGGCACAGGTCCGCTCGGACCGCTTCACCCCCGCCGCCCGCTCCATGCTCTCGGCGGTCCGCTCCCGCGCACTGGCCCGCCTCGGCCGGGACCAGGAGGCCAGGGCGGCGGTCGGGGTCGCCGACGAGATGTTCGGCCACATCACGGCGATCGACGCTTCCGGCCCGCTGTACTGGTACGACGCCGGGGAGCACGCCGGGGAGACCGGGCACACCCTGGCCGATCTCTCCCATACGCCCTCACAGCAGGAGGCGATCCGACGGCTCACCACCGCCGCCGACCTCCACGGCGAGTCCTTCGCCCGAGCCCGGGCGTTCAACATGATCCGGCTCGCCCGCTTGCACCTGGCGGGGTCCGAGCCCCACGAAGGCGCCATCATCGGTGCCGACATAGTGGACCGCGC
Organism: Spongiactinospora gelatinilytica; assembly: GCF_003236385.1. Lineage (GTDB taxonomy): Bacteria > Actinomycetota > Actinomycetes > Streptosporangiales > Streptosporangiaceae > Spongiactinospora > Spongiactinospora gelatinilytica. The sequence goes on from NZ_POUA01000082.1 coordinate 7,202, forward strand.
CGCATCAGTGCACTCCCGCCGCATCCGCGACTACCTGATCGACCTCCGAAAGACCACCCGCACCCACCCGAAGATCGCCGAAGCCGCCGACCTCCGCGACCGCATCAACGTGGCCCTGACGTCAGCCTGACCGGCCCTCGCGAGCCACACCCAAGCTGGTCTCCAGATATCCCCACGGTCCATCCGGCCCGGTTCCGCACCCGATCGCCTCATCGGTTACGCTGAACGCAGTTCATGAACGGTGTTCATCGAGAGGAGCCACCTTGACTCACGCCGCCGACGAGCTCGCCCTGGAACGGCTCGAACAGCAACAAATCGACACCTGGGCCCACGACGGTGCCGCCTTCGCCGCGACCTTCACCGACGACGCCGACCTCATCGACGTCATGGGCGGGCACTTCCACGGACGGGCCGCCATCACCGAGACCATGCAAGAGGGGTTCGCGACCTTCATGGCGGGCACCCGGATGTCCCCACCAACCACACGCACCGTGAATTTCATCACCCCCGCCATGGCAGTGGTCATCACCAGCGGAAACTGCATCATCCGCCCCGGAGAGCAGGAATGCCGTCCCGAGGACCTGTCGATCCAGACCAAGGTCGCCGTCAAGCAGGACGGACAATGGCTGTTCCGGACCTTCCAGAACACGAGAATCAACGCCGAACCGTAAGGAACCGACATGCCGCGGCCCGCCGCCGTCATCCGGACCCCCGAAAGCCCGGGGCTGCGCGAGCACCTGATCAGCATTACCCGGCGTCTCATCACGGAACGGCAGACCGCCCAGTTGACGGTCCGCGCCATCGCCCGCGAGGCCGGGGTCGCCGACGGCGTTCTCTACAACTACTTCGCCGACAAGGAGGACCTACTCGCACACGCCCTGCTGGCCGACATCGAAGCGGCCGAGCAGAGCCTGCCGCCGCCGCCACGCCCCGGTGAGGGCACCGTCGAGGCCAACCTCGCAGGTCACCTCCGGCACATCCTCGACCTGCACGAACGCGTCATGCCGTCCTTCGCCGCGCTGCTCGGTCAGCCGAAGGCGCTCGCCCGCTTCCAGTCCCTGCCGCGATCGGTGAAGGGCGACAACCTCCGCCAGCACATGGCCGCCCACCTCACGGCCGAGCAGCGCCTCGGCCGCCTGGACCCGGACATGGACGCCGACGCGGCGGCCACCCTGCTCGTCGGCGCCTGCTATGACCGGGTGCTGCCCATGCTGTTCCGGCCCTGGTCGCAGGAACCGCTGGAGTCTCCCGAGCGGTTCGCCGACTCGCTCGTCCGGACCCTGCTGAACGGCGTCCGCGGCGACAATGCCTGAGCACGGGGGCGGGACGCCCATCGCACGGGCGAGGGGCCGGGGGAAGGCCACCCGCCGACCTTCGGCCCCTCGATCCACCGACCGCGCCATGCCGTGGGACGACCTACTCCACGGAGGATGATCACAGGCTGAGCATGGTGTGCGGCAGACGGACAGCGACGGAGTGTGAGACTGCTGTACCAGAACGGTAAGACGAGTCCAGCCACCAAGATCCCTGCCATGCTGATCACGTCCGGTTAGCGTTCGGGCATGACGTCACCGGCCTACGTGCCTCCCAAGCAGGGCCCCTCCAAGTTATGGGTCCAGACCGGCCCGCTCGACCTCGACCAGGCCCTCACCGCCACCTATACGCAGATCCACCCGGCGGGCCTGACGATCACGATCCCCTTCCCCGGCGTGTGGGAGATCTCCTACCAAGCGCGTTCGGTGATCAACGTGGGCGCCGCGAACTCCCACCAGTGGGCCAGCACGGTCCTTCACAAGGGGCAGAGCCCCATCGAGGGGAGTCAAGCGCTGGCCGGTGGCGGCGGCCTCGCGAATCTGGTGGGCCAGGCCACCGCCGGACAGACGATCTTTGCGGAACTCGACGTGAACGACGTCGTAAGCCTTTACGCGAAGTCCATCGGCACTGCGGGCAACAACGCCTCCATCCTCAGCAACGCCGACGGCCGCACGACGATCGCGGCCCGCTGGGTCAGCGCGGTTTGAGCCCGGCGGTGTGAGCTTCGGGACCTGTGCGCGGCGTGCTCGCGGTCGCGCCCTCCCGTGCAGGGCGCGGTACCGTGCCCTCCGGTGCGCAGTCAGCCGATACAGCCCGATCGGTTGGCGGGCGCGGGCCTGACGCCGTCACATGTCCGTGATCCCCGTTTCAGCCGGCGACCACGCTGAGCGGGCGGGCGCGGGTCTGTACCGCAGGGCGGTGCGGTGGCCGGTCAGGTGGTGTTCGTCCCACCACCAGGCGAACGTGGCGATGTCGGTGGGGCCGAGCGGCACCGGCGGTGGGGTGCGGGTGACGGTGTACGGGGGCAGGGAGTCCTCGCCGCCGCGGTAGCGGGCGGCGGAGCGGCCGAACTCCAGGTTGCCCGCGATCAGCTCCTCCACCGCCCTGGTGTAGTGCGTCAGGTCGGGCGAGCCGAGGGCGCGCAGCCGGGAACCGAGGCACACCACGCGGTCCATGGCCTGGTTGTGCAGGGTGATGACCCGCCGGAAGGCCGTGTCGAGCGCCCCGCCGTGCTCCCGGACGGCGGCGGCCAGGACATTGACGTCATCGGGTGCGTCGGCCTGCTCCTTGGCGTAGGAGAACAGGTCGTTGTAGAGCGAAATCACCAAGACCGCCGCCTCCGTATAGGCCCGGAAGACGCCCCGGCAGGCCACCTCGTCACTGATCCACAGATCATGGGTGATGGGCAGGAGGCCGATGATGCCGCCGCACCCGGCGGTGTAGAAGCGGCACGCGGCGGCCTCGCCCATGTCATCGCGCACGGCGTCGTCCTGCCCCGCGAACTCCCAGCCGAGACTGCTGATGAACCCCTTCACCGCCTCCGCGAAGCGGCGGTACTGGACGGGTGTGCCGATCGTGGCGGCGCGGCGCAGCACGTCGACCATCGGCGCGTTGATCGGGTGCCCGCAGGGCTCGGCGAAGCCGGGGTCGTCGAGCAGGCGCAGCCATCGACCGGCCCATGCCACCGCCTCGGCCGGGGTGGCCCGCGCGAACCTGCCCGAGTAGGCGTCGTCGAAGGGGAACAGCACGGTGATCAGATCGACGCCCAGCCGGTAGCGCTCGTAGTCGGCCGCGCCCGGATCGAACAGGCCCCACCAGTAGCCCGCGCGCTCGCTCTCGATCTGCGCCCACTGGCCGGGCGGCCATTCGATGTCGAACCCGCGCAGCCAGGCGATCGACTCGTCCGCCGCGCGCTCGGCCGCCGGGTGCCGGCGGTGGGCGAACGGCTGGAACAGGGTCGGGGGCCGCGCGGACACCTCGGTGAGGTCGGCCAGGACGCCGGACGACGCGGGCGCACCCGCGCCACAGGCGGGCGAGTGACCCGAGGCCGGGCCGCAGGCCGACGAGTGGGCCGCGGCCGTGCCGCAGGCGTACAGGTGGGCCCCGGCCGTGCCCAGGCCGGTCGGCCGACCGGTGAATCGCGTCATTGCGGGCCCTTTCGCAGCGGCCGAAGGAAGAACCCAGGGAGCGGGGTGTTTCGGTCCCCGTCATTCTTTCACAATCCGCATCCGATTATCTACTTAGGGTTACGAAGTGGCAGGAAGATCGCGATCAGGGCCGCCGCCGCCAGCGGTACGGCCGCGTTGGCCAGCAGGCCGGCGTGGATTCCGGGCAGTACGCCCGCCGCGGACGGGCCGGTCGCGGCGGCCACGAGGGCGCTGATCACCGGGATGCCCAGGGTCATCGCGACCTGCTGGGGTCATCGTGGCGATGCCGGTGGCCAGCCCCTGTTCGTGGTCGGGAATGCGAGAGGTCGCGGTGACCGTGAAGGCGACGACGGCGGCCATGTTGCCTGCGAAGCACGCCCCGACCACCACGACCACGAGCGTGATCGCGCCCCGGTCGGCGCCGGTGAGCAGGAGCGACGCGGTCGTGACCCCCTGTATGGCGAGCCCCGCGGACAGTACGGCGTGCGGGCCGTACCGGCCGATCATGGCCGGGGCCGCGACGGACCCGGCGAAGGCGGCGAGCCCGGGAATCCCGAGCGCCAGGCCGGTCACCGTGGCGGAGTACCCGAGCACGTCCTGAAGGTAGATCGTCATCAGGAACGTCGTCGCCGTGGCCATCCCCACGGTGGCCAGGCCGCCCAGATTGCCCCACTTCACGGTGGGCCGCCGGAGTATGGGCGGCCCGCGCGGGCTTACCCGGCCACCGGCTTTTCCTACCACCGGCAGGGTCAGGCTGACCGGCAGCGAATCGCCCATGCTGCTACATATGGAACTAAGCGCCGAGCTGGCGGCCTTCCTGCGTTCCCGGCGTGACGCGATACTGCCGCAGGAGGCGGGCGTCAGGCCGTACGGCGGGCGGTGCCGCGTCCCCGGCCTGCGCCGCGAGGAGCCGGCCCAGATCGCCGGGCTGAGCGTCGCCTACTACACGCGCCTGGAGCAGGGCCACGGCGGCAACGTCTCCGACGCCGTACTCGCCGCCATCGCCCGCGCGCTGCGCCTCAACGCCGACGAGCGGGCGCACCTGTTCCGCATCTCCCACCCGGTACGCCACGCGCTGCCGTCCGGCCCCGAGCACCTGCCGCCGGGCAAGCGCGCGCTGATCGACGCGATCGAGGCCGTCCCCGCCATGATCGTCGGCCGTCGCGCCGACGTACTCGCCTGGAACCGCCTGGCCCACGCCCTGCTCGCCTGGCACCTGGACTTCGATCGGCCGTACCGGGAGGACTGGCGGCCCAACCTGAGCCGGATGGTCTTCCTGGACCCCGCGCACCGCGCCCTGTACGCCGCCTGGCCCGCCAAGGCCCGCGACCACGCGGTTCCTGCGGGTCGTGGCCGGGCGCTATCCCGACGACCCCGACCTGACCCGCCTGATCGGCGAACTGACGATGAAGAGCGAGGAGTTCGCCGGGCTGTGGGCCGAGCACCCGGTACGCACCTGCGCCTCGGTGACGGTCCGGTTCGAGCATCCGCGCGCGGGCCGGATGACGCTCGCCGAGGAGGTGTTCGAGCTTCCCGAGGACCCGGGGCAGCGGCTGGTGATGTTCACCGCCGAGCCCGGCTCCCCCTCGGCCGCGGCCCTCCGCCGGCTGCTGCCATAAGCCGGCCGGAAAGCCCGTGATTCAAGGGGCCCCCGGCCCCTCGCAGCTTACTGCGTGAGTATCGTTGTTGCATACTATTCGCAACAAGGGGAGCCTACGTATGGGCCAGTACTCACTTCCGGACATGCCCTACGACTACGGGGCCCTGGAGCCGGCGATCACCGGGGAGATCCTGGAGCTGCACCACGCCAAGCACCACGCCGCGTACGTGAAGGGCGCGAACGACACGCTGGAAAAGCTCGCCGACGCCCGGGACAAGGGCGAGTTCGGGGGGCTCGTCGGCCTGGAGAAGACCTTCGCCTTCAACCTCTCCGGCCATGTGCTGCACACCATCTTCTGGGAGAACCTCTCCCCGGACGGCGGCGACCGTCCCGACGGGGGCCTCGGTGAGGCCATCACCGAGCACTTCGGCTCCTTCGACAACTTCAAGAAGCAGCTCACCACCGCGACCAGCACCGTCCAGGGCTCCGGCTGGGGCGTGCTCGCGTGGGAGCCGCTGGGTCGCCGCCTGGTGGTGGAGCAGGTCTACGACCACCACGGCAACGTGGGCATGAACACGACGCCGCTGCTGGTGTTCGACGCCTGGGAGCACGCGTACTACCTGCAGTACCGCAACGTCCGCCCGGACTATGTGGAAAAGCTGTGGGGTCTCATCAACTGGGACGACGTGATCCGCCGCTTCGAGGCCGCCAAGGGCGCCTGAGCGCCGCCGCGGGGTGTCCTGGCCGTTTCCGGCCAGGACACCCCTGTTGACAGACCGCCGCACCCCAGAGCTATCTTGCTCATATGAATAGGTCTTCAGACGTCAAGGGTCTGATCGACATCGACGGCTGTTCGGTGCGCGTCGTGGACGCGCCCCGGGTCGCCACGGTGCGCGAACGGATGCCCGCCACCCAAGACCTCGACGACACCGCCGACGTCTTCGGGCTGCTGTCCGACCCGGGGCGGCTACGCCTGCTGGTCTCGTTGCTGGACGGTGAGCTGTGCGTGTGCGACCTCGCGGCGGTGACCGGCCAGAGCGAGTCGGCGGTGTCGCATGCGCTGCGCCTGTTGCGGGCGCACCGCATCGTCGCCGTGCGCCGCTCCGGCCGGATGGCCTATTACCGCCTTGAGGACCCTCACGTGCGGATGCTGCTCGACCTGGCGCTCGCCCACACCGAGCACAGCGAACTCATCCACCCCGAGCGCGGCGAGCAGAGCTGATGGGCGCCGGACACGGACATGGGCACGGGCACGGGCACGGGCACGGCCATGTGAGCGGCCACGCGGGCGCCAAGCACCGCTGGCGGCTGGCGGTCTCCTTCGGCCTGATCGGCTCCTTCTTCGTGGTCGAGCTGGTGTACGGCCTGCTCTCCGGCTCACTGGCGCTGCTGTCGGACGCCGGTCACATGGCCGCCGACGTGGTCACCCTCGGCGCGGCCCTGGTCGCGACGCGGATCGCGACCCGCCCCGACACCACCGGACGCCGCAGCTACGGCTCCTACCGGGCCGAGGTGTTCGCCTCGCTGCTGGCCGTGGTGATGATGCTCGGCGTCGCGCTCTACGTGGTCATCGAGGCGATCAGCCGGATCGGCGGCCCTGCCGAGGTGTCCGCCGGGCCGATGCTCATCGTGGGTGCGATCGGCCTCGCGGTCAACGTCGCCGCCCTGCTGCTGCTCCGGTCGGGAGCCAGCGAGAGCCTCAACGTGAAGGGCGCTTACCTGGAGGTCATGGCCGACACGGCGGGCTCGATCGGGGTGATCGTGGCGGGCTGGCTGATCACCACGACCGGTCAGGCGTACTGGGACACCATCGTCGCCCTGGCCATCGGCGCGTTCGTCGCCTTCCGTGCGGTCTCGCTGGGCCGGCAGGTGTTCGCCGTACTCGGCCAGCACGTGCCCGAGGGCATGGACGCCACCGCGGTGGCCCGTGACCTGGCCGGCATCGATGGCGTGTGCGACGTCCATGACCTGCACCTGTGGACGCTGACCTCGGGCATGAACGTGGCGACCGTCCACCTGGTCACCGGCGAACCGGGCGACAGCCACGCCGTACTGGACCGGGCCCGGCACCTGCTGCGCGAGCACCATGGCGTGGCGCACGCCACCCTTCAGGTCGAGCCGCGCGACCACACCGGCTGCGACGAACTGGGCTGGTGACTCAGCTACCGGCGGGCGGGGTGGCGTCGCCGATCTCGTAGGCGTAGGGCTCGTCCTCGACCTGACAAGGCGCGATCGGGCCCTCCACCAGGCGGCCGGAGAACGACCAGGCGACGCCCGGCCGTTGGACGCTCACCTGCTCCGGGTTCTCCGCAGCCTCGATCAGCACCCGCTGGCCCGGCTTGATGTGCTTCGGGTAGATCGTGATACCGTCGCGCGGGCGGATGGCCTTGGCCGAAGGCGTGTTGTCCAGCAGATCATGGGCCTTCTTCTTGACGGCGGGGTCCTTGCTCCCCAACTGCTCTGGGGTGATCTTGACATCGTCGCCCGCGAGCGGCTTGGCCCGGCCCGAGGCGCAGCGCTTGCCCAGCGGCAGATAGGTGATGTCGGCGCTGATCCCGAAGCGGGCGAGGTCCTTCTCGACCTGGTCGGCGTCGCGCAGCTCGCGGATCTTGAGGTTGATCGAGCCGTCCGCGCCCTTGGTGAGCGCGTACGCGGGCGACTCCTGGCCGGTCACCAGGGGTACGGTCAGGGCCGCCGCCGCGGCCACCCCGACGACCCCGGCCCCCGCCAGGAATCGGCGGCCCGGACTCCAGCGCAGCACCGGGGACCGCCGCCGCGCCGCTCGTTCGGCGACCTCCGCCTTCAGCTCCATGAGCAACTTGTCCTTGAAGCCGCTGTTCATTTCGTTCCTCCGATCGCGGGCATGATGCCGGGAACCTGTTGAATCGAGCGTCTGGCCCGGTGCAGCCGTACTCGGGCCGTGCCCTGCCGGATGCCGAGCGCCTGCGCGGCCTCGGCGGTGCTGAGGCCGTCGATGGCCACCAGTTCGAGCAGGGCGCGCTCCTTGTCCGGCAGTTCGGCCATCCGGTCGATGGCCAGGCGGGCCGAAGCCTCGGCGTCGATGCGTTCTTCGAGACGGGCGATGTCGTCCCCGTCGAGCAGCCGGCGGCCCGCTATCTTGCGGTTGGCCCGCTGCTCCCTGACGGACCTGCGGCGTTCGGCGAGCAGGGTGTTGCGGGCCACGCCGTACAGCCAGGCGACCTCGCTGCCCCGGCCGGGCCGGTAGGTGTGCGCCGAGTCGAGCGCGGCGAGGAACACCTCCGCGGTGAGGTCCGCGACGGAATGCGGGTCGATCACCCGCCTGGCCAGGAACTTCGTCACGTCGTCGAAGTGGCGCTCGTAGAATGCCTCGAAGGCGGCGGGATCACAGGCGATGTCCGCCAACCCCGTCTGTCTCAACTTCACCAAAGCTCCTTTGCCGAGCGTCCCAACGCACCCCCTCCTTTGCCGATCGCGGACGGCCGTTACAAAGGAGGCGGGTGTGTGCCCGCGGGACGCTCGGGGACCTTAGACGAAGTCGGCGTAGGTGGGCGGGCAGAGTTCGGGCAGCGTACGGCCGGCCCAGTCGGCGCTCGGCCACTTGGCCCAGACCTTGGCCGCCGAGCGCTGGAGGCGGGCGGTGACCTCGGCCTCGTCGATGGCGGGCACCTGCCGGTCGCGCATCACCCAGGCCCCGTCGATCATGACGTCGGCCAGGTCCTCGGACTGCGAGGTGTAGACGATGTTGCGGATCGGGTCGCGCAGCGGGGTCATGAACAGCGAGTCGGTACGCCAGAACAGCAGGTCGGCCTTGGCACCGGAGCTGATCCGGCCGAGGTCGTCACGGCCGATGGCCGCTGCGGCGCGCAGCGTGGCGGAGTCGAAGACGTCCTTGGCGGTGGACTCCTCGGCGTTGCGCCCGAGTACCTTACCGAGCACCGCCGTCCAGCGCAGCGACTCGATCATGGACTGCGGCGCGGTGTCGGTGCCCAGGCAGACGTTCACGCCGCGCTTGAGATATTCGGGGTAGGTCTCCATGACCAGGCCGCGCCGCCCGAAACACCACGCGTTGTAGGCGACCGACGTGCCGGTGGCCGCCAGCAGGGCCAGGTCGTCACCGGGGTAGTTGGCGTAGCTGCTGCCCGCGACCACGATGGCGTGGCCCAGGATCGTACGCGGGCCGAGGAACCCGATGGAGTCCAGCCACTCGATCGGCGTCATGCCGTGCCTGCGGTTCATCTCGATGAACTCGACGATGCTCTGCGAGGCGTGCAGCGACACGGGCACGCCCAGCTCGTCGGATGCCTCCTTGGTGGTCCGCAGCAGGTCTTCGGTGCAGGTGTCCACCTGGGCGGGGGCCAGGAAGCCGCCGATGCGGCCGTTGGCGCGGCCGTCCAGCGCGCCGACCAGATCGACCGCGCGGGCCAGGCCCTGCCTGCCCTTCTCCTCGTCCCAGGTGTAGGAGACGCTGGTGCCGTCCGTGGTCTGCCAGGCCCCCGACCTGAACATGTCGGCGACGTACGCGCGCAGGCCCGCCTTCTCCGCCGCGTCGGCGACGTACTCCGACATCGCGCCCATCTGGAGCACGGTCGTGCAGCCGGTGCGGATCAGCTCCAGCATCGAGTAGTCGGCGCAGGCCCGTACGTCCTCCGGCTCCATGCAGGCCACGATGGTCGGCAGCACCTCGATCAGCCCGGTCTGCCAGAACACCCGGCGGGCGATGTCCTCCTGGAGCGACTTGTCGATCGGCGACTCGGTGATGTGCGCGTGCGTGCTGATCAGCCCCGGCGTCACCACCCGGTCGCCGGCCTCGATCACCTCGTCGGCGGGGCCGTCGTAGCTCCTGCCGACATGGACGACCTGGTCGTCGCGCACCACCAGGCAGCCGTCCCGCAGGATGCGATGCTCGCCGTCCTGGTAGGCGACGATGTAAGGGGCCTTGATCAGGGTCGTGGTCATGCCGTCCTCTCCGAAATGTCGGCGGGGGCCGCGGCCTTGGCGGCCACCGCCCTGATGAGCAGGGTCGCGCCCAGCAGGTTGATCAGCGCCAGGGCGATGAGCAGGCCGATCGCGGGCAACGGGCTGCCCGCGGCCATGGCGACCAGGCCCGCGCCGGCCACCGGTACCAGGCCGCCGAACAGCACCCCGGCGAGCTGGAAGCTGAGCGACATCGCGGTGTACCGCGTCTCGACCGGGAACGCCTCGCTGAGCAGGGCCGGGATGGTCACCCACGCACCCGCGCTGACGGTCTGGGTGACGATCAGCATCAGGGTGATCAGCACGGCGCTCTCGGTGTGCGCCATGTAGTAGTGCGGCGCGGCGATCACGATGGTTCCGATCAGGCCGCTGAACATCGCCAGCCGCTTGCCGTACCGGTCGGCCAGCGCGGCCAGCACCGGGAAGGAGACGATGCTGGAGGCGGCGGCGATGAGCTGGGCGCTCAGGATGGTCTGCTGGGCGATGCCCACCTGGTCCACCGCGTAGCTGAGGAACAGCGTGCCGGTCATGTAGAAGCCGCCGACGCCGACCGCGACCGTGCCGACGCCCATCAGGATCAGCTTCCACGAACCCTGCACGGTGACCTTGAGCGGGCTCTTGACCACGGTGTTGCGCTTCTGGGCGCGCTGGAACTCGGGCGACTCCTCCAGCTTCAGCCGGATCACCAGGCCGATGATCACCAGCACCGCCGAGAACAGGAACGGCACCCGCCAGGCCCATTCCAGCAGGTCGCCGCCGCCCAGCAGGGCGGCCAGAGAGAACGCGGCCGAGCTGAGCACGGTGCCGCCGGGGGAGCCGAGCTGGGCGAAGGAGCTGTAGAAGGTCTTGCGGGACGGCGGGGCGTGCTCGACCGCGATGAGCGCCGCGCCGCCCCACTCGCCGCCGACCGCGAAGCCCTGCGCGAGCCGGAGCAGCACCAGGCAGATGGGGGACAGGATGCCGGCGGTCTCGTACGTCGGCAGCAGGCCGATCAGGAACGTCGCCCCGCCCATCAGGACGAGCGTGGTGACCAGCGCGGTCTTGCGGCCGACCCGGTCGCCGTAGTGGCCGAAGACGATGCCGCCGATCGGGCGGACGAGGAAGCCGACGGCGAAGGTCGCGAAGGCGGCCATGGTGCCGATGAACGGGTTGCCGGTGTCGGGGAAGAAGAGCTTGCCGAAGACGAGGGCCGAGGCGGTGGCGTAGGCGTAGTAGTCGTAGTACTCGATGCTGGTGCCGACGAAGGCGGCGAGCGCGGCCTTGCGGGCCTTGGTGGGGGTCGCGGCATCGGAGGTGGCGTTGGGCTGGGCGTTGGACACGGGTTCGGCCATGGGGCAGGCCCTCCCCTAGATGCTGAGAAAAGTCGGTTATAGGAGATGAAAGTCCCTCAATGCTGAGGAACGTGCTACGGTCCTGTCAACCCCCGATCCGAGGAGGCACGCGATGACCGACCCCGGTGCCAAGCCGCTCGACGCGCTCCCCCGGGCCGACTTCGAGCTGCTGGCCATCCTGGGCTCGGCGCATCAGCCGCAGGGCGCGCGGGTCGTGGCGCGGGAGATGCGCGACCGCGGGTTCACCATCAGCGAGGCGACCGTCTCGCGGATGTTCAAGTCCCTTGACGAGCGCGGCTGGACCAGGTCGGCGGGCGCCAAGGGCCGGGTCCTCACCCAGGCGGGGCGCGAGGTCGTGGCCACCTGGGTGGAAGACCGCAGGCGCGGGCGCGACCTCGGGCAGGCGCTCAACGTCCGTAGCGTCGAACAGCTTCTTGACCTGCTGCGGGCCAGGCGCGGCGTGGAGTCGGAGGTCGCGCGGGCGGCGGCCACCGAGGCCGGCGACGCCGAGATCGCCCGGCTGCGCGACCTGGTCGAAGGCTACGATGCGGGGCTCGCCCGGGGGGAGAACCCGCTCAACCTGTCGCTGGAGTTCCACCGCGCGCTCGGCCGGTACTGCGGCAACGACCTGCTGTCCACGCTGTGCGACACGCTGCTCGGCGAACGGCTGGACTTCCTGGAGCTGGTGCTCGACGTCATCACCGTCGATCACGGCACCCACGACCAGACCTCCCCCGCGCACGCCAAGGTCCTCGACGCGGTGGCCCGGCGCGACCCCGAGGCGGCGGAGGCGGCCATGCGGGAGCACCTGAGCAGGCTCATCGTCGAGGTCGAGGCGTTCGCGGCGGGGGAGAGCTCGGCCACGATCTTCCCCCGCCTCCTCGACCTGGTCACCCGCACCGGCTGACCGCTGGTCAGCGGGGGAGGCGGAGCAGTCTGCGGAGCAGGGGCGCGTGTTCGTCGGGGAGGGCGGCGGCCCGCGCGACCAGCCCGTCTATCCGGTCCCGTACGGCGTCGGCCGCCGCCTCCGCGTCCCGCGCCCGTACCGCCCGCGCGATCTCCGCCTGACTCTCCCGCGCCCCGGTCAGCACCGCGAGCATGTGCTCGGCCCTGGCCAGCGGCTCGGTGTGCAGCGGGGCGGCCAGCGCGAGCAGCAGCGGACTGCCCGCGAGCGACAACAGCTCGGCCTGGAACCGCACCGCCACCACCACCGGATCACGTTCGATGGCCAGGGCCTGGCCGCGCTCGGCGGCGACCGCCGCACCGCGTTCAGCCGGGACGGCCGGATCGCCTTCGGCGGCGAGGGCCGGGCCGCGGGCGGTGGCGGTGGCCAGGGCAGCGTCGTGTTCGGCGGCGAGGGTGGTGAGGCGGGCCAGGCCGGCGGCGTCGGCGCGGGTGGCCGCCGCCATGGCGGCCTCGGTCTCGATGGCCCGGCGGGCGCGCAGCCAGTGGACGAGCTGGCCCGCCGTACGGATGTCCAGGGCGGCGGCGAGCCGGCGGCCCGCGGTGGTGGCGGCGGCGCGTTCCCGGCCGCGCCGGGTGAGCACCCGGCCCTTGCGGCCGACCGGCCGGGTGAGGCCGCGGGCGTCCAGCTCGGCGAGGGCGCGGGAGGCGCCCGCCTCGCTCACCGGCACGCCCTCGGCCGCGAGCAGCCGCGCCGCGTGCCGCGCGCCCACCGGGTCCTGGGCCGCTCGCAGTACGGCCAGCAGCCGCTCCACCCGGGGCGACAGGACCTCGCCGTCCTCGCTCATGACGCATGCCCCCACACGCCGGACACTCTATGCCAGAAATGAGGATCATCCATCAAATATGATGGACATAGCCATGTCCGCGCTCGTATACGAAAGCTATACAGCGACAGGATTCACTCTTTTCTGGGGCAACCGCTCGCGAGAGCGCCCGCTACGGTCACGGCCTCCCGTCCCCGTGGCCGTAGCGTCATCCAAGATGATGCCCCCGGCCGTTCTGGCCGCAGCGGGAGGGGATGGGGGCGGCAACGGGGGCGCGCCCCCATCCGGGAACATGCCCGGTACGCGTGATCACTTCATCACCTGGGCGGCCTCGGCGCGACACCCCTCCGCCGCATCGAGGTCGCCCACGGCGGCGTACGCGTCGGCCAGCACGAGCAGCGTCCGCCCCAGGAACGAACTCCACCCCCTGGCCCGCCACAGCCTGACGGACTCCTCCAGCCGGCGCACCGCCGACGCCGCCCGCCCTTCGGCCAGGTCCAGCCCGCCCAGCACGGCGAGGGAGTCGGCCAGGTGATGCGACAGGTTGTACTGCCTGCTCATCGACTCGGCGGTCTCGGCGGTCCGGCGCGCCCGCTCGTCTCCGGTGCGCGCGTACAGACCGGCCAGTACGACGAGGGTCAGCGTCTCCGACGACGGGTCCGGGGAGGCGTTGCAGATCTCCAGCGAACCCATCAGGCACTCGTGCGCCTCCTCGAACTCCCCCGCCACGGTGTGCGAGATGCCGAGGAACTGCAACGCGGTCGCCTCGAAGCGGCGGTTGCCGATCTCCTTGGCCAGCGCGAGCGCGTGCCGCAGGTGCGGGGTGGCCTGCTCGGTACGCGTCTCGCCGTGCGCCACGGCCATCGCCAGGTGCGCCCGCGCCTCGCCGCCGGTGTGCCCGGTCTCCGCGGCCAGGCGCAGCGCCTCGCGGCCGTGCTCCAGGGCGCGCTCGCTCTCCCCTGCCGCGGCCAGGCCCCACGCGCGCATCGCGTACGCGTCGGAGAGCCCGCGGCGCTCGCCGATGTCGCGGAACATCTCCACGAGCAGCGCCGCGTTGCGGTCGAGGGCGGCCATCGCCTCACCGTCGTAGCCGGTGCCGATCCAGGTCGTGACGTCCAGCAGGCCGCGCAGCATCACCGCCTCGCCAAGCCGGTTGCCGGTCTTGCGGCACAGCTCCAGCGCGGGTTCGTTGACCCGGCGGCAGTCCTCGAAGTAGCCCCTGACGTCGAAGTAGCGTTCCATCGAGGCGGCGAGGTCCCAGGCGAGGTCGTCCAGGGAGCGGGCGCACGCCTGGCGTACCGCGGCGATCAGCGCCCGGCGTTCGTCGGCGAACCACGCCATCGGGTCGGCCAGGTACTCGCGCACGACGGCGGCCGGCGGCTCCCACCGGGGGGCCGGGCCGTGGATGATCGCGTAGCAGGCCCCCGGCACATGGACCATCGCCCGCTCGGCCAGCGCGAGCCAACCGCCGAGGGCGCGGGCGACGGCGTCGTCGTCCTCGGGGGAGGTGTGCTCCCTGGCGTAAAGGCGGACCAGATCATGAAACCGGTAACGCAGATTGCCCGAACTGTCGGTGCCGAACGCGGTCAGCAGTTGCGCGTCGACCAACTCGTCCACCAGCGCCTCGCCCTCGTGGATCGAGCAGTCCAGCAGCGCGGCGGCCACCCAGGCGGCGAAGTCGGGGCAGTCGAGCATACCGAGCAGCCGGAAGGCGCGCCGCGCCGGTTCGGTCAGCCCGAGGTAACTCAGCGCCAGGCTCGCGCGCACCGCCTGGTCGCCCGCCACGAGCTGGTCCAGCCGGCTGTGCTCGTCGCTCAGCCGCCGGGCCAGCCAGGCCACGGTACGTCGGGGCCGCGCCACCAGCCTGGCCCCCGCGATGCGGACCGCCAGCGGCATCTGCCCGCACAGATCGACGATCTCCCTCACCGCGGCGGGCTCGGCCGCCACCCGCTCCTCCCCGACCACCCGGGCGAACAGCTCGACCGCCTTGACCCTGGGCAGCACGTCGAGGTCCACCAGGTGGGCGCCCGCGAGGCCGGACAGCCGGGTCCGGCTCGTGGCCAGCATCGCGCACGTCGGGCTGCCCGGCAGCAGCCAGCGGACCTGCTGCTCGGTGCTGACGTTGTCCAGCAGGATCAGCGCCCTGCGCCGGGCCAGGTGGCTGCGGAACAGCGCCGCCCTGGCCTGGACGTCCTCCGGCACGCTCAGCCCGGAGATCCCGAGCGCCCCCAGGAAGGCGCTCAGCACGGACGCGGGGTCGATGTTGCCCAGGTTGGCGTAGAGCTGGCCGTCCGGGAAGCAGTCGATCATCTGGTGCGCGACGTGTACGGCCAGGGCGGACTTGCCCACCCCGCC
>NZ_POUA01000830.1 GCF_003236385.1 Spongiactinospora gelatinilytica
GCTATGCAACATCCTGAAAACGCATTTCACGCGTTTTTGGGGATTCAGCCAGGGGAAAACATGGTTTTTTTACTTTTTGAGCGTAAAGACGTGAAAAATCTCGTTATTGCACTTGCGATCTTTCGTCGGCGGGCGTAGAACGAAAACAGCTCGCCAGGAAGGCGAGCTGTTTCGGGTTCATTGAGGTCTCTGACCTCCTCAATGTTCCTGTGGAAACTGTTGAGATCCACAACAGAAACCAGTTCATTCAGTTTGCATGAGCCTTCTGTATTCTTCAAGAATTTTTCAACAGCACAGTCTCCCAGGAACCCCGAAAAAAACCTGTTTTTGCAGATACTTGCGTATTTGCGAGAATCGTTTGCGGTTGGGGGAGCTGTGACGACGGCGACCGCACGCGTGAGAGTTCCGCTACCGGCGCAGAGAGTTTCATCGACAGCGGACACCTGATGAGTTGCCACAAAAACCGTATGTAGCGCGGCTAGATTGGTTGAGTTAGACCTTGGCGGCAGTTTCCGGTAT
>NZ_POUA01000831.1 GCF_003236385.1 Spongiactinospora gelatinilytica
CCCTCCTCTACTCCTGCGCCCGCCCGGTCGGCCCGGACCCCCGCATCCTCGCGCTGCTGGGCGACCGGCTCGCCGACGCCGCCACGGAGATGCCCCGGCTGCGCGCGGTCCCGGCCGCCGCGCCGCACGAGGAGGAGCAGGAGCCCACCGGACCCCGCGAGACGGCCGTCGTCCTGGTCGGTGACGGCTCCATCGACGCCGCGGCCAACGCCGACGTCCACCGGGTCTCCCGGCTGTTCTGGGAGACCCACGCCTACGACTACATGACCGTGGAGACCGCCTTCGTCTCCCTGACCCCGCCCGGCGTGCCCGGCGGCCTGGAACGCTGCCGCCGCCTCGGCGCCCGGCGCGTCATCGTCGTGCCGTACCTGCTGTTCGCCGGGGGACTGCTGGAACGCGTGTGGGCGCAGGCGCTCGCGTACGCGGCCGGGCACCCCGACCTGGACATCCGCTGCGCCGAGGTGATCGGCGACTGCGAGGTGCTGGCCGACGTCGTGCTCGACCGCTACGAGGCTG
>NZ_POUA01000832.1 GCF_003236385.1 Spongiactinospora gelatinilytica
CACGCGGCCGCGAACAGCGCGGCGAAGACCACCAATATACCGTCGGTGCCCGCCTCGCTCATTTCCCGTGGCCATTCCGGGCCGGCGGCGGCCATTTCCACGATGAATCTGTAAAGCTCGCCGTTCATTTCGCTGCCTCCATCGATGCTCGCAGACAGCGATGAAGGTATTTTCCGGCCGGTGTGCCGCACAGTCGCCGGACGTGGCCGGGGACCATTGACTTTCGTCAATGCCGAGGGTTCAGCGGTGGCAGAAGCCGCCC
>NZ_POUA01000833.1 GCF_003236385.1 Spongiactinospora gelatinilytica
GTAGCGGATGAGCTGGGCCTGGGCGGCGGCGAGCAGGACCGGGCGGCGGCCCGCCTGGCGGATGCGGGTCATCAGGCGCCTGACATCGGCGGCCTGGGCCACCTCCTTGTCGATGGTGGAGAGCATGCGGACGCGGGCCGCAGGTACACCGCACAGACCACGAACGACCTGGGCGAAGCGGTCGCCGGTGACCCGTTCCACGAGCAGCACCGACGCGTCGGGGGGGATGGCCGCGCACAGGCCGGCGACGGCGGCGGCCTCGCCGCGCTCGACCGGCGTGAAGGCGGTGCCGCCGGACACGAAGGCGGGCGGTACCAGGACCAGCACGACCCCTGCCGTGGCCAGGCCGCGCCGCACCCGCGGGCCGTACCCCCTCCTGCGGGCCTGGGCGAGCACCCAGCGCAGGCCCCACACGCCGAGCAGCACCATGCCGGGCACGACCACGGGGACCAGGCGGCGGGAGGCGAAGGGGTGATCGGGTGTGATGGACGGCAGCAACAACGTGGTGAAC
>NZ_POUA01000834.1 GCF_003236385.1 Spongiactinospora gelatinilytica
CCCTCACCCGATCCGGCCCTGCCTTCGGCTCAGAGTCCTGCTTCCTCGCTCGATCCGGCTTTGGCTTCGGGTCAGAGTCCCGCTCTTTCGCCTGATGCGGCCTCGGTTTCGGCTGAGCGGCCCGCTTTCGCCCCTGACGCGGCCCTGCCTTCGGCTCAGAGCTCCGCTTCCTCGCTCGATCCGACGTCGGCTTCGGGGCAGGCCCCCGCTCTCTCGCTCGACGCGGCCCCTGCTTCAGCCCCGGGCCCCATGCCCTCTTCCGGCCCGGCTTCCGATTCAGCCCAGGGCCCTGCTGTTTCGCCTGACGCGGCCTCGGCTTCAGCTCATACCCTCGCTTCAGCCCAGGCCCCCGCCACCTCACCCGATCCGGGTCCCGCCCTGGTATCCGCTTCGCCCCAGGCCCACGGCAGTGCAGTAGGGTCGGCCTCCACCCCTTCCGGCTCCGTCCCGTCTGATTCGGCCGCTGCCCGTCCTGGAGCTTCCGGCGCGCCCGTCCCCTCCGGAGAC
>NZ_POUA01000835.1 GCF_003236385.1 Spongiactinospora gelatinilytica
TCACCATCCGACCCGGCCACCGCCGCCGGGGCGAAGACGGCCAAGAGCGAGGAATCATGACCGTTGAGCAGAACGCCGGCTGGAACGACATCCTGGCCAGGGACAACTTCCCGGACCGGGGACAGACCCCCACGGACCCTCCCTGGTGGCAGTCCCCCGACATCATCCCCTTCGGCAGCGACGTCCTCGACTTCGATCTGCTGGAGTCCAGCTACAACGGACCCGACCTCGGGATTCGACACCCCATCTTGCAGGGGAGGCTCAACCGCATCTACGTGCGCGGCAAGAGCTTGAGGGACGGATGCCCCGCGTCCGGCGACGTGAGGCTCTACTACGCCGCCGGCGGACCGGTGCTGAACCCGCAGGGATGGAAGCCGATCTACGCGGAGAACGGCGACCTGACCGTGCCGTTCGTCGCCCGCAGCGGCTCCAGGCAGATCGCGCCCGGAGAGATCTGTGTCACCAGCCCCGCCTTCGTCCTGCCGAGCGACCTACCACC
>NZ_POUA01000836.1 GCF_003236385.1 Spongiactinospora gelatinilytica
GTGGCCCGGGCGGTGGAAGCGGAGCTGGAGAAGTGAGCTTCGAGAAGGTCTGCCGGCTGACTGACATCCCCGAGGGCGGAGTCCTCGGGGTGGAGGTCGGCGGCACCCCCGTGGCGCTGGTGCGCTCCGGCGGAGAGGTCTTCGCCCTCCACGACGTGTGCTCACACGCCGAGGTGAAGCTCAGCGAGGGTGACGTCTACGACGACACCCTTGAGTGCTGGCTGCACGGCTCGTGCTTCGACAT
>NZ_POUA01000837.1 GCF_003236385.1 Spongiactinospora gelatinilytica
CTGGAGGGTCTGGGGGGATGGGGGTACGGCCTGCGGCCGAGGAGGTGCGCGCCGACACGTCCGGCCCGCATGACCGGGTGTCACAGGCCCAGCCGACGACGTCTCTGGGGTGATTTCGGCCCGGTGGTCCTGGCGAAGAGGGCACGACCGGGCCGGCCCCTGCCCGCTGCGGCGCGTGGGGGCCGACGGCCTTGGCGTCGACGCAACGCCTGCCGGACCAGGGTTCCCCGGCAGCGCGCCGTCGTCGTAAGGCCGTGAGGCCGTGGGCCGGCGGCCTCAGGCATCGAACCGCCACGCCGTACACCAGGCCGCCACAAGGCCGTCGCGCGTGGGGCGGATCGCCTTGGACATCGACGTGGGCAGATCGCTCGGTCGCAGGGCGGCCCAGCCAGTACCCCACGCATCGAACCGCCACGCCGGACACCGGAGGGCAAGATCGCGAAATCGCATGTCATGGTGAGTGCGGAGGGTGGCCGAGGTGGGATCGGGTGAGGG
>NZ_POUA01000838.1 GCF_003236385.1 Spongiactinospora gelatinilytica
CCCAGAAGGTGCCGACCTCGCCCGGCCGCCCGCCCCCCGCCAGGCGGTGGCCGGCGATCTCATCCCTGTGCACGCTCATCGCCGAGTCCCCTTGCGTATACCTTTCGCAACCCTCGAACCACCCGGCGCCGGCTCCGTTCCGAAGACGGTGGACCACCCTGGCGACCGGTCGGGAGAACGTCCGGCGACCACCGTCGCGGACGGGCGTCTACCGCCGCCTCCGATGCCGGCCCGCCACACCTCGCTTCACCGCAAGTGTGACCGGTACCGCGCCGGACGTCACCAGGCCGAGGGCCAGCAGGCCGCCCGGAAGCACGGCCAGGGCGCTCGCGGGGCTCTCGTCGGACGGGCCCGGCTCCTCGGTGGGCTCTTCGGTCGGCTTCGGCGGCTCACTGGTCTCGCCGTTGGAGGGGCCTTCGCCGTCGTCCGTCCGCGTCGGCGGGGTCCGGGTCGGCGGAGTGCGCGTGGGCGGCGTCCGGGTCGGGGCTTGGC
>NZ_POUA01000839.1 GCF_003236385.1 Spongiactinospora gelatinilytica
GCATTAACTTAGCTTTATTACCCACTTTGTGGATTGCTAATTATCTGGCAGGAGGTTCAAGGACTGGAATTGTTAGCCTTGCGGTCTTCCTACTTTTAGGAATTGTTTTGACGCCGTTAGTAATCGGCTTCAGTTTGATTGTTAACACCTACATTATGCAAACTCGTGAAGGCAAAAGTTTGACTGCCAAATTATCGCTTATTTTAGGCCTTAATTTTTTATTCATGTTGGTTGCTGGTTTAGCTATTTTGTTTTTGAATCAATTTTTAGGACGCTTCGTTGGAATTTTGCTTACCCTTTTAGGGATTGATGTAACTTTAACTTTCATTTTTGTTTGTTATCTCTTTTATTCATTTCTTTATCAAGTGGTTCCTATCAAAGGCAACGTGGATTATATTATTGTTTTAGGAGCGGGGGTACGATCTGAAACCGTAACTCCACTCTTAAAAGGACGCTTGGATAAAGCCCTCGAATATTAT
>NZ_POUA01000083.1 GCF_003236385.1 Spongiactinospora gelatinilytica
CCCCGCAGCCGTACCAGCCCCTGCCCCACGCCCGCGCCGGGGCTGGTCCTGCGGTGACCTCAGTAGCTGTCACTCCAGCGAGACCAAAGCCCGCCCACCTGGAAATGGACGCGCTGGTCCGCCATGTAGTCGCAGGAAGTCACCGATGCCAGTGCGGGGCAGGCGGCAAATACTTCACGCCGCCGATTGTCCCCTTTCACGGGGCGCTCACGGCGAGTACAGCCATCTGGCGCGGTACGGCGCGAGCCCGGACACACCGAACAACGCATATATGCTCCTCGGCCATTTACCCCAATAACATCCCATCCCCCACACCGATCTCACCTCGGCCGTGACCCTTTCTTGACTATGATCGAACCCCGTCAGATGCTGAGGATGCCCTGGTGCCGTGGTGTGGAGGGAACGTGCGCAGTGATGTCACGCGGGCACACTATGATCGGCTTGCGACCAGCTTTGATGAGAATTGGGCATATAGTCCGGATTTCATCGCGTGGATGACCGGCACGATCGTCGACCGGCTCAACCTGCGCCCCACCGACACGGTCCTGGATCTCGGCGGGGGTACCGGTCTGTACTCGCGGGGTATGGCCCAACACGCCGCCATGGTCGTCTGTGCCGATCCCTCCAATGGCATGCTGGCGCAATTGCCTTCCGACCCGCGGCTGACCCCCCTGCACGCGGGAGCCGAGGAAATCGTCGATGCAAAAATACGACTCCCGCTCGAGGCATACGACGCCATCCTCCTCAAGGAGGTCGTCCACCACCTCGACGACCCCGCCCGCATTCTCGCCGGTCTGGCCCGCCTATTACGACCGGGGGCACGGATTCTCGTGGTGATGCTGCCCACCATGATCGACTATCCGCTGTTCGACGCGGCGCTGAGGCTCTTCCAGCAACGCCAGCCAGACCCCGAGGACATCGCCGAGGCCATGACCGGTGCCGGTCTACATGCTGAGGTCACCTACGAGGGGTTCCCGCTCGCATTCGATCGTGAGCGCTACATCGACATGGTCCGCAGCCGATACATGTCACTGTTGTCCAGCTTCACCGATGCCGAATTGGAGCAGGGCGTCCAGGAGATCCTCGCCCGCCATCCAGGCCCTGAGGTGCGTTTCACCGATCGGTTCGCTTTCGTGCTGGGGACGGCCCCATGAGCGTGGAACTCGACGGCCGCCTGCACCAGCTCCGCAACGAGTTGGACGACCACTCCCGCGTGGCCCGGCATCTGGGGCTGGACCTAGAGCGGCCGATCAAGTCCATCGGCGACGGCTACCCGGAGAACGCGATCGCTCTCGTGGGGAAGATCACCGAGCGGATTCTCAAGCAACTCTGGCGGCACCACAATGTTCCGGGCGACCCCGGAAGTAGGGCGCTGAACGAGCTGATCAAGGGCGCTTTGCCGTACATCCGAAGTAGCAATGTCGTGGACGCGTTCCGGGACATCCAGCGATTGCGCAACCGATCCACCCACGACGGGTACGAGATCGCCGACGAAGACGGGCTGACGGCGGTACGGCGGCTGCTGGATGTGCTGGCGTGGTTCAGCAGTACCGGGAGCGGCATTCTCAGCGGGGATGTGCCCAAGCTCGCGCCAGATGTCGCGGTCAAGGCGGAGTTCCTCGCAGGACTGTACCTGACCCTGGACTTCAAGCCGGTCAAGCGTTTCGAGCTGTCGCGCAACACGCTCTACCAGCTCTTCTTCCGGGAACGCGGGCTGCGGAGTGAGTACATTGAGCTGCTGCTCAGCAAGAGCGTCGATGATGTCATCCAGGTCTTCGACGCCACCGGCGGCGAGTTACTGCAGACCCGCCTTCCCAAGCTCACCCGCTTCCTGATCCTGGAGCAGAACGGCACCATGCAGCGGCCGGGGCCACTGGGCGAGGACTTCCGGGTGGTGACGTACGAGCGGTTCATGGACGCCTTTGTCGACCTTGATCGGCACCTGGCCGACGTCGCCGACGCCTACCCGAAGCCGTCGGGCGCCGAGCAGATCACCGTCTCCGGCGACCTGCTCACCACAGACGATCAGACCGGCGAGCAAAAGATCATCCAGGTGGGCGCCGCCAGCCGGTTACTGGACAAGGTGGCGACCGCGGGCGGGAACCTGCTGATCGTCGGCCGGTCCGGCACCGGCAAGACGACGCTGCTGAAGCAGCTTGTCACCCGTTCGGCGGCCGCGACCGGACGGCGGTACCGCTTCTACTTCGACATGAGTCTCAAACGGCGTGATGAGGACTTCCGCGACTTCGTGACGCGCACGCTCGCGCCGTACATGTCGGTGGAGAACACCCACGTGTTCGATGTGTTCCACTATTTCGCCCGCTCAGGGTCGGTGCTGTGCGCGCTGGACGGCATCGACGAGGCGGTACCGTCCATGACGCAGGCGGGTTTCCTGGAGTTGTTCACCGAGCTCGCCCAGGTACTCTCGGCCGAATCGGCCGTCGTCACCACCTCTCGGGTTTCGTTCCTGGAAGACACCCCGCAGGTGCGGCGCCTGCTGGACGGCACGGCGCTGGTGTCGGAGAAGCTCGTCCAGCAGCTCCACGCCCAGGGGGTGAACCCGCTGCAGGTGCCCCGCTTCTCGGCGCTACGGCTGCACGACGACCCTTCCAATACGACACCGCTGCAACGACGCCTGTCCCACCAACTCGTCTCCGGAGCCGAACAGGCTCCTCACCTCGCCGAACTGGCCTGGAAGCACATCGAGCAGACCATTGCCGAGGCCGAACTGAGCCATAGACTGACCGCGATCGTCGGCTACTTCGGCGCGGCGTTCCTACGCGACCAGGCCACCTTCGGCTTCATCGACATCGTCAACCACCTGGGCATCGAAGTGTTCGACCGTGGGCGGCTGAGCTACGACGCATTCCGGCTGCGCCCGCTGTTCCGCCCCGCCGATGCCTCCAGCGTCGCCTTCACCCACAGCGCCTACCAGGAGCTCATGGCCGCCGACCACCTCCGCCTGCCGGCCAACCGGGAAGCGGCACTCGCCGATGCCGTCCCGCCCCGGCTGACCGAGCAGGTGCGTGAGTTCCTGTTCCGCCGTTCGCAGGCGTCGGCGATCAATGATGACTGCGTGCTGCCCACCGGCACCTACCTGGTCGGGCCGAGCCACCACCTGATGCTCCGCAGGATCGAGCGTCCGGTGCGGTTCGACCGGTTCCCGGTCACGGTCGAGCGGTACAACCGGTTCCTGGACGCCGTACGGGAGGGCGGCTCTCAGCAGTGGGACCACCCGGACATGCCCGACGGCATCACACACGAGCCCTGGCTGGAACGCCTGCGCGTGCCCGGCTACTACACCGACCCTGCGTATGCGAACCATCCGGCGATCTGTGTCAGTTCCTGGAGCGCGTACGCGTTCGCCGCCTTCGATGGCAAGCGGCTACCCACCTCCACCGAGTGGGAGGCCGCCGCGCGCGGTACCGACGGCCGGTTGTTCCCCTGGGGTGACGACATCGACTTGGGCATCGTCAACTGCGCCGACTCCTGGAGCGGCCGACCGCTGATCACCTACGAGGCGTGGCGGGAAGAGCTCGACGGCGGCCGGCTGGGCCTGGCCATGCCCGGCCCGGTCGACGACCATCCCGGCAACGTCTCGCCGTGCGGCATCAGGGAGATGGCCGGCAACGTGTGGGAGATCACCTCTACCGTGCTTGACGACCTCGGCGAGGTCATCATCTGCGGCGGCTCCTACGACAATCCCTTCCGCGCGCTGCAGACCTCGTCCAAGGGACTGGCCCGCAGACGGATCAGCAGCAACGCAGTGGGGTTCCGCTGTGTGGAGGAGATGCGATGAGCCAGCGATTCGGCCACATCGTCGATCGCATGCCGTACGGCAGCGGCAGTACCGGCCGCCAGGGCACCTACATCGTGGAGGACGGCGAGACCGGGACTCGGCACAGCTTCATGTACGCCGACATCGTCACCGAAGGGTTTCGCACCATCCGGACCGGCGAACGCGTCCGCTTCACCGTGCCCGCCGACGACCCGGAACGCGCCGCCTACGTCATCCGCCTTGACCTGCCGGACATCGAGGACTACTACCGGTGACCGGCCTGGCACGGCACTGCCTCATCGCCGTCTACCAGGCTCACTTCCCTACGGCACCCACCTGGGCCGAAGGCCCTCTGGTCCTGCGGCATCGCAGCATGAGCTCCACCGCCGCCGCGCGGAACAATTACTACCGCGCCAAGGCCGCCCGTATCCTGTACGGCACCGCCGACACACCGCGCCGCTGGCACGACTCCGCTCGCCGGCGCATCGGGGACATCGAGATTCTGGGCGTCGAAGCTTTGCGCATGAACGAGGGATACGGCCTGGTCGCCGTCCATTTGCGGTGCCTCCGCGGTACGCCGATCGAACTGCTGAGATCCCTGGCCGGACGCCGCGACGCCGCCCCGGTCCCGTTCGACCCGCAGACGCTTGTGGACGGCCAGGCCAAGATGGAGCCCGACACCCGGCCGTACACCGTTTCCTTCGCCACGCACGTTAAGGGCGGGCTGCCCCGGCTGTACCGCTCGATGCGGTACCGGCGTTGGCCGGTCGCCAGCCAGTGGCTGTGGTCCATGGCCTCACGGACCAACCTGGAGGACTACCCGCCCGACCCGAAGAACCTCGAACCAGCCGACAGTGACATCATCCGCCTGTCGGTGGACTGGCAGGCGATCGTCCTGCGCGACGGCGCGGCAATTGTCGGGCTTCGCCCCGACCAGGGACATGGAGACCCCTTCTTCGGCTATGCCGCGGTCTATGTGCGGTCGATCTATCTCGATGCCATACTTCTCGGCCTCCTTCACGAGCAGGCGCTGACCGCGTTGGAGGAACGGATGATGGCGGCGCTGGACTCTTCCATGGCCGCCACGATGGCCGCCCTGGAACGAGATGTGAGCTTCTTCCGCCACCAACTATGGGCCCAGCACCTGACCCCGCACGGCATACCGAACCGGCTGCTCAGTGCCTATCAGCGCGAACATGCGCTCCGTGATCGCTTCGACCAGATCCTGACGGAGATCAGCGACTTCAACCGCCTCGCCCGCGACGACGAGAGCCGTAGCGTCAACGCCACAGTGGTGGTGTTCACCCTCCTCACCGTGCCGGTCGGCATCGCGCTCGCCCTGCTGCAGGTCTTGGAGACCGACGACCTGTGGCTGATCACGACGGTGTCATTGGCGTGCCTGCTCCTGACCGCTCTGCTGCTGCGCACCCGCTCCGCCCGCCTGGCCATCCGCGCCCTTCGCCGCCGCCTCACCCAGTGATCAAAGCCCGGTCGCGCCCTCGAATTCAGGCGGAGTACAGACCGTCCCAAGGCCCCCCGAATCCGAGCGCTCTGCCCAGTCGCATTCGTCTTCTGGTCGCTGTGTCCTTGTTCGACGACCAGGCCGAAAAGTACGCCGTCAAATACGAGCTGGAATGGCCGGATGGCGATACCGCAGTATTTCCGCTGGAGCGGCTTGTCGAGGAGTCCGTCCATCCGGGCCTGTGCGCAGGCGACGGCCGAGTTGGTGACGTGGGGGCGTTGGGGCGTTTTTGCTGGTCCCGCCAGGCTCTGGCGTATCAGATGTCGGACTCAATGTGCCGGCCCGCGAAGTCGAATCGGTGCAGCACGACATAGAGGCGCTTGTGGTCATCCCAGTTGCCGACGGTCTGCCGGATGGCCGGTGGAGCCCTTTCAACCTCAAGCTCCCTGGTCAGAGGCGGAAAAAGCGAGATACCGTAGCCGCATGACCAGGCGCCCTGCCGGGGAACCAGACTCGGCCCGAGCCTAATGGAGGCGCCTTTGACCTGGTTCAAGCGGCCGATTGAAAAAGGTTTATTGTGTCGGTGTGGTAGCCGGGCTTGCGGGCGATGGGGATGATTTCGGGTACGAGCACGATGGAAGCCATACTGCCGAGCATAGGGTGGCTTCGCCGATTGCTAATGGTTTGCGCCACGGATGTGGTCAGGTTTCGCAAGATCCTGAGGAAGTAGGTTGAACCGCAACGGTACACGGTGATCTGACCTCGCGGAGGAAGCATGCTTCGCCTTGGGAAATACCAGGCGTTCCAGAATTGGCCTGCGGCGATAGCGCCGGGCGAAGCCCGGCAAAGAGAGAACAGGGCGAGCGAAGCGAGGGCAATTGGGCGGTTCCCGCTGGAGGCGGGGGTTCAGCCGGTGTCGTGGCAGCGAGTGGGCACGATGCGCGGAAACCGGGTCAGTGGGGGTGGTCGAGGGAGGTGAGGTGAGTGTGGAGGCGGGCGGTGGTGGCTGCGGTTGGTTCGTTGAGGGTTTCGAGGGCCTGTTCCCAGTGGTGGCGGGCCTCTTCTCGTCGTCCGTAGAGTTTGGCGAGTTCGCCCAGGGCCTCCAGGGCGGCGGCGCGGCCGACCGAGGAACCCAGGGCGGTCATCTGTTCCAGACCGCGCCGGAGGTGTTCGTCCGCCGTGCTGAGATCGCCGGCGCCCGTGTGTGCTCGGCCGAGCATGATTTCCAGGCGGGCCTGGTTGTACTGGTCGTCGACCTTGGTCAGTCCCGGGCGGGCCTGTTCGAGGTAGATCACCGCGTCGGCACCGCGTCCCTGGGTAATGAGGACCCCGCCGAGTTCGACCAGGGCCAGGGCCGCCTTGCGGTCGGCGCCCTCCTCGCGGTAGATCTCGATCGCGGCGAGGAAGTAGGTGATGGCCTGCTCCTTGTCGCCCTGCGCCGCCGCGACGACGCCGAGCCGGCGCAGGGAGCCCGCCTCGCGGTCGCGTTCGCCGAGTCTGCGCCAGAGGTTCAGGGCGACGGTGAAGTGCGCGGCGGCCTCGTCGGGCTCGCCGAGGGCGTTCAGGGTGAGGCCGAGCCTGCCCAGCATTTTGCCCTCGGCCTCCAAGTCGTTGCAGGCGCGGGCGGCGGCGAGGCCGGTGCGTTCCACGTCGAGCCGTTCCATGTGGTGGCCGCGGAACAGATACAGGCTCCACATCGCGTCGGTGATCTGCCAGGCGGTGGCGTGCCGCCCCCGGTCGTGAGCGGTGGTGACGGCGGCGGTGAGGTTCGCGCGTTCGGACTCCAGCCACTCAAGGGCATCTTCGGGGCCGCCAAAGTCGGTGACTTCGGATGGCCGTGGTTCGGCGTCGCGCGGCAGGCCCGTCCGGTACGGCCGAAGGCGGCGTTCCGCGCGCGCCGCCGTACCGAGGTACCAGCCGAGCAGCCGGGCCACCGCCCCTTCGCGGGTCTCGGCCCGCTCGGTCGTGTCGGCGAGCTGGGCGGCGTGCAGCCGGACCAGCGCGTGGTGGAATCGGTACCGGCCGCCGGCGGTGTCGGTGAGCAGGTTGGCGTCGGTCAGGATGCCGAGCAACCGGCGCGCCTCGACCGCCGGGATGTCGGCCAGCGCGGCGGTGGCTGCCCCGCTGAAGGTGGCGCCGGGGACGAGGCCGAGCAGCCGGTAGATCCGCGCGGCGTCGGGGCGCAGCGCGCGGTAGGAAAGGTCCAGGGCCGAACGTACGGCCATGTCGTCTCCGATCGTCAGCACGGCGAGCCGCCGCTGCTCCTCGGCCAGGACGGCGGCCATCTCGCCGAGCGTCCAGTTGGGCCGGGAGGCGAGCCGGGCCGCCGCGACGGTCAGCGCGAGCGGCAGGCGCATGCAGAGTTCGGTGAGTTCGGTGGCCGCCTCGGGTTCGCGGTTCACGCGTTCGGCTCCCACGGTGTCGCGTAGCAGGTCGAGGGCGGCGGCGGCGTCGAGCCGGTCCACGTAGACGCCGCGCGCGCCGCCCGCCAGCAGGCCGGCCAGCCGGAGCCTGCTGGTGACCAGGGTGACGCTGGCCGGCGAGGTGGGCAGCAGCGGACGGACCTGGGCGGCCGTCAGCGCGTCGTCGAGCAGGACGAGCAGCCGCCGGTCGTGGGTCACCGTGCGGTAGAGGGCGGCCCGCCCGGCGAGTTCGCCGGGGATCAGTTCGATCGGTACGCCGAGCGCCTGCAAGAAGTCGCCGAGGACGGTCAGGGGCGTCACCGGCCCGTCGTCGGCGTGGCCGCGCAGGTCGGCGTAGAGCTGGCCGTCGGGGTAGTGCGGGCGGACGGTGTGCGCCCAGGCCAGCGCGAGCGCGCTCTTGCCGACGCCGGCCGAGCCGGTGATCAGCGCGGCGGCGGGTACGCCGGCGAGCGCGTGCTCCTCGCGCATGGCGTCGAGTTCGGCGAGCGGGGCTGTGCGATCGACCAGGCGGAGACGGGGAAGAAGCTGGTTGGGGACCGGCAGGGAGGTCGGCTCGTGCAAATGCAGACCGCCGAGCACATCACGGAATTGGACGACCGACCCGAACGCCGTTCCGGCCATCTCATTATGGTTGATTTCCGCTGAATTTCGGTCACTATCCGGCCACTTGGACATGTGCCCGCCCTCGCTAAGCGCCACCTCCAGATTAGATCAAAGGGAAAGGAAGAGAAATGCCGGAGAATTCGATACCCGGCCCGGGCCCCGGCGCGAACCTCGCGCCGGTGGGCGGGCTGCACGAGTACCAACTGCGGCTGCACGCCGAATACGGGCCGGTGGCACGGTTCCTGCTGCCGGGCGGGCTGCCCGCCGTCTCGGTGGCCGATCCGGTGTTACTGGAGGCCACCGCGCATATCGACAAACGGCCGGAAGAAATGTTCGAGTTCCTGGCCCCGCTGTGCGAGGCGGGCAATCTGCAAACGCTGCCCGCCGACGAGCACACACCGTGGCGCAAAGTACTGCTTTCGGTACTGGCCGGGCGGCGTTCGCACCAGGCGCGGTTCGCGCGGTTCACCGAACTGGCCATCGACCTGGCCGGGCGATGGGCGGCGTACGACGGGCCGATCGCGTTGCAGAAGGACCTGAGCGCCCTGTCGCTGCGAATGATCTGCGACTACGCGCTCGGCGGGCTGGACGACCCCGCCACGGCCGAGCGCGTCGTGACCGCCTTCCAGACCGTTCTGGAGAACGGCGACGACGCCGGCCAGGCTCTGGCGTACCTGCGGAGCGTCGTGGACCGAATCCTGACCGGCGACAAGACCGGCGACAAGGCCGGCGACAAGGCCGGCGACAAGAGCGACCTGATCGGCGCGCTGGCCGCCGCCGGGATGAGCCCCGCGCGGATCAGGGACACCGTGCTCGTGATCATGCTGGCCGCGCATCACACGACCGGCGTGGCCGTGTCGTGGACGCTGCACCTGCTGGCCCGCCACCCCGAGATCGCCGCCCGGGTGGCGGCCGAGGTGGACGGCGTGCTCGGCGAGCGGCCCGCACCCGCGTACGCCGACCTCAGGCGGCTCACCTACCTGGAGATGGCGCTCAAGGAGTCGATGCGCCTCTACCCGCCGGGCCCGTACGGCGCGCGCGAGGCCACCCACGACCTCACGCTCGGCGGCCACCACATTCCCAGCGGAACGACGATCCTCTATCCGTTCTGGGCCGTCCACACGAATCCGCGCTATTGGCCTGATCCGCAGGCGTTCATCCCGGAACGCTTCACCCCCGAGGCCATCGCCGCCCGGCCGCGCTACGCGTTCGTCCCGTTCGGGCTGGGGCCGCGGGCCTGCGAAGGATCAGGGCTGGCGATGGTGGAGGCCGAACTGGTGCTCGCGGTACTGCTGAAGCGGCTGGAGTTCGGCCCGGTCGCGGGGCACCCGGTGGTGCCGGTGGAGCGCTTCGTCCTGTGGGCGGCCGACGACATCCTGATGACGGCGACGCCGCGCGCCCCCCGAAGCCGGTGACCTAAGCATGATCGACGGCATGATCGACCAGTTCCTGAACCCGCTCGGGGGTGTAGAGGCCGTCGGCGAGCAACTGCGCGAGCCCGAGCACCCCCGCGTGCGGGTCGAGGTCGCTGCGCACGATTTGGAGGTTGCGGGTGGCCAGCGGCAGCGAACGCCGGTACACGATCTCGCGGATGCCCGCGAAGAGCTGTTCGTCGATGTGCGCGAGCTGGCCGCCGACCGCGATCACCCGGGGGTTGAACAGGTTGACGGTGTCGGCGATGGCCCCGCCGAGGATGCGCGCCGCGCGCCTGGCCAGCCGTACGGCGAGCGGGTCGCCGCCGCGGATCAGGCCCACCGCGTCGTCCACGGTCGTCACCGCGCGCCCGGCCGCGCGCAGGTCGCGCACGAGCGCCCAGCCCCCGGCGTACGCCTCGACGCATCCGGCGTTGCCGCACCGGCAGACCGGCGGCTCGTCCACGTCGTCCACATGGACCTGGATGTGCCCGACGTCGCCGGCCGCGCCGTCCGCGCCGCGGTGCACCCGCCCGCCCGCGACCAGCCCGGTACCGACCCCCGTGCCGATCTTGACCATCAGCAGGTGCGGCACGTCCGGATAGCGCAGCCGGTGCTCGCCGTACGCCATGGCGTTGACGTCCTTGTCCACCAGGACCGGGCAGTCGTAGCCCGCCGCGAACCAGCCCGGGATGTCGTAGCGGTCCCAGCCGGTCATGATCGGCGGGCTGACCACGCGCCCGCTGGCGAAGTCGACCGGGCCGGGGACGTCCAGGCCGATGCCGAGCACGTCGGCGGGCGCGTGCCCGGCCACCCCAAGGATCTCGGCGAACAGCCCGTCCACCACCGAGAGCACCGCCTGCGGCCCCTCGGTGACATCGGCCCTGGTCTCGCGCTCGACCAGCACCTCGCCGGCCAGGTCGCACAGCGCGGTACGCAGCCCGGTGGCGCCGATGTCGGCGACCAGCAGCACCCCGCGGCCGCGGTTGACGACGAACCGGCCCGCCGGACGCCCGCCGGTGCGCGCGTCGACCGGGGACGGGATCAGCAGCCCGGCCGTCAGCAGGCCGTCCAGCCGCTGGTTGACCGTGGTGCGCGACAGCCCGGTACGGCTCACCACCTCGGCCTTGGTCAGGCCCTCGGCGACGTCACGGAACAAGCCAAGGATCTCGCCCGAACCGACCCCCATCCGCGCGGCGGCGAGACTCGTTGTGCCCATGCGGACACTCTAGCTATGACCGAGACTGTCGGTAAGTCACCCGACTTTCGACGGTAAAAGTTGAAAGAAGGCTTGCCAGGCGCCAGAAGTAGGGATTACGGTCAGGACATCTGAGCTGAAAGGGATATCCGATGTATGCCAACGCCCGAGGCCGCCGCTTGGCGGTGGTCGGTGCGCTCGTGGCCGCGGGCGCCCTCGCACTGGCATCCTGTGGTTCGGGAGAGCCCGCAGGCACGGCCGGTCAGACGGCGGGCGCGACCACCGCCGCTCCCCGGATCGCCGCAGTGATCAAGGGCCTGGACAACCCGTTCTTCCAGACCATGAAGCAGGGCATCGACGAGCAGGCCAAGACAGGCGGGGTGCAGGTCACCGTGCAGGCCGCCAACGCCATCACCGACACCACCGGGCAGGCCGACAAGCTGGACGGCCTGGCCGGTCAGGATTTCTCCTGCTACGTGGTCAACCCGATCTCCGGCACCAACCTGGTCCAGGGCCTCGCCAAGCTGTCCGCGCTGGGCAAGACCGTGGTCAACATCGACAGCCCGGTGGACGCCAAGGCCGCCGAGAGCGCGGGCGTCGAGCCCGCGACCTACATCGGCACCGACAACGCCGAGGCCGGCGCGCTGGCCGGGCGGCGGATGGGCGAGCTGCTACGCGGGGGCGGGCAGGTCGCCGTGGTGGGCGGCATCGCGGGCGATGTGACCAGCGGGGCCAGGGTCGAGGGCTTCCAGCGGGGGGTGCCCGCGAACATCAAGGTCGTCCAGACCGTCGCGGCCAACTGGGAGCGCCAGGCCGCGCTCACCGCCGCCACCGACCTGATGCGCGCCCACCCCGAGCTGAAGGGCTTCTTCGTCGCCAACGACGACATGGGGCTCGGCGTGGCCCGCGCGGTCGCCAACTCCGGCAAGGCCGGGCAGGTGAAGGTGATCAGCGTGGACGGCATCAAGGACGCCCTGGAGGCGGTCAAGGCCGGCACCCTGGACGGTACCGTCGCGCAGTACCCGTACACGATCGGGGTGATGGGCGTGGAGGCGTGCCAGGCCGCGGCGGCCGGCAAGCGGCTCCCGCCCAACGTGAAGGCCCCGGTCGAGATGGTCACCAAGGACAACGCCGACCAGGCCCTGGCGGCCACGCCCAAGCCGTTCGGCGAGTACGACGACCCGTTCAAGGCGCTCATCCAATGATCGGGACCGAAGTCCGGTGAGCGTCGCGGCGCGCTTGAAGGACCCGGCGTTCTGGGCGGAGTGGGCCGCCCTGGCCGGCCTGATCGCCCTGGTGATCGTCTTCCAGGCGCTCAACCCCACCTTCCTGAGCCCGGGGAACATCGCCTCGATGCTGGTCGCCGCGGCGATCCTGATCATCCTGGCGGTCGGCCAGACCTTCGTGATCGCCACCGCGGGCATCGACCTGTCCATCGCCTCGGTGATGACCATGGGCGCGGTCGCCTTCGGCCTGTCGTACACGGCCGGCTGGGGGCTGGGGCCCGCCTGCCTGCTCGCGGTCGCCGCCGCCGGGGTGGCGGGCGCGGTGAACGGCATGATCATCGCCTGGGGGAAGATCGCCGACTTCATCGTCACGCTGGGCATGCTGTCCGCGGCCTCGGGGCTCGCCCTGATCCTCGCGGACGGCAAGCCGGTGACGATCGTCGATCCGGTGCTGCTGCGGCTGTCCACGGGCGGGTTCGGGATCTTCGGCTGGACGTTCCTGATCGCGCTCGCCGTCGCGGTGATCGCCCATGTGGCGCTGTTCCGCACCAGGTTCGGCACCCACCTGCTGGCCACCGGCGGCGCTCCGGAGTCGGCTGCGGCGATGGGCATCAGCACCCGGCGGATCAAGATCGCGGTCTACTCGATCAGCGGCGCGCTGGCCGGGCTCGGCGCGATCCTGCTGGTGGCCAGGGTCGGCGCGGCCGAACCGGCCTCCAACACCTCCTTCCTGCTCAACTCCGTGGCGGCCGTGGTGCTGGGCGGGGTGAGCCTGTTCGGCGGCCGGGGCACGATCGTCGGCCCGGTGATCGGCGCACTGCTGCTGACCGCCCTGGTCAACGGCCTGACCCTGCTCGGCGTCGCGCAGTTCTACCAGCCGCTCGCCGTCGGCATCGTGGTGGTGCTGGCCGCGCTGATGACGAGGTTCCAGAAGTGAGCAACCCAAACGGTCGGGACATCCTGCTCGACTGCCGCGACGTCTCTCTCACCTTCGGCAGCGTCCGCGCGCTGGTGGACGTCTCGCTCACCGCACGGCGGGGCGAGATCACCGCCCTGGTCGGCGACAACGGGGCCGGCAAGTCCACGCTGGTCCGCTGCGTGTCCGGGATCCACCGGCCGGACAGCGGGCGCATCCTGTTCGACGGCGAGGAGACCGCGTTCCACTCGCCGGAGGACGCCCGCGACGCCGGGATCGAGACCGTCCACCAGAACCTCGCCCTGGTGGAGGACCTCACGGTCTGGCAGAACCTGTTCCTCAACCGGGAGATCGTCCGCCGGTTCGGCCCGGTGGCGCTGCTTGACCGCCGGGCCATGCAGGCCCGCGCCAAGCGGATGGTCTCGGCGCTGGCGGTCAACGTGCCCGAGGTACGCTCCCGGGTGCGGCGGCTGTCGGGCGGGCAGCGGCAGGCCGTGGCCATCTGCCGGGCGACGGGATTCAGCTCCAAACTGGTCATCATGGACGAGCCGACGGCCGCGCTCGGGGTCCAGGAGACCGCCCGGGTGGAGGAGCTGATCGTGCGGTTGCGCGACGAGGGGCATGCCGTACTCCTGATCAGCCACAACTTCGCGCAGGTCATGCGGCTCAGTCAGCAGGTGTGGGTGATGCGCGCCGGCCGCCGGGTGGGCGGACGCCGTACCGCCGACACCACCGGCGAGGAGATCGTCGGCCTGATCACCGGCGCCATCGAGAACTGACCCCGACCACACCGAGGAAGGCACCCACCGTGGCCACCGACACGCAGACCAACCCCATCGGAGTGCACGCCCTGGTGTGGGCGGGCGACACCAGCCCCGCCTCGCTCGCTCTGGCCGTGCGCAAGACCAAGGCCACCGGGTTCGACCTGCTGGAGCTGTCCCTGCACGACTCGGTCAACCTGGACCTCGCCGCCGCCCGCGAGGCGCTGCGCTCGGCGGGCCTCGGCGTCGCGTGCTCGCGCGGGCTGGCCTTCGGCGCCGATGTCTCCAGCGACGACCCGGCCGTGGTGGAGCGCGGCGAGAAGCTGCTGCACGACTCGCTCGCGGTCACCCAGGGGCTCGGCGGCACGCACCTGACCGGCGCGCTCTACAGCGCGCTCGGGAAGTACGGTCACCCGCTCACCGAGGCCGGGCGGCGCAACGTGGTGGCGGTGCTGCGCCGGCTGGCCGGGGAGGCGCAGGGCCGGGGGATGACGCTCGGGCTGGAGATCTGCAACCGCTACGAGACCAACGTGGTGAACACCGCCCGCGACGCGCTGCGGCTCGCCGACGACATCGGCGCCGACAACGTGCTGATCCACCTGGACACCTACCACATGAACATCGAGGAGGACGACCTCGTCCGGCCGGTTCACGAGGTGGGCGACCGGCTCGGATACGTCCATATCGGGGAGAACCACCGGGGCTACCTCGGGTCGGGGCACCTCGACTTCACCTCTTTCTTCCACGCGCTCGGCGACATCGGGTACCGGGGGCCGATCACGTTCGAGTCGTTCTCCTCGGCCGTGGTCATGCGCGGGCTGTCCAACGACCTGGCGATCTGGCGCAACCTGTGGTCCGACGGGGAGGACCTGGCCCGGCACGCGCGGGCGTTCATCGCCGGTCAGCTCCACGCCGCCGCGGCCCGATGACCGGCCTCGCGGACCTGGCCGCGCGGGCCCGCGCGCTGACCGCAGGGGGGAGGCGGGCCGTGCTGGGCATCACCGGCGCGCCGGGGGCGGGCAAGTCCACGCTGGCCGACCACCTGCTGCGGGAACTGCGCCGTACGGCGGGGCCGGAGTGGGTGGCGCACGTCCCGATGGACGGCTTCCACCTGGCCGACGTCGAACTCGACCGGCTCGGCCGGCGCGACCGCAAGGGCGCGCCGGACACCTTCGACGCGGCCGGATACGCGGCGCTGCTGCGCCGCCTGGACGAGGAGCAGGACGACGTGGTCTACGCGCCCGCCTTCGAGCGCGACCTCGAACAGCCGATCGCGGGCAGCATCCCGGTCCCGCGCGCCGCCCGGCTGGTCATCACCGAGGGCAACTACCTGCTGCACGACGAGGGCGACTGGGCCGGGGTGCGGCCCCGCCTGGCCGAGGTGTGGTACTGCGACCTCGACCCTGGCGAGCGGCTGCGCCGCCTGGTGGCCAGGCACGTGCGGTTCGGCAAGGCCCCGGACGCGGCCATGGCCTGGGCCACCGGTACCGACCAGCGCAACGCGGATCTCATCGCGGCCACCCGCCACCGGGCCGACCTGCTGATACCGGACGCGATCATCCGCGCGCTGACCCCACCGGGCTGACCGATTCCCTGACCGGCCCCGGTGGGCAGAAGTACGATATGTCGTACCTCGTACAGGTCCCCGGAATGAGGTGGGCATGTCCGACCCTCTGCATGAGGGGCACTCCTGGATCGGTGACCACCGGCTGATCCGCCAGATCGGTGACGGCGGGCAGGGGGTGGTGCATCTCGCCCACGCGCCCTCGGGCGAAGAGGTGGCGATCAAGCTCCTGCACCTGTCGCTCGCCCACAAATCCGACAGTCGGCGGCGGTTCCTCCGTGAGGTCGAGACCGCGCGGCGGGTCGCCCCCTTCTGCACGGCGCGCGTGCTCGGCATGGGCCTGCACGACGGCCGGCCGTACATCGTGAGCGAGTACATCCCGGGCGTCTCGCTGGAGGAACTGGTCCGCACCGAGGGGCCCCGGTCGGGCGGCGGCCTGGACCGCCTGGCGGTCACCACGATCAGCGCGCTGGCGGCCATCCACCGCGCCGGAATCATCCACCGCGACTTCAAGCCGAGCAACGTCATCATGGGGCCGGAGGGCCCGGTCGTGATCGACTTCGGCATCGCCCGCGCGCTGGACCACACCTCTCCCGGCACCCGCGCGATAGGCACCCCCGCCTACATGGCCCCCGAACTGTTCACCGACGCCCCGCCCGGCTTCGCCGTGGACATCTTCGCCTGGGGCTGCACGATGGCCTACGCGGCGAGCGGGCAGCAGGCGTTCGCCCGGAACGCGGTTCCTGCGGTGATGCATGCGATTCTGCACGCCGAGCCCGATCTGTCCGGTGTGCCGGACGCCTTACGCCCGCTGCTCGCCCGGTGCCTGGCCAAGGACCCTGACGAGCGGCCCACCGCCGTCGCGGTGTACCGCGCGCTGACCGGCGAGAGCGACCCCGACCCTGACTCGACCGGGCCCACCGCCTCGGGTCCGCTCCGTGGGATGTCGCGGCGGCGGGCCCTGGTGGTAGGCGGGCTGGCCGGTGGCGTGGCCGCCGCCGCGGGCGCGATCTCCGTGCCGCCGCTGGTGTCCCGGCTCACCGCCGAGCCGACCCCGGGTCCGGCCACCACGGGCCGTACCGGGTCGGCCCCGCCCTTCGGCCGGCTCCTGATGGGCCCGCTGGTCGGCCACACCAAGGCCGTCAGGGCCGTGGCGACCACCGTGCTGGGCGGCACCCCGGTGGCCCTGTCCGGGGGCGAGGACCGCACGGTCCGCGTGTTCGACCTGGCCGAACGCCGGCAGATCGGCAACCCCTTCACGAGGCACACCGGGCCGGTCCGGTCGATCGCGGTGAGCGGGCGCATCGGGGAGCCGACCGTCGTCTCGGCGAGCGACGATCGCACGGTCAGGGCGTGGGAGCTTCGGGCGTTCAAGGAGACCGGCCCGCCGTACCGGCACCGCGGGCAGGTCAAGGCGGTGGCGACCGGCAGGCGGGGCGGCGAGCCGATCGCCATCAGCGGCGGCGAGGACCGTGCCCTGCACGTCTGGGACCTCGCCGAGGGCAGGAAGATCTATGCCCGCGACGCCGACCACAGCTCCAAGATCCTTTCGGTCGCCTACGGCGAGCGGAATTTCCAGCCGCTCGCCGTGACCGGCAGCGAGGACGGCACGCTGCGGATCTGGGAGCTCGCCGACGGCCGGCCGATCGGCGACCGCCTGATCGGGCACACCGGCCAGGTCCGCACGGTCGACATCGGCCATGTGGACGGCACGCTCGTGGCCCTCTCCGGCGGCCTGGACGGCACCGTGCGGGTCTGGAGGGTGGACACCCACGAACGGCTCGGCTCCACCCTCACCGGGCACCGGGGGACGGTGTGGTCGGTGGCGTTCGCCGAGGTGGACGGTGTCCCGCTCGTGGTCTCCGGCGGTGAGGACGGCACGGTGCGGGTCTGGAACCTGCGTACCATGCGGCCCGTGGGCAAGCCGTTCACCGGGCACACCGGGCGGGTGTGGGCGGTGTGCGTCGGGTGGCTGAACGACGTCCCGATCGTGGTCAGCGGCGGGCAGGACCACGGCGTCCGGGTGTGGAGCCTGGCCCCGCCGTTCCCCTGATCACTGGAAGTCCTCGATGTCCTCTTCGGGTTCCCGCTCGGATTCCTGCTCGGGCTCTGGTTCGGTGCGGCAGTCCTGGGCGCAGCCGCCGAAGCGGGTCCGGTCCACCTGCGGGAACGGCGTCGGCGCGATGCCGCGCAGCGCCTCCCGCATGGTGTCGTTCCAGATCGGGCCGGGGATGCTCGCCCCCTGCACCGAGCCGTAGTACCGGCCGCCGATGGTCACGCCGGTCAGCTTGTACCGGCTCGATCCGCGCGGGTCGCCGATGCTGACCGCGCCCGCGAGGTCCGGGGTGAACCCGGCGAACCACGCCGTGGCGTATCCGTCCGTCGTGCCGGTCTTGCCCGCCGCGGGCCGGCCGATGCCGCCCACACCGCTCATGGTGCCTTCGGTGAACACCCCCGACAGCACCTCCGCCGCCGCGTCGGCGACCCCTGCGTCGATGGCCTGGCGGCAGGACGGGCGGTAGCGGGTGGCCTTGCCGTCCCTGCCGGTGATCGCGGTGATCGCCATCGGCGCGCAGTACCTGCCGCGGGCCGCGATGCCCGCGTACGCACTGGCCACGGTGACCGGGTCGGTCTCGTTGATGCCGAGCACGAACGTCTCGTACTCCGCCAGCGGGCGTCCGTCG
Source organism: Spongiactinospora gelatinilytica (assembly GCF_003236385.1). Classification (GTDB taxonomy): domain Bacteria; phylum Actinomycetota; class Actinomycetes; order Streptosporangiales; family Streptosporangiaceae; genus Spongiactinospora; species Spongiactinospora gelatinilytica. Next base: position 18,028 of record NZ_POUA01000083.1, read on the forward strand.
GCACGGTGAATCCCGAGGGCCTTGGCCGTCTTGACGGTGTCGCACAGCCCGACGCGCCGCTCCAGTTCCATGAAGAACGTGTTCACCGAGTGCCGAGCGCCGGTGCGCAGGGTCTTCCAGCCGGGCGAGCCCTCGTCGTTGGTGACGGTGTGGGACAGGTCGCCGACGCCCTTGCCCGCGCAGTTGACGAAGTCGGAGGGCGCGGAGGCGCGAAAGCCCGCTCCTGCGGTCAGCCCGTCGTCCAGCCGCATGCCCTTGCTGAGCGCGTTGAGCAGGGTGAACGTCTTGAACGTGGAGCCGGCCTGAAAGCCGACGCCGCCGCCGTGCGCGGCGTCGGCCACCACGTTGTAGGAGATCTGGTGCTTCTTGGAGCCGTACTCCCGGCTGGCCGCCATCGCCCGGATCGCACCGGTGCCCGGCTGGACCAGCGCCTGGGCCGCGACCGGGCCGTCGGTGGAGCGCACCCGGGCGCGGATGGCCCGCTCCGCGGCCCGCTGCATGGCCGGGTCGAGCGTCGTCTTGATGGTGAGGCCGCCGCGTTCGAGGTACTTGCGGCGGTCGTCCTTGGTGCGGCCGAACGTGGGGTCGCGCAGGATCTCCTGGCGGACATAGAAGCAGAAGTACGGATATTTGCTGGTCTCACAGCCACCCGGGAGTTTCGTCCCGACATAGCCGAGCTTGCTGGCCTTGGCCTTGGCCGCCTCGGCCTTGGTGATCTTGCCCAGCTCGGCCATCCGGTCCAGCACCACGTCACGCCGCTTGCGGAGCCGTTCCCGGTGCCCGCGGCCCAGGTTGGGGTCGGTCGCGTTCGGGTCCTGTACCGCGCCGGCCAGCGTGGCCGCCTGGGGCGGCGTCAGCTCGGCGGCGGTGACCCCGAAGAACCGCTTGGCCGCCGCCTCCACGCCATAGGCGCTCGCGCCGAAATAGGCGATGTTCAGGTACTTCTCCAGGATCTGGTCCTTGCTGTACTTCTGCTCCACCCACAGCGCGTGGCGAAGTTCGTCCAGCTTGCGCGCGTAGCTCGCGGCCAGGGCCTTCTCCTTGTCCGCCTTGGTGGTGGCGGAGTTGAACAGCACCTGCTTGACGTACTGCTGGGTGATCGTCGAACCGCCCTGGCTGACCCCACCGGCCTGCACGTTCTTGGCCAGCGCCCGCATCGTGCCCTCGATGTCGATCGCGCCGTGCTGGTAGAAGCGGTAGTCCTCGATCGCCACGATCGCGCTGCGCATCACCCCGGCCACGTCCGAGAGGCCGACCGCGACCCGGTACTGCTCGTAGAACCGGGCGATCTGCCTGCCCTTGACGTCCTGGACCACCGAGACCTCGGCCGGCGGCGGCTCGCTGAGCGCCTTCGGCGCGATCCCGACCTCGTTCACCACCGTCACCAGGCCGATGCCCGCCCCGCCGACCGCGGGCAGCGTGATCCCCGCGACGAGCAGCCCCGCCGCCACCCCGGCCGCGGCCAGCGCACCGAGTCGCTTGCTGGACATTTACTTTCCTCCCCCATCGAACCCCGTGGCGAGCAGCAAAGCGGTCAATTCAGGCAGTGTCAAATATCGATATGCGGGCGGACACGTTGCGGGTTTCGATATGAGCCCAGCTCAGGGCCGTATCACAATCGTTCAAGACATCGGGCCCGAGCCCGCACTACAACGGGGCATCCAACGGGCATGCGGGCGGAGGTCGGTCGATGGGTGTGGGGTTCGTCGGACTGGGGATCATGGGGCAGCCCATGGCGCTCAACCTGGCCAGGGCGGGGACACCGCTCGTGGTGTGGAATCGCACCGCCGCCAGGTGCGAGCCGCTGCGCGCCGCGGGCGCGTCGGTGGCGGGGAGCGCGGCCGAGGTCTTCCGGCGGGCGCGCGTGGTGCTGCTGATGCTGGCCGACGAGGCGGCGATGGACGCGGTGCTGGAGCGGGACGCCCCGGCGGCGTTCGCGGCGAACGTCGCCGGGCGCGTCGTCGTCCACATGGGCACGACGTCGGCGACGTACTCGGCCGCGCTCTGCGCCGCCGTGCGGGCGGCCGGGGGCGAGTACGTCGAGGCCCCGGTGTCCGGCTCGCGCGACCCCGCCGAGGCCGGTGAGCTGGTCGCGATGCTGGCGGGCGAGCCCGCCGCCGTGGCGGAGGCACGGGCGCTGCTGCCGCCGATGTGCCGCGACGCCATCGAGTGCGGGCAGGTGCCCGGCGGCCTGCTGATGAAGCTGGCGGTGAACATCTTCCTGATCACGACGGTCACCGGGCTGGCCGAGGCCGCGCATTTCGCGGCACGGCACGGGGTGGATATGCGAAGCTTCCGGGATGTTGTCGACTCCGGCCCGATGGCCAGCGCGGTGTCCCGGGTGAAGGCGCGCAAGCTGGTCGAGGGCGACCTCGCCGCCCAGGCGGCCATCGCCGACGTGCTCAAGAACAACCGGCTGATCGCCGAGGCCGCCCGCGCCTCCGGTACGGCCTCGCCGCTGATCGACGTCTGCCAGGAGCTGTTCGCCGAGACCCTGGCGCTCGGGCACGGCGGGCTCGACATGGCGGCCGTCGTCCGCGCCATCGAGGCCAGGACGGCCGGGCAGGGGGCCCCGGCATGACGGTGATCGTCACCGGCGGCTCGCGCGGCATCGGCCGCAGCGTCGTCGAGCGCCTGTCCGCGACCGGCGTCCCCGTGCTCTTCACCCACTCGGCCTCCGACGACGAGGCCCGTGAGCTGGAGGAACGACTCGGCCCGCAGGTTCGCGGCGTCCGGCTGGACATCACCGGCGACGACGCCCCCGGCCGGCTGTTCGACCTCGCCGAGTCGCTGGGCGAGGTGTCCGGGCTGGTGAACAACGCCGGGATCACCGGCGGGATCGGCCCGTTCACCGACCTCGCGGACGACGACCTGCGGCGGGTCGTCGAGGTCAACCTGGTGGCCCCGCTACGGCTGTGCCGGGAGGCCGCCCGGCGGTGGAAGGGGCGGCCGGGCAGGGCGATCGTCACGGTGTCGTCGGTGGCGGCGCGTACCGGCTCCCCCGGCGAGTACGTCACCTACGCGGCCACCAAGGCGGCGGTGGAGACCATGACGGTGGGGCTGGCCAAGGAGCTGGCCCCCGCCGTGCGGGTCAACGCCGTGTCGCCCGGGTTCATCGACACGACCATCCACGCGCGTTCGGGTGAGCCGGGGCGGGCCTTCCGACTGGCCGAGCGGGTGCCGCTGGGGCGTCCGGGCGCACCGGGTGAGATCGCCGAGGCCATCGTGTGGCTGTTGTCGGAGCAGGCGTCGTACGTGAACGGGGCCGTACTTGAGGTGACCGGCGGGCTGTAGTCGGTGCGGCTTGCGTGTGCTTCCGTGCGACTTCCGTGCGGCTTCAGACGAGGGCGGCGGCCCATTCCCCCGGCGTGAAACCGTAGGCCCGTTTGAACATCCGGGTCATGTGGCTCTGGTCGGCGAACCCGGCGGCCAGCGCCGCCTCCGGCAGCGGCGTGCCCTGCCGCAGCGCGCGCCGGACCAGGTCCAGCCTGCGCATCGTGCGGAACCTGGTCGGGCTGGTACCGAACACCACCCGGAACTGCCTGGCGATCGTCCACCGGTCCAGCCCCGACACCCGCTCGTACTCGGCCAGCGTGTGCCGCGCGGCCGGATCGGCGGCGATCAGCTCCCGTACCCGGGTCAGCGCCTCCAGCGCCGGTTTTCCATGTGTTCTGCGCGGCGGCGCGTCCGCGTGCCGTTCCAGCGCCGCCACGACCAGCAGCGCGACCTCCAGCCGGGCGAACTCGTCCAGCGGCTCGTCCATCCGCCGCAGGCACGCCGCCAGCGCCGGATGCATCCGCTGCGGCCGGACCACCGGATCGGCCACGAACGGCAGCGGCCCGCCGCCCAGCGCCTCCTGCACCAGGAACGGATCGACGTACAAGATCCGGTACCCGAACCCCTCCTCGCCGCCCGCCGCGCCGTCGTGCAGCTCGTCGGGGTGCAGGATGTGCCACTCCCCCGGCAGGCACACCCGCCGCTCCCCCCGGTAGCGGAACGTCTGCACCCCGGCCATCGTCATGCCGATCGCGTAGGTGTCATGCCGGTGCGGCGAGAACGCCGCCCCGACCAGCGCGGCCTCCAGCCGCTCGATCCCCTCCGCGCCGCACCCGAACCGCAGCCGACTACCGGCCACCCCTAACAGATGCTCCCTCATCACCTTGCCACGATGACAGAGATGAGCACGAGCGCGGCGAACACCGCCACGAGGAGCCCGACGCGGAACAGCGCACCCCGCGCCTGCGCCCGCGCCGACCCGGGCCCGGTCAGGTCCACCACGATGGTCCGCGCCACCACATCGTGCAGCCCCCGCCGCCTGCGGTCGGCGAACGACCACAGCGGTGCCGCCAA
>NZ_POUA01000840.1 GCF_003236385.1 Spongiactinospora gelatinilytica
GGAGGAGGGGGGCGGCTGGCTCCTGCGCCGTGGCGTACGGCTTGGCGTGGGCCTGGCCTCTGGGACACGGCTGGGCGGTATGCCCTGTTCCTGGGCACGCTTGGCCGCGGCCTCCTGCGCCGCCCTGCGCCGGGCGGCCCTCCGCTCAAGGCCGGAAAGGCCCTGTTTGGGCGTCGAGCGGGTGTCCTGCCCCAGGGGTTGGACCGGGCGCTGCGCCGCCCTCTCGGCCGGTGCGCCGCCATCACGGGTAGGCCAGGGCCGATCGCCCTGCCCAATGGTGGGCCGGCCTTCCCGGGGGGCTCGGTCCGGCGCCCCCCGACCGCCCGGCTCCACGCGTGGGCGCGGCCTGCCGGCGGCCTCACCAGGGGCCGTACGAGGCTCCTGCCCACCGGCAGCAGGCCCGGTACTGTCGGTGCCCTTGGACGCACCGGTGCTCACATCGGTGTCGGTGGCCCGGGGGGGAGCGCTGTCCGTGGGGG
>NZ_POUA01000841.1 GCF_003236385.1 Spongiactinospora gelatinilytica
CCCCGGTACCGGGCTTACCCAGGAACGGCGGTCCGCAACACCGAGCACCCCCGTCAGGACATCGCGCGCCTGGCGCGAGTAGGGCGAAGTGCCTGATGCGAGGACCGGGGGCCTGGGAGGTCCGGTGCCCGCGTGCCAAGGTGCGGTGAAGTACCGGGGATATGCGGTCTAAGGCGGTGTCCAGGCGGCGATGGATCTTGCGGGGTGGAGGCCGGATCGGGTTCAAGGCCCGCGGATACGTGCAGCCCACACGCTGTTCCCGCAGCTGGTGGGCACACCTCGGCGCGGCGAACTCTGCCACAGGGCTTGGGAAGCGTGGCTCGGTTGCTGCATGGGTCGTGTGCGGTGGGTGTTCTTGGTGGCGCGGGTACGAGGGGTTCCTCTTTCTCCAGGGTGGGATACGGCGAAGTGCCTGACGGGAACGTCGGCGACCTTGTCTCGGGGTTTGGGGGGAGGGGTACGGCCAAGTGGAGGGGC
>NZ_POUA01000842.1 GCF_003236385.1 Spongiactinospora gelatinilytica
GTTCCAACTGCATCCCAACCAATCACTTTAGGTTCGTCTAAAGTTTCAGTTCCATTTTTACGCACCGCCACATCGATTGGATTTACTGATACTGCATCGATTTTAACCAGTAGATCGCGTCCTTCAGGCTGAGGAACCGCCGTTTCAAAACGAAACAAACTTGCTTCTTCATCGATGGGTAAATGTTTTTGAAATCCAATTGACCACATTGTTTTATTCATTTTGGTACCATTCCCTTCTTTAAAATAATGTTATTTATTTTATAATTGTACCTCGAAAATTGTTAAAACTTATTACTAAGTAATTGAAAATAGACATGTTAACTAAATTTTGGTGCCTAATCTTGTTGTTGTCGTTGCAAAATACCTTCAGTAATATCAGCAATCGTTATTTCATCCATTTTTTGAAAGGCACTTTGCTGTATTTCAGCGTATGCATCATCTAACACGTCTTGAATACTGCCACCGACAACAC
>NZ_POUA01000843.1 GCF_003236385.1 Spongiactinospora gelatinilytica
GTCCGTAGGTCGGATAAGGCGTTCACGCCGCATCCGACAGTGCATACTAACCCGTAATCCCCAATAGTGCCGAAGCACTCGCCTTACCGCTCAACAACTCATCGGTCATACCCTGCCAGGCGATGCGCCCGTCGGCGACCACCACCGAGCGTGTGGCGATCCGCGCCGCATCTTCCACACTGTGCGACACCATCAATAACGTCATTTTTTGCTGCTTGCAGCTCGTGCTCACCAGCGTCAACATCTCCTGACGTAACGCCGGATCGAGCGCAGAGAACGGTTCATCGAGCAATAAAATCGGCTGTTCGCGCACCAGACAACGCGCTAACGCCACGCGCTGTCGTTGACCGCCAGAAAGCTCGCCCGGTAATCGCGCCATTAAATTATCAATCCCCATCTGGCGGGCGATAGCGTGCATTTTCTCCTGCTGTGCCGTGTTCAGCTTCAATCCTGGATTAAGCCCCAACCCGATGT
>NZ_POUA01000844.1 GCF_003236385.1 Spongiactinospora gelatinilytica
AACTACATCATGTTGAAAGATAAAGACTACGTGATTTCAGACGGTCAGGCGTTGATCGTTGATTCCTTTACGGGGCGGATCATGGATGGTCGGCGCTTCTCAGACGGGTTACACCAAGCAATTGAAGCTAAGGAACACGTTGAGATTCAAGAAGAAACCAAGACGATGGCGAATATCACGTACCAAAACTTATTCCGGATGTACAAAAAGTTATCTGGGATGACTGGGACGGCCAAGACGGAACAAGAAGAATTCCGCGAAATCTATAACATGGAAGTTATTACGATTCCAACAAACCGCCCGATGATTCGTGATGACCGTTCAGATTTGCTTTACCCAACGTTACAAAGCAAATTCAACGCGGTCGTTAAAGAAATCAAACAACTCCATGAAAAGGGCCAACCAATGTTAATTGGGACCGTTGCCGTGGAAACGTCAGAATACTTGTCGCATCGCTTGGATGAGGAAAACAT
>NZ_POUA01000845.1 GCF_003236385.1 Spongiactinospora gelatinilytica
GTATGCACCAATTCAACAAGGTTGAAATGGTTAAGTTTACGAAGCCTGAGCAATCATACCAAGCTTTGGAAGGTATGACGGCAAATGCTGAAAACATCTTGCAAAAGTTGAACTTGCCATATCACGTCATCACGTTGTCAACGGGAGACATGGGCTTCTCAGCTGCGAAGACATACGATTTGGAAGTTTGGATGCCTGAACAAGACATCTACCGTGAGATTTCATCTGTATCAAACACAGAGGCCTTCCAAGCGCGTCGTGCCCGTATTCAATACCGTGATGAAGAAGGTAAGTTGCAATTCGTTCACACGTTGAACGGATCAGGGTTGGCAGTTGGTCGTACGGTTGCTGCAATCTTGGAAAACTACCAAAACGCAGACGGTACAGTGACGATTCCAGAAGTGCTACGTCCATACTTTGGCGCAGACAAGATCGTCCCTGAAGACACGTTGTAATAATAACTAATTACCC
>NZ_POUA01000846.1 GCF_003236385.1 Spongiactinospora gelatinilytica
CTACTGCTCGACCGCGCTCACCTGCCCGTCCTGGACGCCGTCGCGCACCTCGGCGGCCTCCAGGCCCAGGAGCCGCAGGAACCGTTCGTCGGCCTCTGGTCACGGTTGCGCGCGTTCGACCCGGCGGCCCTGTCGGACCTGCTGCTCGGCCGCAAGGTCGTACGCGCGCACCTGATGCGCCGTACCGTCCACCTCGTCACCGCCGCCGACATCCTGGC
>NZ_POUA01000847.1 GCF_003236385.1 Spongiactinospora gelatinilytica
GGCCGGGGGCGGCGGCCTGGGTGGCTTCGGCGGCCGGGTGAGCGACGGGCTGATCGCGTACCTCAAGCGTGAGCAGGGCGGGGCGACCTGGCTGGCCGCCTTCGGCAACGCCCAGCCCGCCGCGCAGGTGATCCTCACCACGGGCCGGCCGGCGCTGGCGATGGGCGGGTTCCTCGGTTCCGATCCGGCGATGACCGTGGAGCGGCTGCGCGATCTCGTCGCCGCCGGGCGGTTGCGGTACGTGATCCCCGGCGGCGGCGTGCGCGCCGCGACCCGAGGTGACCGCGGGCTCACCCAGTGGGTGGAGTCCACCTGCACGCCGGTCGATCCCGTCGAGTACGGCGAACCGCGTCCCCCCGGCTGGCCGGACCTGGAGCCGACCCCAAAGGGACGGCGGGCCGACGGCACACGGGTCTATCGCTGCGGCGAGTGACCCAGGCTGTGTGGTTCAGGTGGGGAGGGCGGCCGGGC
>NZ_POUA01000848.1 GCF_003236385.1 Spongiactinospora gelatinilytica
ACCCAGCGCCCATGAACACCACCCACCCGAGGAGCGCCACGCCGCGGCCACCCACCACCGTGGACCTCACGGGACCACCCCGAGTCCAGGGAGCACCGCGGACCATGTGCGACCGTCGATCACGTATCCACGGATCAGCGTGGGCCCACGGGGCCCCACTGCGGCCACGCATCATCGTGAAATGCCGTGCCCATGCGCTAGCGTCGCTCAGGCGTCAATGGGCTCAGGGGTCACCTGGGCCCACGGGCCACCATGCGCCAGTCCATCGTCTCGGCGATCGCCACGATTCACGGCGGCACGCTCACCGCCCACCCCCGGCCCTGGGGCGGGCTCGACATCACCGTCACGCTTCCCGGTGTTTGACGCCGTCACCGCTTGGCGCGTGTCCAGAGGCCATCACGGCCTGTCGGCTCATCTTGGCTCGGCCGCTTTCATTTCGCCGTGCTGTGGGGAGGTCGGTGGGGTAAGAGG
>NZ_POUA01000849.1 GCF_003236385.1 Spongiactinospora gelatinilytica
GTCATAACCCTTAGCTTGTTCAATCGTGTTGGAGTCCAACAATTCGCTAACAGCCTTTACTTCAATTTTATTATCTTTAACCCATTCTTCTAGGTAAGGTTTTTCGTCATCTCGAATGCCATAAGCAATAATTTTCATCAAAAATTCTCCTCTCAGACTTGGCTAAATAATTTGTTTTACATACTGTATCATGATCCAAAAAATATTACAGTATTCAAACTATTAAATTAGTCGTTAATCGCCTTAACTGTACCACTATTATTTTAAATTTGTTAATGAAATACCGTTCTTTTTAAGAAATTTAATTTTACTACTTCGCGTTCGTTGCTTGAACTGATATTCTGCAGACATTGCGTCATGCTGATTATCAAACGATTCAAAATAAATTAATTGAACTGGTCTTCGAGCCTTAGTATATTTGGCACCTTGTCCCTTATTATGGCGTTCAACGCGGTTAATAAGATTTATGG
>NZ_POUA01000084.1 GCF_003236385.1 Spongiactinospora gelatinilytica
AGTTGTCCTCGGCGATCCAGGTGAGGGTGGAGGGGTCGAGTCCGGCGGCCCCGGCGGCCAGGTGGCCGGCCCTGGTGGAGGCGGCCAGAACGGAGGCGGCGGGCAGGCGGGTCAGGGCGGCCCAGGCGCGCCGGGAGAGGAGGGCGGCGGCGACCGCGGCGGCGGCGCTGCCCGGTACCGGTACGAACACGGCGGCCAGCACCATCAGCACGGCGAGCGTGAGGACCGCCGCGGGCCACGCGCGGTCCCAGCCGGGGTCGGCCTGCGCGAGCACGTTCAGCGCCATCCCGCCGGCCGAGGCGGACATGCCGAGCACCGCCGAGGTCAGCACGGCGACCGCGAGCCCGCCGTCCGGCCCCAGTACGGCCAGCAGCCCGAACCCGATCGCTGCCCCGGCGGCCAGCGCTACCGCCAGCAGGATCCCCGCGGACCGGCTCAGCACCGCGCGGCGGGGCAGTGGCGAGAGCACCAGCCAGGCGGCGTCGGCCGAGGACACCGCGACCGGCCCGAAGGTTCGGGCGGCGGCGAGGAAGGCGCCGAGCGCCAGCACGACCAGGGTCAGGCCGGGCACGATCCGGCCGGGTTCGGCCTGCCGGGCGACCGTGCCCAGCGCGAGGGACAGCGGGTGCGCCAGCAGCACGGCCGCCATGGCCAGCCCGAACACCGCCGCGTAGCGGTCGCTCCAGGTCCGGGGGCCCGGGTGGTCCTGCCGCCGCGCCCTGATGTAGGCCCGTACGGCGAGCACGTTCCTGCCGCTGGTCATCGGGCGACCGCCCGGCCCTCGGCCAGCCGTACCAGGCGGGCGGCGGCGGCCTCGGCGAGGCGCGGGTCATGGGTGGCCATCACCACAGTCCCGCCCGCCGCCGTGTACTCCCGCAGGATCTCCCCCAGCCGGGGCCGGAAGCCGGCGTCGAGCCCGCGTTCCGGCTCGTCCAGCAGCAGCAGGCGGCTCGGCCGCAGCAGGGCCATGGCCAGCGACAACCGCTGCCGCTGGCCCGTGGACAGGTTCAGCGGGGCCACGTCGGCGCGCGCCCGCAGGTGGAAGGCCGCCAGGGCGTCGGCGGCGGTCATGCGGGTCGCGCCGTACACGGCCTGGACCAGCCCCAGGTGCTCTTCGACGGTCAGGCCCGGGTACCAGCCGGGTTCGTCGGCCACCAGCACCACCTCGCCCCAGAAGGCGGCGTCGTCGCTGGGCGCGCCGCCGCCCAGTACGTCGATCTCGCCGGAGTCGAGTCTCTGGAGGCCGGCCAGACCGCGCAACAGTGTGGACTTCCCCACGCCGTTGTCACCCATGATCGCGACCGCCTCGCCGGTCGCCGCGCTCAGATCGACGCCGTCGAGCACCAGGTTGCCGCCCAGCTCGACGCGGGCACCGGTCACAGTGAGGGCGGATTCCCGCCGGATTGCCGTCACCTCTCGGATGGTAGCCAGACACCCCGGCGGTCGCCCCACAACGTGCGGAGATGCGAAGATTATCCGCATTCATCGTGAAACATCAGTCAAAGCCTGATATTTCGTTCCTAGCAAAACAGTGCAACCGTGGTGCCTTCCAGCAACAGGCGTACACAGGCGACCACTCCCCCGGTAGCCTGAAGAACAGAGCCCAGCCGGCCGGTTCCCGGGCGGCGAACCGAAAGGACCGTACCGAAGCCGTGCAGCTTCTCACTCGCGTCTACCAGCGCATCGCGGCCCTGGTGCATGAGCTGGCCAAGTTCGGCACGATCGGCGCCCTCGCGTTCGTCATCGACTACGGCGGCTCCAACCTGCTGCGCTTCGGTCTCGACCTCGGACCGCTCGTCTCCAAGGCCATCCCCACGATCATCGCCGCCACGTTCGCCTACCTCGGCAACCGCTTCTGGACCTGGCGGGACCGCCAGCAGAGCGGGCTGGCCCGCGAGTACGTGCTGTTCTTCGCCCTCAACGGCGTCGGCCTGCTGATCTCGATGCTGGTGATCGGCTTCGTGACCTACACGCTCGGCCTGGAAGACATACTGAGCTACAACATCGCACTGATCATCGGGACGGGGCTGGGCACGCTGTTCCGGTTCTGGTCCTACAAGAAGTGGGTCTTCCTGGAGCCGGACAACGCCGAGCCGGAGTACACTGAAGCCCGCTGACCCCACGTCTGACCCTACGTCTGACCTCACGCGGGCCCGCTCACCGCGCGGTTGCGGCCGTCGCCGTTCTCGCCCGCCTCCGCCGCGTCCCGCAGATCCTCCTCCTGGCCCACCGGCAGCAGGAACACCCCGAACACCGCCGGACGCGGACGCAGCAGTTCCAGCCGCCCCCCGTCCGCCGCCGCCAGGGCGCGGGCCAGGGTGAGCCCGAGCCCGGTGCCGCCGCCGCCGCTCACGTGCCGCTCGAAGACCCGCGAGGCCAGGTCGTCGGCGATCCCCGGCCCCTGGTCGCCCACCTCGATGACGATCGACTTCTCCGTGCTGCTGGTGGTGACGATGACCGGGCCGCCGCCGTGCTCCAGGGAGTTCTCCAGCAGTGAGGCCACCACCTGGCCGAGCGCGCCCGGGGTGGCCATCGCCCGCAGGCCCCGGTCACCGTCCAGCATGAGCTTCCTGCCGGACCTGCGAAACGCCGGCTCCCACTCGGTGACCTGCTGGACCAGGATCGGGTCGATGGCGATCGGCGCGGCCTGGGAGTGCCGCTGCCTGCGGGCCGCGGTGAGCAGTTCGTTGATCACCGCGGTCAGCCGTTCGGCCTGCACGATGGCCGCCTCGCCCTCCTCGCGCACCACCTCGGGCTCGTCCGCGGCGGCGACGATCTCCTCCAGCCGCATGGTGAGGCCGGTGAGCGGGGTGCGGAGCTGGTGGGACGCCTCGGTGGCGAACTCCCGCTCCCGGCTCAGCAGGTCGGAGATGCGCGTGGCACTGCGGTCGAGTACCTGGGCCACCCGGTCGAGTTCCTGGATGCCGTAGCGGTGCTTGCTCGGGCGCGCGTCGCCCGAGCCCAGCCGTTCGGCGATCATGGCGAGGTCGCGCAACGGCAGCGTGAGCCGGCGGGACTGCACGATGGCCAGTCCCACCGCGACGGCCAGTGCCGCCACCGCGAGCGCCACGATCAGCAGCAGCCGCGCCCGCACGTCCTGTTCGACCTGGCCGCGGTCGCGGCTGACCTGCACCCACACCCCGCTTTCCGAGTGGGCGTCGGCGGTCATCTTGCTGCCGGCGGGCGGTTCGGTCCCGACGAGCGTGGCTCGGGGGGGGTTGCCGCCCTCGTACACCTGGATGTAGCGGTCAGGGTAGTTGCGCGCGACCTGCTCGGCGTCGATGGGCTCGTCCTGGATTCGGGCGTACTCCACCTCCCCCAGCAGCCGCCGCGCGTCGGACTGGAGCTCCTGTCCGGCCTCGTCCACGATCAACCGGCTCACCACGACGCCGAGCGGCACGCCCAGCAGGAGTACCGCGATGACCGCGACGACCAGGGTGGAGGACAGTAGTCGTCGGCGCATCGCCTACTCGCGCTCGAACCGGAACCCGACCCCCCGGACCGTCGTGATGTACCGCGGCTTTGCGGCGTCGTCACCCAGCTTGCGGCGCAGCCACGAGATGTGCATGTCGAGGGTCTTGGTGGAACCCCACCAGTTGGTGTCCCACACCTCGCGCATGATCTGCTCGCGGGTGACCACCTTGCCGGCGTCCCTGACCAGCACCCGCAGCAGGTCGAACTCCTTGGTGGTCAGATGCAGCTCCTTGTCTCCCATCCAGGCGCGGCGAGAGTCGGCGTCGATCCGTACGCCCTGCACCACCGGCGTCTCGGAGGTGCCGCGGCGCAGCAGCGCCCGCACCCGAGCCAGCAGCTCGGCGAGCCGGAACGGCTTGGTGACGTAATCATCGGCTCCGGCATCCAGTCCGACTACCGTGTCCACCTCATCGACCCGCGCGGTGAGAATCAGCACGGGCGTGCCATGCCCTTCCGCGCGAATCCGGCGGGCGACTTCCAGGCCGTCCATCTCCGGAAGGCCCAAATCCAAAACGATCAGGTCGATGCCCCCCGACAAAGCCCTTTCCAGGGCCTGCGGGCCGTCGGGGCTCACCTCTACCTGATAGCCCTCGCGGCGCAACGCGCGCGCGAGCGGCTCGGAGATCGAGGTGTCATCCTCGGCGAGAAGTACGCAGGTCATGAAGCGATCGTAGGACCTTAGAGGATCGTTTCCCGCATGCAGCGCACGGTTTGACTTGTCATTGACCTATCCATTGACCTGGGCAAACATTGATAAATGACGGTTTGTCATATCCCGTCGGCCACCGTTTGGCGCGTCCACCCGGCCAGCGCGGCATAACCCTTCCCCCAATGCCGCCCATCCAAAATTCCATCGGAATCGCTAATGCATATCAGACACCAATCCAGTGGGCGTGTCTTCGCTTATCCCCCGAATCTCCGCAACACTGCGCCGCGCGGCGTCCAGAAGAGGCAGGGTTGAAGGATGGCCGACCATCGGTGGCGGAGCCGGGCACGGGCGCTGCTGACGCTCTCGGCGGTGGCGCTCGTCGCCGCGCTGGGCTGGTTCTTCCTGGGCGACCCGCTGGGCCTGCCGGACGACCTGCTGGGCGTGCTGGACCAGCGGGCGAGCGTGATCGGCATGGTCCTCGGCGGGATCAGCACACTGCTGGCCGGGATCGCGCTGCGGCAGCAGCGCCGCGCCCCGGCCCCCGCCCCCTCGGCAGACGACGGGCCGGCGCGTCCCGTACTGCCGACGAGCGCCGTCGCCGCCCTGCTCGCGGTGGCCATGGCGGGCCTGGTGACCGTGGCGGCGCTCGCCGTCTTCGCGCTGTGGAACGGGCAGGCCCCCCAGGCCGGCCCGGCGTACAAGCTCGGCGAGCCCGACTTCGACGGCTACTGCCGGGCGGCGGGCCGGGGGCCGGTGAAGTTCACCGCCGCCCTCGACGCCTACGGGTTCCACTGCCGCGCGGGCTCCGCCGGCCTGGACGGCCACAACGTGTGCGCCTGGACGTACCGTACGCAGGCCGTCGCCGACCGGATCGGCGACTTTCACGACCCGGGCTCCTGGGAGTGCTGGCGCGCCCCGCGCGGCCGGCTCGGCCCGCTGGACTTCACGCGCTACTGCGCGGCCCGTGGCGCCACCGCACGCCTTGAAGGAGACGACGCCTACGGCTGGAGGTGCGACGGCGCCCTGGTCGACTCCCAGGCCGCCTGCGCGGCCCTGTACCCAGGCGGGGCCGTCAGCCGGTTCCAGAACTTCAACGACCCCCGCTCATGGGAGTGCTGGGGGTGACGCCGCGCCGTACGCCTCACCGCAGCGAGATGAACAGGGCCTCCCCGGCGCGGCGGTAGCCGACCCTGGCGTAGACGCGGGCGGCCCCGTCGTCGGCGGGGGTGAGGAACGGCGCGGTGATCCCGGCGTCGGCGCCGGCGCGGGTCAGTAGCGCGGTGATCGCTCCCGCGATGCCGCGCCGACGGTGGGAGGGCAGCACCGCGATGCCCGCCACCTCGGCCACGCCTTCGTGCGGGCCGCCGAGTTGCCCGGCCCCGACCACGTCGCCGCTGGTCGTGTCCACGGCGGTGGCCACGAGCCCGCCGCCGGAGAGGATCCGCCGCAGCCGCGCCACGTCGTGCTCGCCGGCCTCGGGGGCGTCGAACGCCTCGTTCATCACCCGGGCGGCGGCCCAGAGACCGGGGTCGCCGGTGACCAGCGAGACGCGAACGGCGGCGTCCAGCGGCGCGTCCACCACCCCGCCCGGCGGGCACACCAGCAGCGGATAGCGGCCTTCGACGGTGAACCCGGCCGCGATCAGCGCCGCTTCGACCTGCGGCGCGGCCTGCGGCACGTACTCCAGCCGCGGCACCCTGTCCCGCTCCCGGAACGCCGCCACCAGCGCCGCCACCTCGTCCGCCGTTGGAGCCACGTCGTCATCGGGGATGGCGTAGTTGAACGGCGGGGCGTCGTCATGCTCGTCGAACCGGATCGTGAACGGCCCGGCCCGCCGTGCCCGCTCCCCGGCCACCGACCTGAGGTAGGCGTGCACACCGGCGCTCACCACGTGAGATCCCCCTGTTGTAGATCATGCGTTGAACACGCCAAAGGTAACATCGGCGTGCATCGACATCTCTGACGGGAGTGTCCGCATGAGGGGAAGAGTGCTGCGCCGGTCGCTGGATCGGCTGCTCACCGACCGGGCCGGGAAGGTCCTCGCGCTGGCCGGGGAGGAGGCGGCGGCCCGCGAGCGAAGTGTCACCCCGGAAGACCTGCTGCTCGCCATCGCCCGCCTCGACCAGGGCGTGGCGGTGCTCTCGCTGGAGCGGCTGGGCATCCGCCCGCGCGACATCCAGCACTCGATCCACGCCCACGGCACGCCCGCGCAGGACGACGCCCGGACGGCGGACGTGCTGCGGCTCTCCCGGCTTTCGGCCTTCGAGTTCGGCCACCGGTACATCGGGACGGAGCACATCCTGCTCGGCATCATCCGGGAGGGACGGGGGGCCGCCGCCCGCGCGTTGTCGGGCCTCGGAGCCGGTCTGCCGGCCGCCCGCGACGCGGTCAAGGCGACGTTGCTCGCCTGATGCGCGCCCCCGTCCGTGGATGAGCCGGTGGCTCAGTCGTCCCCGGCGGAGGGCGGCTCGGCGAACCGGGCCAGGTAGAGCTGCTCACCGAGGCTCTCGATGAGGCCCAGCTCGGTTTCGAGGTAGTCGATGTGCCGCTCCTCGTCTTCGAGGATGTCCTCGAAGATGCGCGCGGAGGTGATGTCGCCCTTCTCGCGCATCAGCGTGATGGCCGGACGGAACCGGCCCACGACGCCGACCTCCAACTCAAGGTCGGCGCGCAGTTGCTCCGGGACGTTCTGGCCGACCTGGATCGTGCCGAGCCGCTGGTAGTTGGGCAGCCCCTCAAGGAAGAGGATGCGGTCGGTCAGCCGTTCGGCATGCCGCATCTCGTCGATGGACTCGGCTCGGGTGTAGTCGGCGAGCTTGGTATAGCCCCAGTTCTGCTGCATCTTGGCGTGCAGGAAGTACTGGTTGATGGCGGTCAGCTCTGACGTCAGTTGCTCGTTCAGCAGCTCGATGATCTGCTTGTCGCCCTGCATCGGCAGGCCCCTTGCGCTATACGGTCGGTACCAATTCCTCAGACCGTTTCAGGATCGCACAGATCCTTCGCACACAGGAGGCGCAGTCACCGCCCGCGCCGGTGGTGTCGCGGATCTCGCGGGCGGACTTGGCGCCCGCCGCGATGCAGTCATGGACCTCGTTCTCCGTGACCGCACGGCAGACGCACACGTACATGGTTGGGCGACGGCCCTTTCAGGTGAGATCATTGCTTAGGTAAGGCACACCTAAGATAGCTTACTTCGGTAAGGGTGCCTATGTGCTTTGGGCCACATCGCGCTAACCCGTTATCGCAGGTCCTTCCGCCGCTATCGTGGTCGTTCCGCCGTGGCCGGTACGCACGACGGTGTCACCGGGCAGGCTCAGCAGCCGCGTCCTGATCGACTCGATGATGGTGTCGTAGGAGGAGTAGGACCGGCCCGTCGCGCCGGGCCCGCCGGCGAAGAGCGTGTCGCCGGTGAAGACCGTCCCCTGCTCCGGCGCGTGCAGGCACACCGCCCCCGGCGAGTGCCCGGGGGTGTGCAGCACCTCCAGCCTGACCCCGCCGACGGTCAGCGTCTCGCCGTCGGCGAGCGGCGCGTACGGCAGGGTGTCGCCGTACTCCATCCGCCACAGCACGTCGTCGTCCGGGTGCAGCCGGACGGTCGCCCCGGTCGCCTCCACCAGCCCGCGCGCGGCGTTGATGTGGTCGTTGTGCGCGTGCGTGCACACCACGGCCTTGATCCGCCGGTCGCCGACCGCCGCCAGGATGGCCGGCGCGTCGTGGGCGGCGTCGATGACGACGACCTCCTCGCCGGAGCCGACGATCCAGACGTTGTTGTCGACCTCCCAGGTGCCGCCGTCGAGGGCGAAGACGCCGGAGGTGACCACCTTCTCGATCACAGGACCACCACCGAGCGCAGCACCTCGCCGCGGCCCATCCGGGCGAACGCCTCCTCGACCTGGTCCAGGGCGATGGTCTCGGACACGAACTTGTCGAGGCCGAGCCGTCCCTGGAGGTAGAGGTCGATCAGCATCGGGAAGTCGCGGGAGGGCAGGCAGTCGCCGTACCACGACGACTTGAGCGCGCCGCCCCGCCCGAACACGTCGAGCAGCGGCAGCTCCAGCGTCATCTCCGGGGTGGGCACGCCGACCAGCACCACGGTGCCGGCCAGGTCGCGGGCGTAGAACGCCTGCTTGTAGGTCTCCGGGCGGCCGACCGCATCGATCACGACGTCGGCCCCGTGGCCCCCGGTCAGCTCCCGGATCGCCTCCACCGGGTCGGTGGCGCGCGAGTTGACGGTGTGGGTGGCCCCGACCCCGCGGGCCCATTCGAGCTTGCGGTCATCGACGTCCACCGCGATGATCGTGCGGGCCCCGGCCAGCGACGCGCCCATGATCGCCGCGTCGCCGACGCCGCCGCAGCCGATCACCGCCACGCTGTCCCCCCGGGTGACGCCGCCGGTGTTGATGGCCGCGCCGAGCCCGGCCATCACGCCGCAGCCGAGCAGCCCGGCCACCGCGGGGCTCGCCGCCCGGTCCACCTTCGTACACTGGCCCGCGGCCACCAGGGTCTTCTCCACGAACGCGCCGATGCCGAGGGCCGGGCTCAGCTCCGTGCCGTCGGCCAGGGTCATCTTCTGCCGCGCGTTGTGGGTGGCGAAGCAGTACCACGGGCGGCCGCGCAGGCAGGCCCGGCACTCGCCGCACACCGCCCGCCAGTTGAGGATGACGTAGTCGCCCGGCGCCACCGTGGTGACGCCCTCGCCGACCGCCTCGACCGTGCCCGCCGCCTCGTGGCCGAGCAGGAAGGGGAACTCGTCGTTGATGCCGCCCTCCCGGTAGTGCAGGTCGGTGTGGCAGACGCCGCACGCCTGCACGTTGACCACCGCCTCGCCCGGCCCGGGGTCGGGCACCACCACGGTGGCGAGCGAGACCGGCTCGCCCTTGCCCCGCGCGATCACGCCCTGGACTTCGTACGACATCGTGCACCCCTCACATCTCAGCGGATACCGTTCAAATGATCATTACTACCGCTCTGCGGTCAAGGGCCCGGTCTCACTTGGCGTCCACATCGCCGTCCGAGGCGTCCTCCACCGCCCGGAAGAGCTGCGAGCGCACCTCCTGGATGCTCGGGATGTCGCGCAGCGCGATCTGGCCGCGCTCCCCCGCCGACTCCACGGTGAGCGTGCCGCAGCCGAGCAGCCGCTCCACGAGGGACTGGTCGGAGCTGACCGTGTTGACCTTGGCCATCGGGATCTCGTCGGTGGACTTGTTGAGCACGCCGGTGCTGATCGTGAAGCGGTGGGTGGTCAGCACGTAGGCGGTGTTCTTCCACTGGAGGTACGGGACGAACGACCAGACGGTGAGCAGGATGACCGCGATCACCGCGATGGCGATCCGGGCGTGGGCGGCGTAGGCGAAGTCGGCGGGGACGAAGAACATCCCCGCGCCCGAGGCGACCGCGATGATGACGAGGGCGAGGAACGGAACGACCAGCCGCTTCCAGTGCGGGTGGAAGGAGCTGATCCGCAGCTCGCCCTCGGTGAGATGGTGATCTGGCAGGCCCATGCCGGAAATCGTGGCACGTCCGGGCGGTGTCCGCCACGCGCCTCCCCAGGAGGGGGTCAGCTTTCGCCGGGACGTACGTGGATGACGTCGCCCGCGCTGAGCGCGTGTTCCCGGCCGCCGGAGAAGACGATCAGGCAGCCGGTGTCGTCCAGCCCGGTGGCGGTGCCGGTCAGCGGCGCGCCGCTGGGCAGCTCGACGCGGACCTCGCTGCCGATGGTGGCCGACGCCGCCAGGTAGTCGGCGCGCAGCCCGCTGGCGCCGGGGTCGCCGCCCGCGGCCTCCCAGGCGCGGTAGCGGGCCTCCAGTTCGCGCAGCACGGCGCGCAGCAGCGGGTCGCGATCGAGGCAGGCGGCCTGCTCCACGGCCAGCGACGTGGCGGTGGCCACCGGCAGCTCCGCGGCGCTCAGGCTGACGTTGAGCCCGACGCCGATGATGATCGAGGTCTCGACCCGCTCGGCCAGCACGCCGGCCAGCTTACGCTCGCCGATCAGCAGGTCGTTGGGCCACTTCAGGCGTACGTCCACCGCCGCGAGGCGGCCGACGGCCGTGGCCGCGGCGAGGCCGGTGAGCAGCGGCAGCCAGCCCAACCTGGGCGGCGGCACGGTGGGCCGCAGGACCACGGAGAACATCAGGGACGAGCGCGGCGGCGCGGACCACGTACGGCCCAACCGCCCGCGGCCCGCCGACTGCGCCTCGGCGACCAGCACCGCACCCTCGTCGGCCCCCCGCGCCCCGGCGCGCACGGCGGCGGCCATGTCGGCGTTGGTGGAGCCGGTCTCCTCCACGACTGTGACGCCGCTCCAGAGCCCGCCGGGCCGCACCAGCGCGCGGTTCAGGGCCTCCTGGGACAGCGGAGGACGGTCCAGATCGGTGTACGGCGATTCAGCCACTCTGTAATCATGCCCGCTTCAGGGCCAATATGGGGCTATGAAGAAACGTCTCGATCCGCGTAACTGGGCCAGCGTGAAGCCGTTCGGCATCGGCGAGCGCAAGCCCAACAACTACCTGGAGCTGGTGAAGGCGTTCCAGTCGGTCAAGGGGAACCGGCGGTACGCGTGGCGAATCTTGACCCAGGGCACCTGCGACGGGTGCGCGCTCGGCACGCGCGGGATGCGGGACTGGACGATGGACGAGATCCATCTGTGCAACATCCGGCTGCGGCTGCTCAAGCTGAACACCATGCCGGCGCTGGACGTGTCGCTGTTGAAGGACGTCTCCGCGCTGTCGGGCAAGCGGAGCGCGGAGCTGCGCGACCTCGGCCGCCTGCCGTACCCGGTGCTGCGGCGCGCGGGCGAGCCCGGCTTCCGCCGGATCGGCTGGGACGAGGCGCTGACGCTCGCCGCGGACGGCGTGCGCGACACGCGGTTCGGGGCGTACCTGACCAGCCGGGGCGTGCCGAACGAGAACTACTTCGCGGCGCAGAAGGCGGTGCGCGCGATGGGGTCGGCGTCCATCGACAACGCGGCCAGGATCTGCCACTCCCCCTCCACGGTGGCGCTCAAGGAGACCATCGGCGCGGCGGCCACGACCTGCTCCTACACCGACTGGATCGGCTCGGACCTGATCGTGTTCATCGGCGCGAACCCGGCCAACAACCAGCCGGTGGCGATGAAGTACCTGTACCACACCAAGCGCGCCGGGACCGAGATCGCGATGGTCAACGCCTACCGCGAGCCGGGCATGGAACGTTACTGGGTGCCGTCCAACGCCGAGTCCGCAGTGTTCGGCACCAAGATCACCGACCACTTCTACGGCGTGCACATCGGCGGTGACGCCGCCTTCCTGAACGGCGTGCTGAAGCACATGGTGGAGCACGACTGGCTGGACCAGGCGTTCATCGACGAGCACACCACTGGGTTCGAGCAGGCCCGCAAAGCGGTCGGGGAGATGTCCTGGGAGGACCTTGAGGCGCAGTCCGGGGCGTCCCGCAAGAGCATGTTCGACCTGGCCAGGCGGCTGGGCCAGGCGCGCTCGGCGGTGCTGGTCTGGTCGATGGGCATCACCCAGCACGCGCACGGCGAGGACAACGTGCGGGCCATCGTGAACCTCGCGCTGGCCAAGGGGTTCGTCGGGCGCGACCACTGCGGGCTGATGCCGATCCGCGGGCACAGCGGCGTGCAGGGCGGGGCCGAGATGGGCGCGTACGCGACCGGGCTGCCCGGCGGGCTGCCGGTCACCCCGGACAACGCCGCCAAGTTCGCCGAGCTGTGGGGCTTCCCGGTGCCGGACGCGCCCGGCCTGACCGCCACCGACATGATCGACGCGGCGCACGCGGGCGAGCTGGACGCGCTCGTCTCCTCCGGCGGCAACTTCCTTGAGGTGCTGCCCGATCCCGCGCGCTGCCGGGAGGCGCTGGCCCGGCTGAAGCTGCGCGTCCACATCGACATCGTGCTGTCGTCGCAGATGCTCGTCCCGGCCGACGACGGCGATGTGCTGCTGCTGCCCGCGCAGACCCGCTATGAGATGGTCGGCGGGGTGACCGAGACCTCCACCGAGCGGCGGATCATCTTCTCCCCCGAGATCGAGGGCCCGCGCGTCGGCGAGGCGTGGCCCGAGTGGAAGATCTTCACCGAACTGGCCGCCCGCGTCCGGCCGGAGTACGCCGACCGGGTCACCTACACCGGCACGCCGCAGATCCGCGCCGACATCGAGCGGGCGGTGCCGTTCTACGCGGGCATCGCGGGCCTGTCGAGGTTCGGGGACAACGTGCAGTACGGCGGGCGGCATCTGTGCCCTGACGGGAAGTTCGCCACTCCCGACGAGCGCGCCAGGTTCTCCGCGGTGCCGCTGCCCGCGCTCACCCGCGCCGACGGCTCGTTCATGGTGGCCACCCGGCGCGGCAAGCAGTTCAACAGCATGGTCCACGAGCGCCGGGACGGCTTCAACGGCGCGACCAGGGAGGCCGTGCTGATGAGCCCCTACGACGCCGACCGGCTCGGGCTGCCCGACGGGGCCCCGATCGAGCTGCGCGGGCCCGGCGACCGCGCCTTCCGCGGGGTGGTGCTGCGTGCTCCGCTCACCCCCGGCAACCTGCAGATCCACTGGCCGGAGGGCAATGTGCTACTGGACGAGGCGCGACGATCTCCCGACGCCCGCATTCCCGACTACAACGCCATGGTCACCGTGGCCAGGCCGGCGCCGTGAGCGTCCGCAAGGGGCCGACCACCCGCACCCGGCTGCGTGAGGTCAGCGGCGAGCGGGTCCGCGACCGGCGGGACGACCTGGTCACCGAGGAGCCGCTGGAGATCCGCATCCAGGCGGGCAGCGCCCGCAGGACGCTGGCGATCACCATGCGGACCCCGGGCGCGGACTTCGAGCTGGCCGCCGGGTTCCTGCACGGGGAGGGGGTGGCCGGTCCCGGGGACATCGCGGCCATCGGCTACTGCACGGACGAGGACGTGCCGGATGAGGCGCGGTACAACACGGTGACCGTACGGCTGGCGGGAGCCGATCTGCCGGAACTGCCATCCCTTGACCGGCATTTCATGACATCGAGCGCGTGCGGGGTGTGCGGCACGGCGTCCATCGACGCGCTGCGCTCGCGCAGCATGCCGTACCTGACGGTCCAGGACGGCCCGCGCATCACCCCCACCGTCCTTTACGAGCTGCCCGGCAAGCTGCGGGTGGCGCAGAGCGTGTTCGGCAAGACCGGCGGCCTGCACGCCTGCGGCCTGTTCACGCCGGACGGCACGCCGCTCGCCACCCGCGAGGACGTCGGCCGGCACAACGCGCTGGACAAGCTGGTCGGCTGGGCCGTGCTCGGCGGCCGGCTCCCGCTGCGCGACCACGTACTGCTGGTCAGCGGGCGGACCAGCTACGAGATCGTGCAGAAGGCGGTGGCCGCCGGGATCTCGGTGGTGTGCGGGGTGTCCGCGCCGTCCTCCCTGGCCGTGGAGCTGGCCAGGGAGTTCGGCATCACGCTGGCGGGTTTCCTGCGCGGGGAGCGGTTCAACGTGTACGCCTGCCCCGAGCGGATCTTGTGATCCGGGCGGCGTGATCAGCCGGTGTTCTGGAGGCCCGCGGCCACGCCGTTGACCGACAGCAGCAGGAGCGTGGAGAGCTTCTCCCGCTCCTGCCGCGGCAGCGTGTCGTCACCGGCCCGCAGCGCGGCCAGCGCGCGGAGCTGGAGGTGGGACAGCGCGTCCACGTACGGGTCGCGAAGCTGCACGGCGCGCGAGAGCACCCGCCTGCTCTCCAGCAGCCGGGTGTGCCCGGTGACCATCAGCACCAGCCGGCGGGTCAGGTCGTACTCGGCGAGCACCTGGTCGGTGTAGTCGGCCCGGCCGCCGAGCGCGAGGTAGCGCTCGGCGATCGACCGGTCGGTCTTGGCCAGCGACATCTCCACGTTGTCCAGGAGCGAGGCGAACAGCGGCCACTCCCGGTAGGCGGCGCGCAGCTCCTCGATGCCGGACTCGGCCATCACGGCGTCAAGGCCGCTGCCCAGGCCGTACCAGCCGGGCAGGTTGACGCGGGTCTGCGCCCAGGCGAACACCCACGGGATGGCCCGCAGGTCGTCGAGCGAGCGCGGCGCGCCCAGCCCGCGCCGGGCCGGGCGCGAGCCCAGCCGCAGCGCGCCGATCTCCTCCAGCGGGCTGACCAGCGCGAACCACTCCGGAAAGCCCGGTGATTCGGTCAGTGCACGGTAGGACCGCTCGGAGGCGGAGGCGACCCGCTCGGCCAGCCCGCGGAACCGGTCGGCCGCCGCCGCGGTACGCCGCCCCACCGCGTCGGTGGAGGCCAGCAGCACGGCGTGGGTGACCTGCTCGGTGTGCCTGCGGGCGATGGCGGCGTGGCCGTACCGGGCGAAGATGACCTCGCCCTGCTCGGTGACCTTGAACCGGCCGCTCACCGACCCCGGGGCCTGGGCGAGCACCGCGCGGTTGGCCGGGCCGCCGCCGCGGCCGAGGGCGCCGCCGCGACCGTGGAAGAGCGTCAGTCGGACGTCGTTGTCGCGGGCCCAGGCGGCCAGCGCCTCCTGCGCCTGGTACAGCCGCAGGGTGGCGGCGGCGGGCCCGAGTTCCTTGGCCGAGTCGGAGTAGCCGAGCATGACCTCAAGCCGCCGCCCGGTGGCGGCCAGCCGTTCGCGTACGGCGAGCAGCTCCAGCATCCCGGACAGCACGGCGGGCGCGTTGGCGAGGTCTTCGCCCGACTCGAACAGCGGCACCACGTCGAGCACCGGCGCGCGCTCGCCGAGCGCGTGCCCGGCCAGCTCGTAGACGGCGGCGATGTCGTCCGCGCTCCGGGTGAACGACACCACGTAGCGGGAGCAGGCCGTGACTCCGAACCGCTCCTGGATCCACGCCACGACCCGGATGGTGGCCAGCACGTCTTCGGTGCGCTCGGTGACCTCGCCCGCGGCGATCTCGGCGAGGGCGGCGGCGTGGACCTGGGAGTGCTGGCGGATCTCCAGCTCGGCCAGGTGGAACCCGAACGTCTCCACTTGCCAGATCAGGTGTTGCAGCTCGCCGTACGCCTGCCGGGCCGCGCCGCCCTCGGCCAGCGACTCCTGGCACACGCGCAGGTCGGCCAGCAGGTCGGCGGGCGAACGGTAGGCGAGGTCGAGGTCGCGCCTGCGGGTCGCGGCGATCCTGGCGGCCACGAACAGCAGCCACTGGCGGTGCGGCTCGCGCGGGGAGCGGGTGGCCAGCTCCGAGACGATGTCGGGGTGGGCGTCCTCGGCGTCGGCGATGGCGGCCCGCAGCCGCGCGGACGGCGGGGCCAGCTCGGCCGAGACGGTCAGGCCGCGGCCGATGCGGCCGGCGGTGTTCTCCAGCGCGATCAGTACGTGCTCGGCCTGGATCAGCACGGCCTGACGGGTCACCGACGAGGTGACGTTGGGGTTGCCGTCGCGGTCGCCGCCGATCCAGCTCCCGTAGCGGATGAACGGCCGGGCCAGCGGCGGGCGGGTGCCCGTGCCCGCGCCGAGCGCGGCGTCCAGCGAGCGGTAGACCTGCGGCACGACGCGGAACAGCGTCTCGTCGAAGGCGGCCATCGCGGTACGGACCTCATCGAGCGGGTCGAGCCGGGTGTGCCGGAGCTGGGCGGTACGCCACAGCACGTCGATCTCTTCGAGCAGCCGCCTGCGGGCCTCGGCCCGCTCCCCCGCGCCCCTGGCCGGCGCGTTGTACTCGGCGAGCTGCGCGCTGATCCGCTGAATGGTGGTGGCCACCGCCCGCCGCCGCGCCTCCGTGGGGTGCGCGGTCAGCACCGGGTGCAGCTCCAGCCCGGACACCAGCTCGGCCGCCCGCTCGGGACCGACCTCGTGTACGGCGGCGGCCAGCGACTCCGGCAGCGGCGCGTCGCCGGTGTCGCGGGCGCGCAGGGTGCGGATGCGGTAGTGCTCTTCGGCGAGGTTGGCGAGGTGGAAGTAGCAGGTGAAGGCGCGCGCGATCTGCACGGCCCGATCGACGGGCCAGCGCGCGACCATCGTGGCGATCTCGTCGATCGGCTTCTGCCGCCTGCGGGCGGCGATCACGCCCTTGCGCAGGCGCTCCACGTCGGCGAGCAGGCCGGGACCGCCGTGCTCGGCGATCACCTGCCCGAGCAGTTCGCCGAGCATGCGCACGTCGGCCCGGAGTTCGTCCGGCATCTCCACGACGGCGCTGTGGCGTTCGGCTGATGCGATGGCGACCATGCCTCGAAGGGTAGCGAGTCGCCGCGCGCGGCCGGAGACCGGTCTCACCAATTGGACTAGACCACTGGCTCACGTCGGGCGGGAGACGGCTGAGAGAATTTCCGGGAAACGCGCGTACCCGATGTGCCCGGCCATCCGGCGGCCGGCCCAGGCGATGAGCAGGCCGTACGGCAGCGCGGCCAGGCTCGCCCACGGCAGGCCCAGCACCACGGGGACCACCACCGGCAGCGCCACCACGCTGGAGACGACCATGGCCAGCAGGGCTCCCGCGAACGCCACGCCGCCCTGCCCGGGGGCGGCCCCGGTGAAGGCGTTCAGGCGTTCGGGGGCGGTGTACGGGCACAGGACGCTGATGATCGCGCCCACCCCGAGCGCGACGGCGAACAGTCCCCAGGCGGTCAGCATGGCGGGCACCGCCCAGATCGGCGTGCCGGACAGGATCGCGGTCACGATGGACACGAGGGCGATCAGCGGGCCGGCCAGCAGCGCGACCGCGAGGTGGCGTCCGGCGAGGTCGGCGCGCAGCGCCCGGCCCGAACCGTAGACCACGGCGTTCATCCACAGCGCGCGGCCGTCCAGGGCGAAGGAGTTGGCCGACTGCATGCCCATCACCAGCGCGCCCAGGCAGGCCGGGCCGACGGCGGTGGCGAGCGTGCTCGGCAACTCGCTGTCCTGGGTCAGGGAGTAGGAGATGACGCCGCTGACCATGATCGCGGCAAGCCAGGAGATCCGGCCCCTGGGGTCCCTGCGGGCGTACTTGAGGTCCTTGGCGACCACGGCGGCCACCGGCCCGTCAGGGAGCAGCCCCGCCACGCCGCGCGACCTGCGCACCTTGCCGCCCGCCTGGGTGGAGGCGTCGGTGGTGACCAGGGCCCGGCGCAGGGCGACCATCCACAGCCACCCGACCAGCGCGACCAGTACGGCGAGCGCGGCCACCTCGGCCAGCCCCGCCGCGCCGCCGTCGGCGATGGCGTGCGCGGCCATGCCCGAGGGCGTCCAGCGCATCATCGCCGCGACACTGCCGACGAGCGCCTCCGGGTCGGCGGAGAGTCCCTGGTTGAGCATCAGGTTGGGGATCTGGAGGGCCAGTACGACCAGGATCGCCGACACCGCCAGCAGGTCCCTGCCCCGTCTGCTGCGCAGCACCCCGGACAGGCCCGTGGTGATCGCCCGCGAGGTGACCAGGCACAGCGCGAACAGCACCAGCACGGCGGCGACGCCGAGCACGGCCCCCTGCGCGGTCCTGGCCACGCCCGCGACCGCCCCCGCCATGACGATCAGGCCGGCCAGCGGCCACGCCCCGGTGGCCGAGGCGGCGAACAGCCCGGCGGTCAGCGGGCCGCTGCGTACGGGGAACAGGGCGAGCTTCGCGGGGTCGAGGGTGTCGTCCACGCCGAACAGCAGGAGCGGTACCACGGCCCAGCTCAGGAAGATCATGGTGAACGCGATGATGCCGACGTCACGCGCCAGGTCGGGCGAGCCGAAGCGGAGCAGCGACATCATGAAGAACCCGCCGGCGGCGACGATGACCGCGAGGGCGACGGTGAACGCGAAGCCGAGCTGCCTGGCGAGGTCGCCGCGCAGGTTGCCGGCGATGAGCCGCAGCTTGAGCCGTACGAACAGCCCTATGGTGGCGTTGGCGGTCAGCCCCCTGGTGGCGCCTTGCACTACGCCTGTGCCGCTCCCAGCCATGAAAGCCCGTCCCCCTCTCCGCCGCCGTTCCGCACCCCGACCAGGTCCAGGAACGCCTGGTTCAGCCCCCGCTCCCCGCGTACTTCGGCCAGCGGCCCCTGCGCGACGATCCGGCCCCGGTTCATCACCGAGACCCAGTCACAGAGCCGTTCCACCAGGTCCATGACGTGACTGGAGAACACGACGGTCGAGCCTGAGGCCGTGTACCGGCGCAGTACCTCGACCAGCGTGTTCGCGCTCACCGGATCGACGCCCTCGAACGGCTCGTCCAGGAACAGCACCGCCGGGTTGTGCAGCAGCGCGGCGGCCAGGCCGATCTTCTTCCGCATGCCGGTCGAGTAGTCCACGACCAGCTTGTCCGCCGCCTCGACCAGGTCCATGACCTTGAGCAGTTCCTCCGCCCGCCGGTCCACCTCGGCCTTGGGAATGCCGCGAAGCTGCCCGTTGTAGGACAGCAACTCCCGCCCGGACAGCCGCTCGAACAGCCGCAACCCCTCGGGCAGCACACCGATGTTGGCCTTGACCACCACAGGGTCCTGCCACACGTCCACACCGTCGATCTGAATGACCCCGCCGTCCGGCCGCAACAGCCCAGTGATCATGCTGAGCGTCGTCGTCTTCCCGGCCCCATTGGGCCCCACCAACCCCGTGAAGCTGCCCTTGGGCACCACCAGATCGACCCCACCGACGGCGACCTGTTCCCCGAAACGCTTGAAAAGCCCCTGCGTGCGCACCGAATCGGCCATATGCCCCACTCTGCCAGATCAATCGCCCCCCATCCCAGGTAAAACAGCCCCCAGGCGGTATTCAGATCACCCGCTCAGCAGGGCCTCACTGAAGTACCCTGGAGCCATGCCGGGCCGCGCCGTCGGTGGGCGGACCGGTACGGGGAGGGGGCGTCATGAGCGCGCAGCCGTACGACTTCCGGCCGACCGGGCTGCTGCCGGAGAAAAGCCTGCGTGCCATCCGTGCCGCCCTTACCGTGCCGCAGGATCTGGAGGCTTTCGACTCGGGTCTCCGCGTCGTGCTGGCCGAAGTACGGGTTCAACTCGACGCGGCTCGCCTGGCCGCCTTCATCGACACCTGGTGGCTGATCGCGTGTGACTCGGTCAAAGACCCCCAGGGGCGCAGCGAGATGCACGAGCGGGCCGCCCACGCCACGGCCGCCGCCGCCCGCGGGGAGCCGTTGCCCAGGGGAGACAAGACCTGGGAACAACTCCTTACCGCACGCGGTGTCCAGCTCTGAGCCTCCGACCGGCCATCGATGTACTCCATCGTCCAGCCTGATCCCATCGCTCAGGAGCAGATAATCGCACTGCCGGACGACGCACTCCTTTACTTGTCGGATGCGTTCAAGCTCCTTCAACTCGCGCCGTGGAGTGGAGATGCGTTCGACCCGGCCAACCCCGCAGGCAACCTGCGGACCTTGAAGTTCGGGGGGCGCGGGCTGATGACCTATCTGGTGTTGGAGCCCCAGCGCGAGGTGTACATAACGCGCGTGCAGTGGATCTGACTCCAGGAGGGCCCTCCGGGATCGTAACCGTTCGCTCGTTGGACGCCTTGAAGCAGGGCTGGGGTCAGTGCTCGGTGTGGGTGGCGAGGTTGGCGAGGGAGGAGGCCAGGCCCTCGGCGTGGGCTTCGGCGGGGATGCCGTCGGGGACGTTCTCGGCGGTGATGTCGATGCGGGTCTGGTCGTCGAGGGGGGTGACCGCCCAGGTCATGACCATGGTGCCGGCGTACGCGGGGTCGTCGGAGACGAAGTCGACGGCCTGGACGACGCGGTCGCCGGGGATGATGTCGACGAAGCGGGCCTCGACGATGTCGGAGTCGGGAGTGGCCTTGCCGGGCGCGCCTGATGGGTCGGTGTAGGTCAGGACCATTCGGTAGGAGCCGCCCGGGCGGGGGGCGAAGCGCTCGAATCTGCCGGTCATTCCGGTCGGTGGCAGCCAGGCCGCGAGTGCCTCGGGGTCGATGAGGGCGGACCAGACGCGCTCAAGCGGGGCGGCGATCACCTTCGCGGCTCGGTCGGTACGCGGCATCGTGCGACGTTATCAACTACTGGTCGGCATCAACTACTGGTCGGCGTCTCTGACCAGGAGGGCGATCTGCACCCGGTTGGTCAGGCCGAGCTTGGTGAGCGCGCGGCTCACGTGGGCCTTGACGGAGGTCTCGCTGACGGCGAGTTCGCGGGCGATCTCGCCGTTGGCGAGGCCGCGGGCCACCGCCCTGACGACCGCGTCCTCGCGCGGGGTGAGGACGGCGAGGCGGCGCCGGGCGGCGAGTACGTCCGGCGGCCGTTGCCCGGCGAAGGTGTTGATGAGCCGCCTGGTGACGGCCGGGGCGAGGATGGCGTTGCCGTCGGCGACCGTACGCACCGCATCGACCAAAGCGCGCGGGGCCGTGTCCTTCAGCAGGAAGCCGCAGGCGCCCGCGTGCAGCGCGGTGTAGACGTAGTTGTCGGCGTCGAGGCGGTCTTCTGGTCGGTGGCGTTGATCTCCAGCGCCCCCGCCCGCAGAACCATCAGGGACACCCGATGTGCCACCACATCGTGCATGTCACGGGCGATGCGGGTGCGTTCCTGGGCACGGGCCTGCGCGGCCCGCACCTGGTGGACTCGCACACCGTCGACCGCCCGGCTCGCCTGGAGTATCAGGGCAGCTCGAATTCGCCGTTCTTGGCTCCGTCGAGGAAGCAGGCCCACTCGTGTGGGGTGAAGACCAGTGGGGCACGGTGGGGGTTCTTGCTGTCACGGACTGCGACCAGGCCGGGGATGTTCGTGGCGACCTCGACGCAGCCACCGCCAGCGTGCCTCGCTCATATCTTCGCCTTACGCCAGGCGGCGCTGGTCAAGTCGACCCTGCTCATACCTCCTTGCCCCATTTCTCGATCGCGCCTCTGATGATCTGCTGTGACTCTTTCTTGGGCTGAGCATACGCCCGTATCGTGTCGTAGCTTCTCTGGAGTCGCGCGATGGCCAGCGGGTCAGTGATCACGTACTGGTCTCCCGCTGACTCAAGCAGCAGGGCACCCGCCTGGCCGGGGATCTCGGCGAGAACGAAGGTGCCCATCAGGGCATGAGCACAACCGGCCGACAGCGGGACTATTTGAATGGTGACGGCTGGGTGATGGGATATCTCCAGCAGATACCGGAGCTGTTCGAGGTGCACGGCGACGCCACCGATAGGTCGGTGCAACACTCCCTCATCGATCAGGTCCCAGATCACCGCGGGTGGATTCTTGTGCAGGAGTGCTTTGCGCTGCATTCGGCTTTTGAGTAATTCCTCGATGGCCTCGGGAGGATGCGCGGCGGATGACGATATGTAGATCTCCCGGGCGTATGCCTCGACCTGGAAGAGGCCGGGCACAAGAAGTGGTGCCCAGGTCCGCTGGACCGTCGCGACGGGGTCGATCTCATCTGTCCATTGGAGCAACCATCGCGGTCCCCGGGTCTCACGCGCAATCCGCTCGCACAGCTTAACGAACACCTTCTTCTCGATCAGGTCGAAGAACTGGTCGAGCCGCCTGGCCTGGTCCGGCTGCGGCGTCCTCTTGCAGTTCTCCATGGCGCTGATGAGGCTCTGATCACAGGCGAGCACCCTTGCCACCTGCTCCTGCGACAAGTTCCGCTGAGTACGGTGCTTCCGCAGTTCAGCTGCGAAAGCGGCGCGCGCCGAGGTAAGCGGGTCGAGGTTGGGCGAGTTGGCCGTCATTGTGCCTCCTCCTAGGACAGATCAGGTAGCTCAGGACAGGGATATGACAAGCCAGAAGCCCGCGTCTGTCATATCCGTCGTTCGACGTCCTTCGCTGGCGAGGGATAACGGCCCTCATGGTACGGGGGCACGGGCAATCTGATCGTGCAACGCATGTTTTCCGGCCGACCGCAATTACATGAAGCCGGACATTGGCACAGTAGCCGACATACCACCCCTGGATCGCCCATGCCCAACCCGACAGAATCCCCGATACTCCGCCACGACGCCCTTACCCTTATCGCTCTCCCCAACTCCATTCATATCGGGCGCACCTACGCGACGGCCGTTCTGCGTGGCTGGGGCCACTTAGACGATGACTTCCTCGCCGACGCGCAGCTCATCGTTTCGGAGTTGCTGACGAACGCCGTGGACGTACTCGGTTTCACGGACCCCGGCGCGGTGATCACCGCCCGTGCCATCGTGCGGGTCTACCTGTCCGAGCTGAGCGACTGTGTCCGCATCGAAGTGTGGGACCCGCACCCCCGCATACCGCAGCCGCGCGGCATGCCGCCCGCCGACGCCCTGCGCGGCCGGGGCCTGGAGATCGTCCGGCACCTCGCCCGCGACTCCGGATACAGCGTCCTCGCCGACGGCCCCCAGGCGAGCGGAAAGACCGTCTTCGCCACCCTCCCCTTCCCCAAGG
>NZ_POUA01000850.1 GCF_003236385.1 Spongiactinospora gelatinilytica
GCTTGACGAACAGCACCAGAATCTCCACTGATATGGAGAATACCTTCATTAGAAAAACTAGTTCCATTTCCAGGTGATGCAAATCCTAGAACTTCTACACCAGCAGTCTTAATTGCTGTATCTGCCATCACTACACCAATCCCAGATGGTGCACCACAAATTAATCCGTAAGCTTTTCCGATTGGAGCTCCAAAAGCCACATTTGCAGCACTAGAAGCGCTGGCAGTAAATTGTAATTCAAGATGACCTGCAGGAGAATTGTAAACATCACCAAAAGTTCTTGATAAATTATCCAAGGCGACACCAATTGCTTGGCGAACATCTGATGGATCACTACCACCAATAATGATTAACGAGCCGTGACCAGCTCCACCTTTAGTATCTCGTGGCAATTCAATATCCAACACTTCAGTGTTAGTTGCCTTCACAGCTTCGTCCATTGCCATGATTTGTGGACCAGCACCGGAACG
>NZ_POUA01000851.1 GCF_003236385.1 Spongiactinospora gelatinilytica
GGTTGAACGATCCGGAACTGTAGCATGGTTTACTAAAATGTAATTTAAATAATCTTGATCGCGATGGGTAGGAGTTCTAGCATTTAATAACCTAATGTAACTTTCAGTTGCTGGAGTCCCCATTCCACCAATAATCGTAAAGAATTTTTTCACAGGTCTTACCCCTTATTTTCCTTAAAATACTTCCTAAAGTTCTTAACATAATTATGGTTCATCCACCACATTAATAAGCTACGCTTAAAGTTCATATCCTCATCGTAGATAGCGGTAAATCCATACTGATCATTGTTAATTAGTTCAAGCGCCTTTTGCTTATCATCATTATTTTTAGCATACTTTTTGAAGACCTTAACTGGAACGCCCAACCATAACTTCCAGTTGCCTGGAACATCATTAGCGTATACAGTTTCACGATCAGCCAACGCATTGTTAACTCGGTCTTCAACCACCCAACGAGCTAGGTTGTATC
>NZ_POUA01000852.1 GCF_003236385.1 Spongiactinospora gelatinilytica
GTTTCTACAATTCCATGTCCATAGCCATTAGCCTTAACCACGGCAAATAATTCACTGTGTCCATCTAATCGACTAATCTCATTTTTTACATTATTTGTAATTGCCTCAGCATTAATAACTAGCTTGCTGGGACGATGTATCCCTACAACCATTTCAATTATCCCCCTCTAAAATTACCTGTGTTACAACATGGTGGTCAGAATGGGAAATTGACACATGTACGGTTCCACTAAACGGATGTTTAACAATCTTAGGTTTTCCAACCCCATCGTAATTAATTTCGATGTCTTGAAAATTAAGTTTTTTACCTAATCCTGTCCCGTAAGCTTTACTATATGATTCTTTAACCGAAAAGTGCCCTGCTAAAAATTCATACGCGCGTTGACCTTTCTTAGCTTCAAACTCATCAAATTCAGTAGGCGTCAAAACCTTTTGAATAAACGTTGCTGGATTGTGGAGAGTTTTAAAT
>NZ_POUA01000853.1 GCF_003236385.1 Spongiactinospora gelatinilytica
GCTGGAATCCGAGTTGACCCACCATTCAAGATGACAACGTCTAAGTCACTAGCCGATAAATCAGCATCCTTCAAGGCATTTTCAACAGGAATGCGCGTCTTTTCAACTAGGTCAGCAGTTAATTCATTGAACTTAGCACGTGTTAACGTGGTTTCCAAGTGCAATGGGCCACTAGCACCAGCGGAAATAAATGGCAAACTAATTTGAGCTTCAGAAACACCTGAAAGGTCCTTCTTAGCCTTTTCAGCAGCATCCTTTAACCGTTGTAAGGCCATCTTGTCTTTTGATAAATCAACACCGTTGTCAGCTTTAAAGCCATCAACTAACCAGTCGATAATCTTTTGGTCAAAGTCATCACCACCAAGGTGGGTATCACCATTTGTGGATAATACTTCGAAGACCCCGTCGCCTAATTCCAAGATGGAAACATCAAAAGTCCCACCACCAAGGTCATAGACTAAAATC
>NZ_POUA01000854.1 GCF_003236385.1 Spongiactinospora gelatinilytica
CTGGATTAGTTACAATTGCTTGGGCAGATGCTACCGCAACCGCTTTCTCTAACGCCGTTGTGGCATCAACAATTGCCTGCGTTGTACCCGTGTTCGCCGCGGCATCCGCTTGGGCGGTTTGCACAGCCGCAATTGCCCGAGCAACCGCATCATCCGTGGCCACATCCTGAGTCGTCGCATTGGTAATTGCCGCCGCCGCGTTGCTGTTTGCTGTCTCACGTGCGGTTTTTGCATCGGCCAACGCTCGATTTAACGCGTCTTGGGCAGCTTGCACATCAGCCGTCGTTTTCGTTGCATCACGTGACGTTGACTCAAGTGTTGCCGCAGCTGATGCCACCGCTGATTCCTGGTCATACGGTGACGTTTCAGTCACCACGACCGTCACCTGTTTAGTCGTTTGAAGCCCGGACGCATCCGTTGCGGTGATTGTGACCGTGCAAGTCCCTGGTTCATCCTTAACAAC
>NZ_POUA01000855.1 GCF_003236385.1 Spongiactinospora gelatinilytica
GTTGATAGCGATGCAGTTATTTTTCCTCAGAAATTTGAAGCTAGTGACTATTATTTAATTTTTATGACTCGCTTAATTGAATTAAGTGGTTTAAAAACTAAACTGGGTCTGGAAGTTGAACAAGAAAATAATTACCAAAAACTTTTCCATACTTGGACAGGGACTAGCCAAAAGTTCCGTTTTAAAATGGCAAATAATCAGGCTGAATATGTTGATCAGGCAACGCAACAAACTATTTTTCATTTGAGTTTAGATGAACGGAAAATGAGCTTTAATACTGATACAATTAATAATTTTTATTTTCTAAATCAGCAAGATGACGAAGATAGCTTGGTTGACGAGATTAAGTTATTTACTAAATTTGGCCAAATTTTAGAAGAAGTATACAATTTTGAAGTTGACTTTAATATGTTTGATGCTCGTAATAATAAAGTTTATGAGTTTGATCAAACTAGCTTAAAT
>NZ_POUA01000856.1 GCF_003236385.1 Spongiactinospora gelatinilytica
GTGCCGGTGTGTTCAGAGATACCTCAACCAGGATTTCACAAAATCGCGAGAAGTTTACCACAGAATCCCATGATGTTTGAACCGGGCAGCAACACTGCCCGGTCGGTACATTATTTGTCTGTTATATCCGCGTCTTCTGCGTCCAGCACCACTTCTTCAGGGCGCAGCACACTGATCAGTTTGAAAATCAAACTTAAGCCGATACCGACGATGGTCGCCAGCGCCATACCTTTTAACTCCGCCGCGCCGATGTTTACCTTCGCGCCACTGACGCCGATGATCAAAATCACGGAAGTCAGGATCAGGTTCTGTGCTTTGTTGTAATCCACTTTCGATTCGATCAAAACACGAATACCGGAAGCACCGATGACACCATAAAGCAGCAGCGAAACGCCGCCCATCACCGGCAA
Source organism: Spongiactinospora gelatinilytica (assembly GCF_003236385.1). Lineage (GTDB taxonomy): Bacteria > Actinomycetota > Actinomycetes > Streptosporangiales > Streptosporangiaceae > Spongiactinospora > Spongiactinospora gelatinilytica. The sequence continues at coordinate 411 of NZ_POUA01000856.1, forward strand.
TGGGATCATCTGGATAGCGGCAGCCAGTTTACCGACGCAGGAAAGCAGGAT
>NZ_POUA01000857.1 GCF_003236385.1 Spongiactinospora gelatinilytica
CTTGATACTCTTCTTCCCCAAAGAAGACTCCCATCGGAATCATTTCAAAATATTCCCGATTGGCAATTTCAGCTGGTACATCGGAACACGAATCGACCAGCACCGCTATTTTCTGTTTAAGCATGCTAACTTCCCCTTTGTTTTAAAAACTATCTATCTAGTTCACAAAACTAGTATAACAATTTCGATGACTAACTTAGCTATTTAATAAACCTTTCCTAGTACTACTAGCTTCTTTTCGTTACATTAAACTAACGATTGAAACAATCCGGTGGTATTAAATGGTAGAATAGTTTTAATATCTTTCAGAATATCGAGGTTTCATCTTGAATAAAATCGAATTAGCAACCCAATTTATCCAACGACACTTACACCAATTTCAGTGTCCCATCTGTAAATCGAATTTCAATGAAGTTCAATCCGGGACTTTAATTTGTAATAATCAGCATTCATTTAATAT
>NZ_POUA01000858.1 GCF_003236385.1 Spongiactinospora gelatinilytica
CCATTGAACCGCATGCTAAGGGAAGTGTTAATCCCCTGTTAATTATTGACGAAAATGATGTGCAAGCTGGTCATGCTGCTAGTGTAGGACAGTATGATGAAGAAGCGTTGTACTATCTTTTAAGTCGGGGATTAGTGGAGGCGGATGCTAAACAAATTTTAATCAATAATTTCATGGAACCCGTTTTACCAAAAGAAACTGTGTAAAAGTAATGGTGGTAAACAATGATAGATGATCAAAAAATAGCCTATTTAGATAATGCAGCGACCATGCCGATGCCAGACGAAGTATTGGAAGTAATTGATACTTACTACCATGCCCATAAAGTCAATGTGCATCGGGGAATGTATCGGTTAGCTCACCAAGTTACGGAGCAATATGAAGCAGTTCGCCAAGCCACGGCTGATTTTATCAATGCTCAGGAGTCCTCGGAGATTATTTTTACCAGTGGCACAACTG
>NZ_POUA01000859.1 GCF_003236385.1 Spongiactinospora gelatinilytica
GTTCGGCCCGGGCAGCACAGGTTCGATCAGTTCCCACTGGGCGTCGGTCAGATCGGAGGGGTAGCGATCGGGAGGCATCGAGCCACTTTGGCGGTATCGGCATGTCTCGTCACGCCGCCACGCCGGATATGAACGATCTTCTCAAACACGCTCTAAGAACGTAGCCGTTCAGAATTGTACCAGGCAACCCATTCCATCGTGGCGATAGTCACGTCCATGACACCTTTCCAGCCGCCGTAGAAGTCGATGAGCCCCTTTTTGTAGAAACTGTTCATGGACTCGGCCGCCGCATCGTCATACGAATCGCCCTCGCCACCGACAGAACGCGCCACGCCGACCTGATCAAGCCGTTCAGCGTAGCGGATGGAAGTGTATTGAACTCCCCTATCCGAATGGTGAACGAGGCCACCGACGTCACCTCCACCAGACCAGACCGCCATTTCCAGGGCATCGAGTGC
>NZ_POUA01000085.1 GCF_003236385.1 Spongiactinospora gelatinilytica
GTGATCGGCGTCGAAGCGGTCCACCGCCAGGCCCGCGCCGGCCAGGACGAGCGCGAGGACGGCGGCGGCCACGGGAACGGCGGCGGTGACGCCGCGCCTGGCACGGACGCCGGGGTCGCCCTTGAACCCGTACATTGGAGGGCCGGGAAACCGGAAAAGTTCGGCCACGACGCGGAATCGCATCGGCGGAACGGTCAAATGACCATCTATGGGCGGTCTGGGGATGTCATAGAGCCGCCATGCACAGCATGAGCCCCACCACGCCGCCCGTCCAGAGGGCAGGTCCCGTCAAAAGGTGTACGTGCGGGTGACCGCGGTGAGGTCGCCGTCCTCACGGGTGGCCGTCACGAGGCCGGGAGGGCGGGGCTGGAAGCCCGGCACGGTGGTGAGGCCGTCGGTCTCGGCGATGGCGGTGAGGCGGACCGGGCCCGTGCCGGCGACGCGCACGGTGAGGCGGGCGCCCCGGGCGGGGATGCCGCGGAAGCGGATCTCGGCGGGCCAGGTGGCGGTACGCCTGCCGGTCACCGGGACGGCGGCCGAACCGAAGCCGGCGGCGGACGCGGTGACCCGGGTGATCGGGCGGTCGAGCCGGATCGTCACCGAGCGGGCGCCCTTCCCCGCGGTCACCTGCAGGGTGAGCGTGTCGCCGTGGCGCTCCAGCAGGGTGACGCGCGGCCCGTCGGCCGTGATCGCGGGGGCCGGACCGGTCCACAGGGCACCCCGCGCGTAGCCGGGGGGCAGCCCCGAGGCGTCGTGGCCGGAGACGTATCGCCGGGTCCACTCGGCGGGGTCGGCGTCGGCGCTGACCCAGTGCGCGGCGCGATGCCGGCGTCCATGACGTACGCCAGGTGCGTGCGCCCAGGGTGATCGGCGTCGAAGCGGTCCACCGCCAGGCCCGCGCCGGCCAGGACGAGCGCGAGGACGGCGGCGGCCACGGGAACGGCGGCGGTGACGCCGCGCCTGGCACGGACGCCGGGGTCGCCCTTGAACAGCTCCGCGACCGGGAGCACGGTCAGCCCGTACAGCGCGAGGAGCAGCGCGCTCGCCCCGCCCAGCGCCAGCCCCATCCCGTCGAAGACGTTGCGGGCCAGCGAGGGCAGCAGCATGGCGGCCACGCCGGGCCGGCCGTCGCGGCCGCCACCCGCGCCCAGGCGGGCCCGCGCAGCAGCACGGCCACCGCCGCGCCGAGCGCGCACACCAGCGCCGGGAGGGTGAGCAGATACGCCGCTCCCGGGGCGAACCAGGTGGTGCTGTCGGCCATCGCGGCCAACATGATCACCGCGGCCAGGGTGACGAGCGCCGCCAGCCCCGCGAGCCCCCTCCTCGGAATGTCGAACATCTTCGCGGTCATGACCGGCAACGCTAGATCGGCCCGGCGGCCACGGTATGGGGTACATCTCCGGGTCCACCTGTGGTTTCCGCACCCCGGGGGCGGCGAATACCCACCCTGTTGGGAACCGTCCGGTTTGCTGGAGTTCTTCCAGGAGGTGTCCGGCCGGGGAGAGGAATCTTAAGTTTGGGCCTGGCGCGGGACCGAAACGCGAGTTACGTTCATCTGGCTGCGGCCGTCACCCCCCGTAAGAAGCCGGCGAAAAGGCCGCGTGGCCTGGGCGTACGGCTTCCGCCCGGCCGCGCGGCTCCGGGGGCGACTCCGTCCCGCCCGCCGTGGGAGCACGGGGCGCACCCGGAGTCATGCCCGCCGGTTGAGCACGGTCACCACGCCGACCCTGGAGCTCACGCCCAGCTTGGTGAACACTCGCGACAGATGCGTCTCGACCGTGCGGACGCTGAGGTAGAGCTTCTCGGCGATCTGCTGGTTGGTCTGCCCCTGGGCGACCAGTTCGGCGATCTCCATCTCGCGCGGCGACAGGCCGAGGTCGGTGCTGCGGCCGGACGGCCGCGCTGCGGCGCCCACGCGGACGCCGAGGCGGCGCTGTTCGCGCAGCGTCTGGGCGTACAGGTTGCGCGCGCCGCAGGCCTCGAAGACCTCGGCGGCGGATCGCAGCCGCGCGCGGGCCGACTTGCGCTCGCCCGCCTCGCCGTGCGCCACGCCCGCGACGAGCAGCGCGCGGCCCGCGTCGATCCGGCGCTCGGTGCCGAGCAGCGCGGCCGCCTCGCCGGCGAGCACGGCCGCCGCCGCGGGATCGCCAGGGCGTACGGCGTGCGCCCGCGCCAGCCTGGCCAGCCCCGCGAACGTGGGCAGCTCCGGCCGCGCCAGGTTGTCCGCCCGCCCGGCCCACACCGCGGCCTCGTCGGCCCTGCCGTCCCCGGCCATCGCCTGCGCCAGCGTCTCACAGCACCAAAGGAGCGTGCCGCGGTCCAGGCGCGGGGACCTGAACCGGTCGCACGCCTCCAGCGTGACCGCGGCCCCCTCCTCGACCCGGCCCGCGTTGATCAGGGCCAGGCCCCTGGCGTGGGCGGCCATCGCGCCCCACACCTCGCCGCCGCCGACCCCGGCGCTCACCGCCTCGTCGGCCGCGCGCAGCGCCTCGTCGTCCTCGCCCGCCCAGGACGCCGCCAGGCACTGCTGGGTGAGCGCAAAGACGAGCTGCTGCCCCGAACCGAGCAGGCGGGCGTCCTCGACGGACTCCTCGGCGGTCGTGCGCGCCTCGGCCAGGCGGCCCACCATGGCGAGGGTCCTGGCCTGCCCGGCGAGCAGGTTGGTCAGGATGTACGCCTGCCCGGTGGCGCGGGCGATGGCGGCGGCGCGGTCGAAGTGGCGCAGCGCCCCGGCGTAGCGGCCCATGCTCCACTGCGTCCAGCACAGCCAGGCGACGGCGTCGAGCCATTCGGCCAGGTGCTCGTCGGGTGCGATCTCCAGCCGGCTCTCGGCGATCTCGATGTACTTGACGGCCTCGGTGATCCGGCCCGCCGCGTAGGCGGGCATCGGCCGCATCGCGGCCACGCCGGTGGCCAGGCCGGGCTCCCAGTCCTCGGCGGCGTCGGGCATCAGGTCCAGCACCGCCTGGGCGGCCCGGAAGTCGACCCGCATCAGGCTCTCGGCCACCAGCCGCATCCGCAGCGGCACCGCCTCGGCCGCCTGCGGGTTGGGCATCTGGCGGAGCTCGTCGAGCAGCAGCGCGCGCGCCTCGTGCGGGCGGTCGAGCTGGCGTTCCATCAGCGCGCACAGCCGGGCCGCGCGGGCCCTTCTGGCGTAGTCGTCGGCCGGGAGCAGCCGGAGCAGCTCGCGGGCGGTGTCGCGGCCCTCCGCCAGCCGTCCGCTGACGCTTTGCACGTGGGCCAGTTCGAGCAGCAGCTCCAGCCGTTCGGGGGTCTCGGGCAGCAGCCGCAGGGCCGCCTGTAACCAGTGCGCGGCCGTCAGCGGCGCCCGGGCCGCGACCGTGCGGGCCGCCTCCACGAGGGTGTCCACCGCCCGCCGGTCGCCGAACGTGCCCGAGCGCTGCACGTGGTGGGCCCTGGCGACGGCGGGCGCGCCCAGGGCGGCGAGGTGGTCGGCGAGCCGCGCGTGCGCGGCGTAGCGCCAGCCGGGCGCGGCAGAGGCGTAGGCGGCGCTGCGCACGAGCGGGTGACGGAAACGGAACCTGGCCGCGTCGGCCGGGCGCGCCACGTCGCGGGCGACCATCTCGTTGAGCGCCCGCAGGACGTCCGGCTCGGGCATCTCCGCGGCCACCGCCACCAGGGCCGGCTCGAACTCGTCGGCGGTCACCGCGGCGGCCTGGGCGACCCGCAGCGCGGCCGGGGCGAGCCCGCTCAACTCGACGTCCAGGGCGGCGCCCGCGGCGGGCGGCAGCTCGGCCTTGCCGTCCTCGATCGCGAGCGGGCCGCCGCTCAGCCTGGCCAGCGTGTCCAGGTAGAACGGGTTGCCCCCGCTGGCCTCGTGCAACAGGCGGCGCACCGGCAGGCTCACCTCGGGCCCGAGCAGCTCGTCGGTCTGTTCCCGCGACAGCGGGCCGATCTCGACGCGCTCGCCCTTCCCGGCGACCGCGGCCAGCCGGGGCGCCGCCTGCGCGGGCCGGAACGCCACGGCCAGCAGCACGCCGCCGCGCGGCGGGTGGCGCACCAGGTGGTCCAGCAGCTCGACGGTGGTGGCGTCGGCCCAGTGCAGGTCGTCGAGGATCAGGGCCAGGCCGTCGGGCCCGGTCAGCTCCTCCAGCAGCAGCCGGACCGCGCGGTAGAGCCGGTAGCGCCCGAGCCCGCTCAGGTCGTCGGCCATCGGATGCCCGGGACCGCCGGGGGCGGCGTCGGCGAACGCCGGCAGCACGGCGGCCAGGAGGTCCATCTGGGTGGCGGGCAGCCGCTCGGCCAGGGCGGCCGCCTGGGGCTCCAGGTGGTCGTCCAGGGCGTCGATGAGCGGGCTGAGCGGGAACTCCTGCTCGAACTCCGAGGCCCGGCCGGCGAGGGTGGTCAGGCCGCGTCGCCTGGCGAGGTCGGCGAGCACGCCGAGCAGGCGGCTCTTGCCCACGCCGGGGTCGCCCACCACCGCCACGAGGCGGAACCCGCCCTCGGACGTCTCCTCCACGACGCGCGCCAGGGTGCGCAGCGCGTCTTCCCGCCCTACCAAGGCGGCACCGACGCGTGGCTGCATGGGGGGCGTCCTTTCCGTGGGCGCGTGTACCGCGGCCGACGCTTCATCATCGCGCGTCTGAGGGGTTTTCGTCAGCCCATTGCTCAGCGGTGGTGAGCGGGTATCTTTGCTCCTTATTAAGTAGGTTTTACGGGTTATCCTGTGAGGACGGCCGATGCCCCTGCCCGACTTCCTCATCGCCGGTGCCCCCAAGGCCGGTACGACGGCGCTGCACTCCGCACTGGCGAGGCACCCCTCGCTGCACATGTCCGCGGTCAAGGAACCGAAGTACTTCCTCACCGACGGCCCGCCCCCGAGCCGGGGCGGCCCCGGCGACGCCCGCACCTACCGCGAGCACGTCTGGCGCAGCCAGGACTACCTGGCCCTGTTCGAGGGCGCCCCGCCGGGCGCGCTGACCGGCGAGTCCACGCCGTTCTACCTCTACGACCGCGAGGCGCAGCGCCGCATCCACGCCGTGATCCCGCACGCCCGGCTGATCGTGGTACTGCGCGACCCGGTCGAGCGGGCCCACTCCAACTGGACCCACCTGTGGTCGGCGGGCCTCGAACCGCTCGGCGACGTGGTCCGGGCCTGCGCCAGGGAGCCCCGGCGGATCGCCGCGGGCTGGGCCCCGTTCTGGCACTACGTCTCCCTGGGCAAGTACGGCGAGCAGCTACGCGACCTCTACACGCTGTTCCCCCGCGAGCAGGTGCACGTCTTCCGCTACCGCGACCTGGTGGACACGCCCGCCGCCCCCCTGGACCGGATCTGCGCCTTCCTGGGCGTGGAGCCGGGGATCATCTCCGAGGTGCCCCGCGAGAACGTCACCGCCCACCCCGAGGCCACCTTCACCCATCGGCTGCTGTCGGGGTCGCTGCGCGCGTGGTCGGCGCTGCCCGGACGGCTCGGCGGGACGCTGGCCGAGTCGCTGGAGGGCCGGCTCCAACAGCGGGCGCGCGCCCGCCGTCCGCTCACCTGGGACCAGCGGAGCGCGCTCATCCCGTTCTTCGCCGCGGACATCGAGCTGCTCCAGCAGGTCACCGGCGAGGACTTCGGGGACTGGGTGCGCCCCCGCGAGCGGTCCGGCGGGCTGGTGGGGGCCCGGCCGCAGGGCCAGCGCCAGGCCCGCAACGGCCGGCCGCGCGACTCCGGCCCCGGCTGAACGGCGAGCCCCCGGCGGGATCGGCGCCTCTCAGCGCAACTCGGTGCGCAACTCGTGCGCCCCGTCCGCGCGCGCGTACTCGTAGTACAGCCGCCGGTGCCCGTCGGGGAGGTCGACGACGTCCAGGTAACGCAGGCCGCCCGCGCCGTGCGGGGAGGCGGCGGCCGGACCGGCCTCCAGCGGGACGAGACCGGCCGGGTCGGTGCCGACGGCCAGGCCGGCGCGCTCCTCGTAGTTCTCCGCCGCCGAGGCGCGCCCGTCGTAGGCCGCGACCAGGGCGTCACCGGCGAAGGTGACCGCGGCGACCCGCGCGCCGCGCGCGCCGGTCAGCGCGGTGCCGTGCCACGTCCACTTCAGCCCGTCGGCGCTGGTGGCGTAGTCGGTGACCATGCGATCGGCCTCGTCGGGGTCGGTGAGCGGGTGGCAGGAGGTTCACAAGTGCCAGATGCCGCCCCGCTGCATGATCACCGGGTCCTTCACTCCGGTCTTGGCGTCGCCGGGCAGCACGACCCGGCGGGTGCGCGGGTCGAAGCCCGCGGGGTCGGCGGCCTCCAGCATCTCCACGCGCCAGTGCTTGGTGCCGTGCGTGGCGCAGCTCAGGTAGATCCGCCAGCCGCCGCCGGGCAGCCGGACCAGCGCGGGCCGTTCCAGGGACTCCGCGTCCATCTCCTCGCTGGGGATGGTGAGCAGGGTCTCGAAGCGCACGCCGTCTCGCGACCTGGCGATGGCGACGGCGTGGCCGCGCCCGTGGCCGAGCGGGCGGCGCAGCCGGTAGGCCAGATGGATCAGGCCGTCGCTCGCGACCGCGCTGGCGGCTCCGGCCCAGTATCCCGGCTCCTGCCGCTCGGGCTCGACCGCCACGACCGAGCGGCGCGGATCCGGGACCATGGCGAGGACCCTCGGGTCGTTCTCTCCGATCAACACGGCCTCGACGATAGACGGGGCCAGGTGTTCGCTCATGCGGGATGCACCAATCATGGTCTCGGCTTCGACCGCTCTTTGGCCACATACCCTACTTGAATAGTCGGTTGGATCGGAAACCGACCCGCCCCGCCAGGACGCCTCCGCCCGAAGCCGCGCGCGGCTCAGGCGCGCGAGGCGGGCAGCGCGATGGCGGGGAACGGATTGTCCGGCAGCAGCACCAGCCGCGGCGTATCGCCCGGGGAGTCGGCGGCGTGCAGGTGGAGCAGGGCCGAGCCGATCCCGGCCGAGCCGACCATGTAGCCGGTGTCGGCGGTGACCTCCCAGGGCCGCAGCCGCCGGTATGCCTGGTACCAGCGGAAGCCGACGCCGTCGTGACCGGTGGCCGCGTCGATCAGGTGCTCGGCCACGTCGCGGGCGAACGAGAGGTACGTCTCGCGCCCGGTCGCGGTCCACAACCCGGCGAACAACTCCAGCAGCCCCGCCGCGCCGCAGCACTGGCAGGTGACGTTCCAGTAGCCGGGCGACTGGCGGTACGGCGCGCCGCTCTGCACGATGCCCCCGGCCAGCCGTTCGACCCAATCGAGGTCGCCCTGGTCGCCGGTGACGCGGTACAGCTCGTAGAACATCCGCGCCACGCCCGCCGAGCCCGAGCAGAAGCCCAGGTAGTGCAAGGTCCGCCCGTGCGGTACGTGGTGCGGCACGAGCGCGAAGCGCCCCGACACGGTGCTCACCGCGCGGACGAACTCCGCTCCTCTACGGGCCGCCTGGAGGAATGCGGCCTGCCCGGTCACGCCGTACATGCGGGCCATCAGGAAGGCGGTGCCCGCGGTGCCGGACAGGAAGCCCGGGGTGACCGCGTCTGCCGGGAGCCCCGCGCAGCCCTCCTCGCCGAACCGGTGGCCGGGCACGACCAGGTCGGCGATCCGGGCGGCCGCCTCCACGGCGGCCTCTTCGTACCGGGGCACGCCGTGGATGCCCGCCGCGTGCAGCAGCGCGAGCACGATGCCGCCGTCACCGCTCTGGGCGGGATCGCCCGTCCAGCCGGGGCCGCCGCGGAAGGAGCGCACGCCGGCCACGATGCGGTCGGCCGCCGCCCGCGAGGCGTCCTCGAACGACTCATCGCCCGTCACCCAGCCGGCCTCGGCCAGGGCGAAGGCGATGCCGGCCAGGCCGTGGTAGAGGGTCAGGTCGTGGCCGGAGGCGGCGGCGCGCTCGGTGGCGAGCGCGGCCAGGCCCCTGGCGCCCGCCCGGGCGTCGTCCAGATAGGACTCATCGCCCGTGGCGGCGGCCAGCTCCAGGAGGAACAGCACGATGCCGGCCGCCCCCGCGTACAGCGAGTGCGAGGGGCCCGCCGCGGCGGACCGGCCGCCCGGGTCAGGGTTGGCGCGCCAGGAGAGCACCCGCGGCTCGGCCGCGCGATGGGAGGACACCTCCACCGCCGCGGAGCGGATCCATCGCCCGGCGAGGACGGCGGCCTCAAGCGGGGTGCTCCCGCGCGGCCACGTCGGCCCGTCCGCAGTCATGTCCCCTCCCGCCGCCGAATACCTACTTATAATGTAGGTAATACATGGTTTGACGTCAACGCCCAACGGAGAACGGCGTATGCGTCCACCTTACGCCCGGCGCACACCCGGCCAGGGCGTCACTCCACGATGCCTTGGATCGTTATCATCCCGGTGAATCCAGAGCGTCCCGTCTCCCGTATTACACCTGCGCACAGGATCGGTCATATGGGTCTATAACGGGAGACCGCCCATGGATGTGGACTACCTGGTGATCGGAGCGGGACCGGCCGGGCTGCAGCTCGGCTACTTCCTGGGGAAGGCAGGGCGCGAATACGTCATCCTGGAGGCCGGAGCGACCCCGGGGACCTTCTACCGGACCTACCCCCGCCACCGCCGGATGATCTCGATCAACAAGCCGCACACCGGCTGGAGCGACCCCGAACTGGCCCTGCGCATGGACTGGAACTCCTTGCTCAGCGACGACCCGGAACTGCTCTTCACCCGCTACACCGAACGCTACTTCCCCGACGCGGGCGACTACGTCCGCTACCTCATCGACTTCGCCAAGGCCCACCGCCTCCCGGTCGTCCACGACTGCCCGGTGGAGCGGATCGAGCGCGAGGACGGCGGCTTCACCGTCCATGCCTCGGGCGGCCGGGTCTTCCGCGCCAGGCGCGTCGTGGTGGCCACCGGCTTCGGCCGGCCGTACCTGCCGCCCCTCCCGGGCATAGAGACCACCGAGCTGTACGGAGAGGTCTCCGTCGACCCCGACGACTTCACCGACCAGCGGGTACTGATCATCGGCAAGGGCAACTCCGCCTTCGAGACCGCCGACAACCTGGTGGAGAAGGCCGCCGTGATCCACCTGGCCGGCCCGGAGTCGATCAAGTTCGCCTGGCGCACGCACTTCATCGGCCACCTGCGCGCCGTCAACAACAACTTCCTGGACACCTACCAGCTCAAGACCCAGAACATGGTCTTGGACGCGACGATCCAGGACATCGAGCGACGAGATGGCGAATACCTGGTCACCATGGCGTACGCGCGCAGGGACAAGGTCGTGCGGCTGGCCTACGACCGGGTGATCACCTGCACCGGCTTCGCCATGGACGGCTCCATCTTCGGCCGGACCTGCCGCCCGCAGACCGCGATCCACGGCAGGTTCCCCGCGCTCACCCACGAGTGGGAGTCGGTGAACGTCCCCGGGCTCTACTTCGCCGGGACGCTCACCCAGGTCCGCGACTTCAAGAAGTACACCAGCGCCTTCATCCACGGGTTCAGGCACGGCATCCTCGCGCTGACCCGCGTCCTGGACCAGAAGTACGAGGGCGTCCCGTGGCCCGCCGCGCAGTTGCCCGCCGAGGCCGGCGCGGTGACCGACGCCGTGCTCGCCCGGCTCAACCGCTCCTCCGCGCTGTGGAGTCAGTACACCTTCCTGTGCGACCTGATCGTCCCCGGGCCCGGCGGGACGGTCGGCTACCTGGAGGAGGTGCCGGTGGACTACGCGCGGGCCAGGGGCGACCGGTCCTGTTTCGCGGTGACGCTGGAGTACGGGGCGGGCCACGACGCGATCGACCCCTTCGACGTGACCGTGGGCCGCGCCTGGGAGGCCGATCCCGGCCACGAGGACCGGTACATGCACCCTGTCATCCGCCACTACCGCAACGGCGAGCAGGTCGCCGCCCTGCACCTGGCCGAGGACATCTACAACGACTGGACCAGCGAGGACGAGCACCGCGCCCCGCTGCGCTCCTTCCTCGACCACTTCCTGGTCAAGGCGACGGCCTGCCGCCCGGCCAAGGCGGCGCGGACATGACGGCTCCGAGCCTGCCGCACGGCGCGCCGGTCAACGTCCGCGAGTTCGAGCAGGCGGCCCGCATGGTGCTCGATCCGGTGCACGACGACTACGTGCGGGGCGGCGCCCAGGACGAGGTGACCGTGCGCGCCAACGAGTCGGCCTTCGCCGGGCTGTGCCTGGTCCCCCGGGTGCTGCGGGGCGCGGGCGAGCCCGTGCTGCGCACGGCCGTGCTCGGGCACGAGGCGTCGATGCCGGTGGTGATCGCGCCCACCGCCTTCCACCGGCTCGTCCACCCCGACGCCGAGCGCGCCACGGCCAGGGCCGCCGCCGCCGAGGGCGTCATCATGATCGCCGCGATGCTGTCCACGGTGGCGATCGAGGACGTCGCCGCCGAGGCCCGCAAGGCCGCCACGGACCCCTGCCTGTGGTTCCAGCTCTACCCGCAGCCCGACCTGGGGTTCACCCGGGCCATCGTCCAGCGGGCCGAGGCGGCCGGGTGCCGCGCGCTCGTCGTCACCGCCGACTCCCCCGCGCTCGGCCGCGCCGAGCGCAACGACCGCAACGACTTCCACGACCTGCCGCCGGGCCTGCGCTGTGAGAACCTGCGCGAACTGCGCGGCGGGGAGCCGGGGTCGGTCCGCCAGGTGGTGCTCTCCCCGGAGATCTCCTGGCGGCACGTGGAGTGGCTGCGGGAGACGACGGACCTGCCGATCCTGGTCAAGGGCGTGCTGCATCCCGCGGACGCCGCCCTGGCGGCCGATCTCGGCGTGGACGGGATCATGGTGTCCAACCACGGCGGCCGGCAGCTCGACACCACCCCGCCGACCATCGCGCAGTTGCCCCGGATCGCCGAGGCGGTGGCGGGCCGGGTGCCGCTGCTGCTGGACGGCGGAGTACGGCGGGGCACCGACGTGATCAAGGCCCTCGCGCTGGGCGCGGCGGCCGTGGGGATCGGCCGCCCGGTCATGTGGGGCCTGGCCGTGGCCGGCGAGGACGGGGTGAGCGCGGTCCTTTCGATGCTGCGGCGGGAGCTGGCCAACGCGCTCGCCCTGTGCGGCTGCGCCGGTCCCGCGGACGTGCCCCGCGACCTGGTGATGGACATCTCGGCGAAGGAAGGATGCGCGCGGTGAAGGTGATCGGGGCGGGGATCGGCCGGACGGGGACGCTGTCGCTGAAGGCCGCGCTGGAACGCCTGGGCTATGCCCCCTGCTTCCACGGCAGGCACGTCCTGGACCACCCGGAACGGCTGGCCGCCTGGCAGGCCGCCGCCGACGGCGAGCGGGTGGACCTGCCCGCGCTGTTCGACGGTTACGCCGCGAGCGTCGACTGGCCGGGCGCGGCGTTCTGGCGCGAGCTGGTGGCGGCCTATCCGCAGGCCAAGGTGATCCTCACCGTCCGCGACTCGCAGAGCTGGTACGACAGCGTGGCCAAGACGATCTACCCGATGTTCGGCAGTTCGGCCGACCCCCGGGCGGCCGAGGCGCTGCGCGTGGTGCCCGGACTGGACGTGATGACCGACTTCACCCGGCGGCTGATCTGGGACGGGCCGTTCTTCGGCGGCCGCTTCGAGGACCGCGACCACGCGATCGCCGTCTTCGAGGAGCACAACGCCGCGGTGCGCCGGGAGGTGCCCGCCGAGCGGCTGCTGGTGATCGAGCCGGGCTCGGGGTGGGAGCCGCTGTGCTCCTTCCTGGGCGTCGATCCGCCGGACGAGTCGTACCCGCACCTGAACGACCCCGGCCGGTTCTGGGGGCGGGTGGCCGCGCGGATGGCGGAGTCGCAGGCGAAGACGGCCGGGCGATGATCTTGCGGGCGGCCGCCGCCGCGGGGATCCTCAGCCTGCCGTACTGGCTGCCCAGGGCAGTGGTCGCGCTGCGGGTGCGGATCTTCACCGCGGTCAACGGGCGGCAGGGCGTGCCGATCCCGGGCGACGTGGTCCCGGTGTCGCGGTTCCGCGAGGTGTACTCCCACCCGGCGGCGGACGGGCGCAGCCGGGGCGCGGCCCTTTCCGACCTGTTCTGGTACTGGCTCGCCCCCGGCTCGCACGTCCACCAAGAGCACCTGGAGCCGGGCGAGCGGTACGACGAGGTGGCGCGTACGACCCGCGGCATCATGTCCATGCCGACCGCCGAGGCGGAGGAACTGGCGGCGCGCTGCGTGGCGCGGGCCGTCGCCCGGCTGCGCCGCCCCTCGACCGTGCGGCTGCGCGACCTGATGATGCCGGTCTGGGCGGAGTTCTTCTACGAGGTCGTCTTCGGCGAACGCTGCCCGCCGGAGGCCCGCGAGCTCATCGTGGCGCACGCCGACGACGTGGTGACGTCGCTGAAGTGCTGCGGCCTGCGGCACATGCGCGTCCGCGACCGGCTGACCTGCTACCTGCTCGGCGCCCTGGACCGGGTGCCGCATCGGCTGCCGAGCCGGCTGACCCGCCGCGAGCAGGCCTACTACCTTCAGGGCGCGTTCTTCAACACCGGCGTCGTGCAGCAGGCGGAGGCCACCGCCCACCTGATGATGGTGCTCGCCGCCCACTCGGGCGTCCAGGCGGAGCTGGCCGAGGCCGACGACCGGCGGTTCGACCATGTGATCGCCGAGACCATGCGGCTCTACCCGCTGTTCGGCGTCGCGCACCGGATCACCTCGGCGGACATCGAGGTGGACGAGGCCACCACGTTGCCCGCGGGCTCGGTGCTGTGCTTCAACTACCCCGAGTTCCACCGCACCGGATACGCCGAGCCCGACCGGTTCGACCCGGGCCGCTGGGAGGCCCTGACGGCCAGGCACGCCAACCACATCCCCTTCGGGATGGCCGCCAACCGGCCGTGCCCGGCCTGGCACCTGGCCCCGGCCGCGCTCCGGGGCGCCGCCCGCGAGCTGCTGCGCACGCTGTCCTTCCACACCTCGGCCCAGCACACCCGCTCGCTGCCCAACCGGGGGCCGTGCCTGGTGACGGCGCGCGGCGCCCGCCCCCGGGCCGGTGAGCTGACCTGGATGCGGATCAAGGACAGATGGGAGGACGTCTGGCGCAGCCCGCTCCAGCTCGTGCTCGGCACCTACATGGTGCTCGACGCCCGGCGCAAGGGGTTGTGCCGCCGGTACTTCGCCCGGACGGCCGATCCGGTGAAGGGCCCGGCGGATAATGAGGCGACGGGGCGATGCCCGCGCCCATAGGGTCGAGACGTGATCCACGAGTTCTCCCCGCGCCCGGCATGACGGAAGCGGATGATGAGGCCAGGCGCGTCCTCGGCCTGCTGTCGCAGCCCGACACCTGCGGGTGCTGTCGGCGCTGGTGCTGACCGGGCGGGCCGCCGACGCCGGTCTCCCGCCCGCCCTGACCGACCGGGCGCTGCGCCGCCTGGCGCGCGGCGGGAGAAGCGCCTGGTGGTGCTCCGGCACATCGCCACGCTCTTCGAGCCGGGCGTGCGCTACCCGGCAAAGGACGTCAACGTCGTGCTGCGCGCCTTCCACCACGACTTCGCCGCGCTGCGCCGCTACCTGGTCGACGAGTGCCTGCTCAGCAGGGCCGGCGACCTCTACTGGCGTAGCGGCGGCCCGGTGGAGGTCTGAGCGCGGCCCCGCTCAGGAGTCGCGGCGGGCGAGGAACTCGCTGAACGCGCCGACGGTGCCGGTGCGGTGGTCGTCCAGCCGCTGCACCAGGGCGTCGGCGTCACGGGCGCGCACCGCCTCGATGATCCCCCGGTGCTCGCGGTCCACCCGCTCGCGGTTGCTCTCCTGGCCGTAGTACAGCGAGCGGTAGACGTCGGTGGCGTCCCACAGGATGTTGAGGAACTTGCACAGCCTCGCCATCCCCGCCGCGTCGATCAGGGTGAAGTGGAAGCGCCGGTTGGCCGTGGCCATGGCGATGATCTCCCCGGACTTGGCGGCGGCGACCACGTCTTCGTGCGCCTCCTCCAGCCGCTCGATGTCCTCGTCGGTCATCTTGTCGATGGCCCGGCGGACGGCCTCCTCCTCCAGGATCTGGCGCAGCCGGTAGACCTCCAAAAAGTCTTCGAGGGCCAGCTCGGCCACCATGTATCCGCGCCGTGGCCGGTAGATCACCTGGCCCTCGCCCTCAAGGATCTTCAGGGCCTCGCGGAGCGGCACGCGGCTGACCCCGAGCTGCTCGGCGAGGGCGTCCTGCCTGATCGGGCTGCCGGGCGCGAGCCTGCCGGTGAGGATGGCCCGCCGCAGGTGGTCCAGCACGTACTGCTGAGTGGTCTGAGGTGGTCCTGACGTGAAGCTCATCGGGGTGCGTCTCCCCCTTCGGGTCAGGCGTGATCATACCGTGGGCGGTGAGCCGAGTTGGCTATTGCGCTAGGATTTTGGATCCAATATAAATTCTAGCAAGCCGCGACGACTTGCCCGCCGCGACTCGATGACCGAATCTTATTCTGGATGATCAGGGACGATCCGGGAGGTAGCCATCAGCCGACCATCCGACAACGGTGACCGTCCCGCGCAGGCGGCCCCGCCGCTCGCCGGAGTGCGGGTGGCGGACTTCTCCCGCGTGCTGGCCGGGCCGTACGCGACCATGCTCCTGGCCGAACTGGGTGCTGAAGTGATCAAGGTCGAGCACCCCGTGCACGGCGACGAGACCCGCTCGTGGGGCCCGCCGGAGGCCGGCGGCGAGGCCGCCTACTACCTGGCGGTCAACCGCAACAAGCAGAACATCGCGCTGAACCTGAAGCACCCTGACGGCCGCGCGGTCGCGCGGCGGCTGTGCGACGGCGCCGACGTGATCATCGAGAACTTCCGGCCCGGCGTGGCCGACCGGCTGGGCATCGGGTACGAGACGGTACGGCGGAGCAACCCCGGCGTCGTCTACTGCTCGATCACCGGATTCGGCGGCGCGGACCGGCCCGGATTCGACGCCGTCGTCCAGGCCGAGAGCGGCCTGATGCACATCACCGGCGAGACCCCGACCAAGGTCGGCGTGGCCATCGCCGACGTGCTCGCCGGGCTCAACGCCGCCGTGGCCATCCTCGGGCCGCTGCACCGGCGGGCGCTGACCGGGACCGGCTGCCGGGTCGAGGTCTCCCTGCTGCACTCGGCGCTTTCCGGACTGGTCAACGTGGCGCAGAGCGCCCTGGTCACCGGCGAGGAGGCCGGGCGCTACGGCAACGCGCACCCCACCGTCGTGCCGTACCAGACCTTCGGGACCGCCGACGGGGAGATCACCGTCGCGGCCGGGAACGACGGCCTCTACCGCGCGCTGTGCCACGCCATGGGCCGCCCCGACCTGGCCGAGGACCCGCGCTTCGACAGCAACCCCGTGCGGATCGTCAACCGCGACGCGCTCATCGCCGAGCTTGAGGCCGTGTTCGGTACCCGCACCGCCGGGGAGTGGACGAGTGTGCTCACCGAGGCCGGAGTGCCGGTCGGCAAGATACGCGGGGTGCTGGAGGCCATCCGCGCCGCGGACGAGCCGGCCACCGTCACCGTCGCCCACCCGACCGCCGGGCCGCTCGAACTCATGCGCACCGGCTTCGCGGTCGGCGGCTACACGCCCAGGACGGACCCGCCGCCGCTGCACGGTCAGCACACCAGGCGACTACTGGCCGAACTCGGCCTCACCGAGGCGGAGATCGGCCGCCTGGAGCAGGCCGGAGTCGTCCGCCAGGCCGCCGATCCGCCCCTGCCACACTCGACATCGCCCGACCCGTCCGTGCCCAAGGAGAGCAGATGAACACGCCCGACCCGCACGACTTCCTCGCCGTGGACCGCGACCTTTCCGAAGAGGAACGGGCGATCCGCGACACCGTCCGCGACTACTCGCGGACCGAGCTGCTGCCCCACGTCGCCGACTGGTTCGACGAGGGCACCATCGCCGACCCGCGCGGCGTCGCCAAGGGGTTCGGCGCGCTCGGGGTGTTCGGCATGCACCTGTCCGGGTACGGCTGCGCCGGCACCAACGCGGTCAGCTACGGCCTGGCCTGCCGGGAGCTGGAAGCGGTGGACAGCGGGCTGCGCAGCTTCGTCTCGGTGCAGGGGTCGCTGGCCATGACCGCGATCCACCGCTACGGCAGCGAGGAGCAGCGCCAGGAGTGGCTGCCCCCGATGGCGGGCGGCGACGCCATCGGCTGCTTCGGCCTCACCGAGCCCGACTCGGGCAGCGACCCCGGCTCGATGCGGACCCGGGCCAGGCGCGACGGCTCGGACTGGGTGCTCAGCGGCACCAAGATGTGGATCACCAACGGGTCGATCGCCGACGTGGCGATCGTTTGGGCGGCCACCGACGAGGGCATCCGCGGCTTCCTCGTGCCGCGCGGCACGCCGGGCTTCTCCGCCAACGTGATCCACAAGAAGCTCTCGCTGCGCGCGTCGATCACCTCCGAGCTGGTCCTGGACGAGGTACGGCTGCCGGACGCGGCCCGGCTGCCCGCCGCGGACGGGCTGCGCGCCCCGCTGTCGTGCCTCAGCGAGGCGCGGTACGGCATCGTTTGGGGCGCTGCGGGCGCGGCGCGGGCGTGCCTTGAGGCCACCCTGGACTACACGGGCAGCCGGGTGCAGTTCGGCCGGCCGATCAGCGGCTTCCAGCTCACCCAGCGCAAGCTCGCCGACATGCTGGTGGACGTCAACCAGTCGATGCTCACCGCCCTTCAGATCGGCCGGCTCAAGGACGCCGGGCAGGCCCACCACTCCCACATCAGCTTCGGGAAGATGGCGAACGTCCGCGCCGCCCAGCGGGTGGCCGCGCTCGCCCGGGGCCTGCACGGGGCCAACGGCGTCACGCTGGAGTACCCCGTCATGCGGCACATGGCCAACCTGGAGTCGGTCGCCACCTACGAGGGCACCGAGGAGGTCCACGCCCTCACCCTCGGCCAGACGCTCACCGGCGTCCCGGCCTTCCGCTGACGCCCGGCGGGGCGTCCCGGTACGCCGGGACGCCCCGCAGGTCAGCGGCCGGGCTTGTAGAAGACGCGCTCGGGCCGGATCCGCACGTTCACCCGGCGGTCGCCCTCCTCCCTCGCGGGATAGACGTCGACGCCGAGGTACTTCTTGGCGAGCAAGTCGAGGGTCTCCTCGGCGCCCTCCTCCTCCAGCAGGGCCGTGGCGGACACGCTCACCGCGTGGTAGGGGTCGTCCGGGTCGAGCACGCTGAGCGAGACCCGCGGGTTCCGGCGCAGGTGACGCTCCTTGGCCCGGCCGACGAGCGTGCTGACGAGGATGTCGTCACCGTCGAGGTAGGTCCACACGACGGTGCTGTGCAGCGAGCCGTCTGGCCGTATGGTGGTCAGCCAGCCGCACACCGGCCGGTCGATCAGCGCCTTCTCCGCGTCGCCGAGTTCGGCCACCGCTGCCTCCTTGCGATTCGGGGGTTTCTTGATCGGGCGAAACATATCGGCGCGTGCATCCATTCCGCACTCTGCCCACGATCGGGGCCGTCGGTTAAGGTGGCGTGCGATGGCCAAGCACACGATCACTGTGACCTGGGACGAGATCCCCGCCGACGCCGATCCGGACGCCCTGGTCGGCGGCGCGTTCCGCGGTTACCGCTGCGATTGCGGCCTGCCGCTGGACCGCCGGGTGACCGCCGAATTGCACGCCATGGAGAACGACATGTGCTCCACCTGCCTCGGCGCCGCCGAGGAGGTGGTGGTGCCCGGCTTCGCGCGTCCCTGTACGGCGTGCGCGAGCACCGGCAGGCGCGGCCCGCAACTCGTGTGGCAGGCCGCCTACGGCGAGGCCGAGCAAGTGATCACGATCGGCCTGCTGCGCCGGGTGGTGCGCGGCCTGCCCGAGCCGTTCGCGCTGTCGCGGGCGGCCGACGAGGTACGGGCGCTG
The DNA here is from genome assembly GCF_003236385.1 of Spongiactinospora gelatinilytica. GTDB lineage: Bacteria > Actinomycetota > Actinomycetes > Streptosporangiales > Streptosporangiaceae > Spongiactinospora > Spongiactinospora gelatinilytica. The sequence goes on from NZ_POUA01000085.1 coordinate 17,697, forward strand.
CTCGGCCTGCCCCCGGGCCGGCTGCCGGTCGGCCCGCGGGTCCGCGACCTGCTCCAGCGGCTCGCCGAGGAGGGCGAGATCGCGCTGGCCTCGGCCCCCGACGAGCTGCTGCACGGCACGGAAGTGGTCCTGTACCGCGACCCGCTGTGGCGGCGGGTGCCGCCGCCGCTCAACGGGGCATCGTGAGCAGGCCGAGCGCGTCCTGCTCGCCGCGGCCCCTGATCACCTCGTTGATCGCCTCGGTCAGCTCCGAGCGCGTGTAGGGGCCCATCGGGAGCTCGTTGAGGTGGGCCAGGATGGCGGCGGGCACGTGCAGATGCTCCGACGCCCTGCCGTACACCTCGCGGCGCGTCACCCGGTCGTGGTCGCGGAAGACCTCGTCCAGGACCCGCTGTAGTTCCTCCACCCCGGCGTGTCCCTGTTCGGTCATGTGATCCCCTCCGTAGGGCCGCGTACCCGGGAGGGCCCGCCCTATCCGCCCTCGCCCGGGTTTTTGGCCGCCACTTGGGTTTGACCCCGGCCTGTACGGAAAGCCGGACCGCAGGATCCGAGAGGAGGGGCATGCCGTGCTTGCACTCACCGACACGGCGGTGACCGCGATACGGGACCTGATGGTCGGCGAGGACCTGCCCGCGGACGCCGGGCTGCGCATCACCCTGAAATCGGGCGATGACGCGTCCTTGGAGCTGTCCCTGGCCAGCGCGCCCCGCCCGGGCGACCAGGTGATCGAGAAGTCGCAGGCCCGGGTCTTCCTCGACCCCGCGGCCGCCGAACTGCTGAGCGACCGTTCGCTGGACGCCGACGTGCCGCCGACCGGCCATCCCGTCTTCCGCCTCCCTCGTAGGTCCGGGGCCGGGTGAACGGGGGCGGCCGGGTCGCCCGAGGTCAGAGGTCGCGGTCGAGGGTCTCCGGGAGCGCCAGTACGCAGGCCAGGCTGAGCGCCGCCATCGCGGCCACGTAGATCCCGACGCCCGTGGTGCCGAGACCGCCCCGCTGCATGGCGGTCGCGGCCAGCGGCGGCACCGCCCCGCCGAGCACGCCGCCGAGGCTGTAGGCGACCGACGCGCCGCTGTAGCGGAACTCGGTACGGAACAGCTCCGGCAAGAACGCGCCCATCGGCCCGAACGCCAGGCCCATCAGCCCGAGCGCGCCGGCCAGCGCGACCCCCGCCAGGACCACCGAACGGGTCTCCAGCAGCGGGAACATCACCAGCCCCCACACCACCGACAAGCCGGCGGCGCAGATGAGCACGCGCCGCCGCCCCAGCCGGTCCGACAGCGACGAGGAGACGATCGTCCCCGCGGCCATGAAGACCACGCCCAGCATGGTCGACCCCAGCATCGTGGTGCGCGGGATGCCGAGGGTGGCGGTCGCGTACGACAGGCAGTAGGTGGTGGCGGTGTAGAAGAGCGTGTAGGAGATCACCATGGCGCCCGCGCCGAGCAGGACCCGCCGCCACTGGTGGCGGATGAGCCCGGCGAACGGCACCCGGGCGATCCTCCGCTGGTCCATCGCGGCCTGGAACACGGGCGTCTCGGAGATCTTGAGCCGGACGTACAGGCCGATGAGGACCAGCAGCAGGCTGGCCACGAACGGCAGCCGCCAGCCCCAGCCCGCGAACTGCCCCTCGGTCAGCGTCGCGCCGAGGACGAGGAACAGGCCGTTGGCGGCGATGAACCCGACCGGCGGGCCGAGCTGGGGGACATCGCGTACAGGCCGCGCCTGCCGGGCGGGGCGTGCTCGGTGGCCAGCAGCGCCGCGCCGCCCCACTCCCCGCCCAGCCCGACGCCCTGCATGAAGCGCAGCAGCACCAGCAGTGTGGGCGCGGCCACGCCGATCGCCGCGTAGCCGGGCACCAGGCCGATCGCCACCGTGGAAAGGCCCATCAGCAGCAGCGAGACGACCAGCATGGACTTGCGCCCGATCCGGTCGCCCCAGTGCCCGAAGATCGCCGAGCCGAGCGGCCGGGACAGGAAGGCAACCGCGAAGGTGGAGAACGCGGCCAGCGTGCCCGCCAGCGGGTCGAGCTGCGGGAAGAAGGCGGTGTTCAGCACCAGCGCGGCGGCGGTGCCGTAGATGTAGAAGTCGAGAACTCGATCGCGGTGCCGATCAGGCTGGCGGCCGCGATCCTGGAACGGGCGGGCCGTCCGGCGAGGGGAAGGGTCATCCGTGTCTCACGAGAGCGTGCTGGGTCTGGGCTGGGAGCACGCTAGCACCCGTTGACAGATGCTCTGACACCCTCTGACGGCTCTTGTCGTCATGTGGACACCGCGGCCCGATGCGGGCACCGCGGCCCGCGTCCGCTCAGGGGATCAGCACGACCTTGCCCATGGTCTGGCGGGTCTCCAGGGCGGCGTGCGCCTGCGCGGCGTCCTTCAGGGCGAACTCCTGCACGGACGGCGTCAGCGCGCCGGACCCGGCGGCGGCGAGCGCGCGCTCCTCCAGTTCCCGGATGCCGCCGGGGCGCTTCAGCAGCCGCGGGCCGATCGGGACGGCGGCGGTCAGGCCGCGCTCGTAGAGGGCCGCCGTGGTGATCTCCACCGGGCCGCCCGCCGTGTCGGACCAGCCGAACAGCATCAGCCTGCCACCGGGGGCGAGCAGGTCCATCGCGAACCGCCCGGCCTCGCCGCCGACGCCGTCGAGGGCCACGGTCGCGGCCTGGCCCGCGAGGGCCTGCCGTACGGTGTCCTGCCAGCCGGGGAGGGTGTAGTCGAAGGCGTGGTCCGCGCCCAGCTCCTTGGCCCTGGCCACCTTGGCGGGGCCGCCGGCGAGGGCCACGACGGTCGCGCCCGCGTTGCGGCCGGCCTGGACCAGCAGGCCGCCGATGCCGCCCGCGGCGGCCGTCACCACGGCGACGTCGCCCGCGGCCAGGGCGGCCGCCTCCAAGATGCCCATGGTGGTGCGCCCGGTGCCGATCATGGCCACCGCCCCGGCGAAGTCCACGCCGTCAGGCACCTCGTGTACGGCGGCCACGTCGCGTACCGCGAGTTCGGCGTACCCGCCGGGGACCATGCCCAGGTGGGCGACGACGCGGCGGCCGAACCAGGACTCCGCGACGCCTTCACCGAGGGCGTCCACGACCCCCGCGACCTCCCGGCCCGGGATGGTCGGCAGTTCGGGCGCGGCCATCGGCCCATTGGCGGTGCCCGCCCTGATCATCGTGTCCACCAGGTGCACCCCCGCCGCCCGCACCGCGATGCGCACCTGGCCGGGACCGGGCACCGGGTCGGCGGCCTGCTCGTAGGTCAGGTTCTCCGCCGGTCCGAAGGCGTGCAGCCGGATCGCGCGCATGTCTGTCCACCCCTTTTGTCGTTGACCAGAGCCCACGATGCAACCTCAAGTCAGGTCGAGGTCAACCGCGCCGGGAAAACCGGTTACCCCGGCGGGCCGGCGTAGCGGACGATGGGCGGCATGTTCCGGCACGCGCTGTTCCCGACGACGCCCGCACCCGCGGGCGCGCCGGCGCGTGCCTCGATGCCCTGCACCGCGGCGCTCTCCGGCGGCGTCGAGCGCTGACCCTTTCCCGGTCGTCCTTGGTGACCCGGCGGGGAAGGGTCGAGCGAGCGTGCGGGTCGCCATCTCAAGGCACCACCGGGCATCGAAGGAAGAACCATGGCCAAGCGGGCCTACACGCGCACCAAGTCGCACCTCAACATCGGCACGATGGGGCACGTGGACCACGGCAAGACGACGCTCACCGCGGCGATCACGAAGGTGCTCGCCGAGCGCGGCGGGGCGAAGTACGTGCCGTTCGAGCGGATCGACCGCACGCCGGAGGAGGCGGTGCGGGGCATCACCATCAACATCTCGCACGTCGAGTACGAGACGGCCGACCGGCACTACGCCCACGTGGACATGCCCGGCCACGCCGACTACGTGAAGAACATGATCACGGGGGCGGCGCAGCTCGACGGGGCGATCCTGGTCGTGTCCGGGCAGGACGGGATCATGCCGCAGACCCGCGAGCACGTGCTGCTCGCCCGCAGGGTCGGCGTCGAGCACGTCGTGGTCGCGCTCAACAAGGCCGACGGGGCCGACCCTGAGCTGCTCGACCTGGTCGAGCTGGAGCTGGGCGAGCTGCTGGCCGAGCACGGGTACCACGACGTGCCCATGGTCCGGGTCTCCGGGCTGCGCGCGCTGGCCGGCCACCCGGACTGGACGGCCTCGATCGAGTCGCTGCTGCGCGCGGTGGACGAGCACGTGCCGGTGCCGGTGCGCTACACCGACGCGCCGTTCCTGCTGCCGGTGGAGAACGTGCTCACCGTCACCGGGCGCGGCACGGTGGTGACCGGCGCCATCGAGCGCGGCACGGTCCGGGTGGGCGACACCGTCGAGACGGTCGGCCTGGCCGACGGCTTCACCGCGGTGGTGACCGGGGTGGAGACGTTCGGCAAGACGATGGAGCGCGGCGAGGCGGGCGACAACGCGGCGGTGCTGCTGCGCGGGGTGCGCAGAAAGCAGGTACGGGTCTCGGAGTCTCCAGTGCGACCGGGGTCTCCGAGGCCGCCGGGGCGGGGCGTGGCCGGGTACCCGGGTGATGCTCAGCCGGGCCAGCCTGACCAGTGGTCCACGGTGATCAGTATGGCGGGGCCGGGTACCCGGGTGATGCTCAGC
>NZ_POUA01000860.1 GCF_003236385.1 Spongiactinospora gelatinilytica
CTCGCTCATCACCCGCTCCCCATGCTGCCGCTGACGTTCTACTTCCCGATGGCGGCACTGCTGAAGAAGTGACCACCCGTCCACCACATGGGCATGCCCAGACTCCGCATGCCCGCCTCTCATCACCAAAGGCGAGGAACATGCTACTGACCGTTGCGACCTACAACCTCCTAGAGGGCGGAGTCGGCGACGGGGACGGCGGCGCATCGGGGGAGAGCAGCGCGCCGCGTGACCAGATCACCGCCGTGGCGGCGTTGTGGACGCTTCGTCGCATCCACCGCTCCTGGTACGGCCAGGAGTACGCGCGGCAGGCATGGGCCTCCGCCGCACAGGCGGGCCACGCCTGGGTGGACTACCAGCTCCGCCTGGGCCGCCCCGACGTCACGCCCCTGGACGTGCTGGACGACGTGCTGGACGACGTGCTGGACGACGTGCTGGACGACGTGCTGGACGTCC
>NZ_POUA01000861.1 GCF_003236385.1 Spongiactinospora gelatinilytica
ATCCCCAGCATGAACGAGACCTGCCGCAGCCCCATCGCGATCCCCCGCTGCCCGGCCGGGAACCACCGCAGCACGATCCGGCCCCCACCGACGATGGCCGCCGCCCCGGCCGCGCCCATCAGCGCGAGCACGACCCCGAGTAGAACCGGCTGTTCCACGACGGCCGCCACCGCCAGCAGTACCGCGCACACCGCCACCCCACTGCCGAGCACCAGCCGCTCACCTCGGCGGTCGGCGAGCATCCCCCACAGGATGAGGCTCGCCATCGCCCCCAGACTCGGCGCACTGGTCAGCATGCCCGCGACCGCCAGGGAGACACCCAGCTCGTCACGGATGGCCGGGAGCAGCACCGGTAGGCCGAACATCCCGACCGTGGTCAGCGTATGCGCGTTGACGCCAAGCGCCAGGATCCACCACCGCCGTCGCCCATTACTCACATGAGCAATGGTCACC
>NZ_POUA01000862.1 GCF_003236385.1 Spongiactinospora gelatinilytica
GAGGGGGAGGAGGCCGAGGGAGTCGCGGACCATGGTGCGGAGGGATTCGTCGGTGCGTTTGGCTTCTTGGCCGTCGGCCACGAGGGCCTGGGCGCGGGTTTCGAGGAGGTGGCCGAAGAGGCGGGCCTCCTCGACGATGCGGTTGGCGAAGTGGCGGTTGAGGAGGTGGTCGCGTTCGGCGCCGGTGAGGGTGCCGTCGCCGTCGAAGTCGCCCTTTTGGAGGGCGGGGCCGCCGGTGAGGTCGGGGATGGTGTTGAGGGCGGCGCGCATGTGTTCGGCGTGGGCGCGGACCAGCAGGTCGAAGGCGGCTTCGTCGCGGTTGACGAAGGCGAGCAGGCGGTCTAGGCGTTCGGCGGAGAGGGTGCCGAGGCGGCCGTGGTTGACGAAGACGTCGGTGAGGGCGCCGATGCGGGCCGCGAGGGCGGCGGCGAGGGGGTGGCGCAGCGGGGCG
>NZ_POUA01000863.1 GCF_003236385.1 Spongiactinospora gelatinilytica
GTATATGAATGGTTTAACAACATACTCCGGATCAACATGAGGAATTGCCAGTTCGAGGTTTTGAAAGATAAGGCCTGTTGGATAACTCTGTTCCCTCTTTTTTAAACCTTCAACATAATCAGCATTTGCGTAGCCTTTCGCGTGAGCATCTTCACCAACGAGATTGAACAACTCATTTGCATCAGTAGCGTTGACGTTCAGATTGACTAGGTCCTTGGTGAACATGGATTCATACATTTCATCCACTCCTTTCTGTTATGTTTAACTTATCAGTTGATGTTCAACTTTGTTACACTCATAATAGTAAACGTTTTCAAGAATAAGTCAACAGATTTTGCCAAAAAAGTTAATTAAGTTCAAACCTGCCGTGTGAAAGCTTTGGAGGGGCCAATTTAAACGAACTTAATATTTTAGCAGTTGAACATAGTAGAACATTTTGGCATCTTGATAT
>NZ_POUA01000864.1 GCF_003236385.1 Spongiactinospora gelatinilytica
AAAATATGTACTATAAGTTGCCGGTGGCAACAACTTAACTAACCGCCCTTCGGTTGGTAGAAACACAAAAAGGTTTAGTGAATATTCACTAAACCTTTTTGTGTTTTAAGAATGATGGATAAGTATAGAGATGTTCTATGGGTTACAACTAATATATCATGATCTGATTAAAGCGAACCTAATTAGCTCCTGATATGACTCAATTTAACTGGTAATTATCGGAGACAACAAAAAGCTAGTCGCTGTCCGATTTTATGGACGGTAACTAGCTTTTTGTTGTTGAGATAGCGAATGCTAAGAATGTTTTGTGAATACAAGGTTATTGTACCGCTAATTCGCTAAATAGATAGTGTCATTTTTTACCTGTTTGCGAGTAATTGGTCTAAATTGTGAAAAATCCCGAAACTGACGTTTGTGAAACGCTGTTTCGGGATTTTTTGGAGTTTGTGA
>NZ_POUA01000865.1 GCF_003236385.1 Spongiactinospora gelatinilytica
CATCATTACCAAAGCGATATTTCTCGGCAACAATTCGATTTGATCCGCCAGGATCTGGAAGCTTCAAGAAAACGAACTCACCCAAAACACATTGATCCTTATGATATCTTCTGTGCCATGCTCTATGTCCTTAAAAATGGTTGTACTTGGCGGTTCATGGAAATCAGGACATGAAAAATAAGGAGGTGTCATCTAATGAGCTTTTTTAAAAACAACACAAAACGAATACCTACTGAAGTGAAATTACTTACTGATATACAAAATGCTTTAGCTGATGCACCAACTACTGAAGAAAAACCATTTTTACTGGAAGCAGAACAATCTTTAAAAGACAAAAAATATTTGCCAAAAATTTTAAGTGATTTACAATTTTTTTTAACGCCCCTAGCGATAAAATCTGCCCTATCCCCAAAAGTTAAAGTTATCTATTTGAATCTTATCTCAGATAAAT
>NZ_POUA01000866.1 GCF_003236385.1 Spongiactinospora gelatinilytica
AGATGAGCGCTAGGTTCGTGGGCTCGGAGATGTGTATAAGAGGCAGGTCCATGCTTCCGGGAGGGCCGACTCCGCCGAGGCCCCCAGGATGTCGGGGCCTGCCGCCATGGCAGGCGCGGCTGGTGAGTAGGGGCTTGGCGAGATTGCTGGGCTTGCCGGGTTCGCGGGTCCTGAAGCCGCCGGGGTCCACGGTCCCGAGGCTGGTTGCCCCGCCGAGGGCTGTGGGGTGTCAAGGGCGGCCCCGGTGGGAGCCCTCGGTGTGTCGGGCGAGATCTCTGGGTTCGCCGGGGCTGCGGGGCCTGAAGCCGCCGGGTTCCACGCCCCCGAAGGCGCTGACCCCGCCGGGGTCCGCGGCTCGGCTGGTCCTTTCGAGGCTTCCGAGAACGCTGACGGGGGCGGGGTGGGGAGTGCGGCGTAGTGGTGGCTGGTCAGGGCCTTGAGGAGGTGG
>NZ_POUA01000867.1 GCF_003236385.1 Spongiactinospora gelatinilytica
GGATCGAAAAATTCGCGTTTTGTGGTATAGCGCATGATGACTTTGCGCGCGTAACCGGGCTGATTGCAGATATACGCCGAGAGGTTCTGCGCCCCGGCAGATGTGCCGAGATAAAGATCGAAAGGATTAAACTGCGCGCGCATAAACTCATCCAGCACGCCAGCCGTGAAAATTCCACGCTGTCCGCCGCCTTCGCACACCAGAGCTATTCGTCCAGGCTGGAACGGCCTTAGCGACAACGGCGCAATATTACCAAGCGTTACAGGTATTCGCTGCCCCACCTCTGCCTTCCTGTTTTTGTTGTGAAAGAATGACAAAGTAACGCAATTTATTATTCGCTAAAACCGCAAAAGCCAGTCCGCTGGACTGGCTTTGGATAAAATTTTCTTAATGGTCTGAAATCTAGGGTCGTTTTCGGCCCATGAACAAACTCACCAGGAACAGAAT
>NZ_POUA01000868.1 GCF_003236385.1 Spongiactinospora gelatinilytica
TTATTATACAATACTAGAGGATTCTCTGACGGTGCTTTGCCTTTCGTGGAGGATGTAGTATAATATTTTTTAAAGGATCTAGTTATTCATTTTGAATGCTGAGTGATTCTTACGACATACAGGAGGTTCGTATTAATGGCAAAAGAACATTACGAAAGAACAAAACCCCATGTAAATATTGGTACAATTGGCCACGTTGACAATGGGAAAACTACTTTGACAGCTGCTATTACAAAAGTGTTGTCAGAAAAAGGACTAGCTAAAGCTTCAGATTACGCTGATATTGATGCTGCTCCAGAAGAAAAGGAACGTGGTATCACAATCAACACAGCCCACGTTGAATATGAAACAGAAAAGCGTCATTACGCTCATATCGATGCTCCAGGACATGCTGATTACGTTAAGAACATGATCACTGGTGCTGCACAAATGGATGGTGCTATCT
>NZ_POUA01000869.1 GCF_003236385.1 Spongiactinospora gelatinilytica
GTGCACATGTTGACTTGATTTCAGGTGAACCATTAGTGATTGACCTATTAGGGCAAGATGTCGAATTGACAAAGTAATAAGCCTGATGATGAGCGAGAAATCGCTCATTTGCTGTATAGCAGGAAAGGATATCATGAAAGTAGTAGAGAAGGATTTTGGACAATTACCTGACGGAAAAATCGTGACGGCGTTTACCCTAGAAAATATTAAACGCACACAGATTACTGCGATTTCGTACGGAGCAACTTGGCAATCGTTTTCCGTTGAACGTGATGGTGTCAAACAAGAATTGTTAGTCCAATTTGATGATCTAGCCGCGTATTTAGATAATCCATTCCATTTTGGAAATACAATTGGTCGTGTTGGTGGTCGTCTATCAAAAACTGATTATGATATTAATGGGGCACATTTTACATTAACGCCAAATGATCATGGCAATGT
>NZ_POUA01000086.1 GCF_003236385.1 Spongiactinospora gelatinilytica
GGAGGCTGGGCGGGCGGGTGAATCGCGGGGGCGTGATCGCGACGCGAACCCGCCCCCCTACCCCTCTGACCTGCGGAAACGTGGCGGGCTGGCTTCACCTGCGATAACGCTTCATGTTCGCCGTCGTGGTTGTCACAATGTGTGACTTCTAGCTAGTCGTGACGATGTGTCACCAGCGTCGGGATGACCTCAATGCTGGTTGCTCTGTGTGATGAGCATTGCTGTACCAACGCTCTGCGACGGCACGCATCTGGGGTGGACGCTGCTCGGCGATCCGCCTCATCACAACGTCGCGACCAGGATCGACGACGATGAGGTGAAGATCTGTCTGGTGCTCTGTGTACCTTCTGACTGCTTCTGTCGAGGGCTGTGAATGGATCACATACACATCGACGCGATCTGTGTGCTTGAGCGCTTCGGTGATCGCTGCGGCTCGGGCTCGTGAGGTGATGTGCCGCAAGGTCTTGCGGTGGTCGTGTGAGACGGCACCTGGTGCTGTGAGGGCTGTGGCCAGAAGGTCGTAGTCGATGACGATGTCGCCGGGCTTGGCTTGGTTGCGGACCCAGGTGGATTTGCCGGAGGCCGGCGGCCCGGTCACTACCCAGAGCCCCATCCCCGATCCAGCCCCCTGATCTCGGCCCCGTAGCCCCGAATGCAGCCGTGCTCCGCTTGGCTCCGAGCCCGCCGCCGAGCCCCGGTGCAGCCGGTCCCCTCTACCGGGCCCCCTTATCGCCGGGCCCCGTGGCCCTCCTTCTGGCGCCCCTATTCGGTGCCCCCGGGCGGCTTGAGCCAGAACCCGTCCCACCAGTGGCCAGCCCTGCGCCAGCGCCCCTTCACGAAGCTTCTGGGCCAGTGGTCCATCCGGCCCTCACAAACGGGCCCGTGTGATCTGAAGAGCCGACAGAGCAGAGTCTGACGGTATCCGTACAGGGCCTCACGCGGCTCGCTGAGCAGGAAACTCGCATGATGCTCCACTTCGGACGGGCGCATCCCCGTCAGGGGCGCCCGGTACTCAGGCCCCCGGCGTCAGGGTGGCGTACCCCTGGGCGTAGGCGAGGGCCGCCGCGCGTTCCGGCTCCGGCATCTCATTGAACAGTGCGGCGAGCTCATTGGCGGCTCGCTCGACCTCGGGGCTGTAATCGCTGGCGCTGCACGGAGCGATCGTCCCTCGAACGTTCCAGTTCGAGATGACGTAGTGCAGGGGGCCGCCGGTGATCTCCTCGTCGCAGATGGCGTGGATCAGGGCCACGGCCTGTTCAACACGGGGGTTCCAGTCGGCCTGTCGCCCGTACTTGTCCCAGCAGTTTTCGCACATGAGGGTGCTTCCCTCCGGATGGATTTCTTGGTGCGGGCCGGGGGACTCGAACCCCCATCTAGCGGGGTTTGAGCCCGCCGCGTCTGCCGGTTGCGCCAGGCCCGCTTCGCCGCCCTTCACCAGGCCCGGGATGCGCGCGGGGCCGGGAGGGTGAGTTTGGCCCCCCGCGAGCTGTTGCACTTGCGCCCACAGGTTCGGCAGCCCCGGACGCCGTGCGCCGGGCGCAGATTCTCAGGGGCGAGCGGGTCTCCCCCGAGGCTGAGCGGGATGACGTGGTCGGCGGTGTCGGCGCCGTCGTGTCCGCAGATCCAGCAGATCGTGGACTCGGCGAGGAGCTGGGCTCGGGCCCGACGGTAGGGGCGCCCTTGACGCCCCTTGCTTCTACCCATTCCCGTCCCACCGTCCTCGTGTTTCAATGCCAGGATCAGCGCGACCCAGGCAGGTGCTCCATGCGGGATGAAGACGAGGAAGTCCACGAAGAGCTAGAAGTGATGGAAGTCCCCGTGCAAGACGGGGTGATGCTCCTTCCGGTACCCGTGGACACACCGGAGGAGGAGCGGCAGAAGTTCCGAGAGCTTGCCGTGCGGCTCGCCGAGGACCTGCGAACTCGGACGGACTTGGAGTAGGTCCTCAGCGGTGGCGGACCGGCGGGGCCCTGGCCGAACCGGCAGGCACCTCATGGCCGGAGGTTCTCGGCGCACGCGCCCTATGCGTTGGCGTCGTCGTACGCCTGGCGGATGGCGGCGGCCTGGTCGCTGTTGAGGCCGCGGACCGTCTCGGCCGCCTCGTCCCAGCCGGTGATCACGACGGGCCCGTGGTAGTCCTGGCCGGTCGCGCCGAGGACTACGAGGACTTCGCCCCCGATATCGTTCATGGTGGTCGCGGCGGCGTTGATCCAGCCGGTGATCGGCCCGAGGGTGCCCGGGAGCGGCGCGAGGGGAACGCGAGTCGGAGACTGCGTACCCAGGTCCGTCTTCCAGCGCTCGATGCCGCCGGGGACGGTGTACGTGCCGGCGGTGCCGATCAGGACGTAGCGCATGGCCAGCTCTCCTTTGCTCTGTCCGTGGCGGGGGGCGTGCATCAGTCCTGTCGAGCCACGCCCGCGTTCGACCAGAACATGGCCTCTTCCAGGGATTTGATGGCGAGACTCTTCTCTCGCCCTTCGGGGAGCAGGCCGTTCAGTTCTACGGCGAGCTTCCAGCACAGATCCCGGACCGTCTCGTGCGCCGCGCGCCTCTCATCCGTGAGCGGCGGGTGGTAGGCGAACCGGTTCGCCAGTTCTTCTGGACTCACTGACCCTCCCGAGGGTCTGATCGAACACAGGTCCCGCAGTTGCCTGCCTCGCCCCGTCAGGCGGTGAGGCGTTTGCGCTCTTCGATGTACGCGATCAGGTCGTCGCCGGGGCGGAACCATTCGCGCGCGGGGCGTCCATCGACGGCCGGCACCCGCAGGTGGGCGAACTTGCGGTGGAGCTTGGCTTCGTCCTTCTGGTCGCCCTGTTCGGAATGCAAGATCGCGTCTGGCTTGTGGAACCGCATCCGCGTTGCCATGTCGGAGGTCCAGCCGATCTTGATAAGGTCACCTCGGCGGATGAAGTACACGTACTGCTTCATCGGCCGGGAGCGTGGGGCGAACGGCTTGTTCAGCAGGTCATTGAACTGGTCATTGACCCATATACGAACGAAGACGAGGTGCTCCCAGCACAGCGGGACCGGCGCGGTCGGCTCCGCCCAGCTCCGCATCGCTCGGGATCTGCATCGTCGAGCGCGCAGGGCGTCCGCGCCTGTGATGACTCCAGATCGCGCGCCGCGAGGTCAAACGTCTCGTCCTGCTCGAAGGGGTTGGGGTCGCGAAAGTGCAGGGTCATGCCTGTCGCTCTTCCCTTGGGGCGGCCAACTGCGGCGGCATCATAACGCCAGTCTGCCGTAGGAGTCTGACAGTTCCGGGGGATCCGGGTGGCACGGAATCCGGCCTATCAGTCAGGTCTGGAGACACCTCTCCTGTCAGGCAGTTTGTCACAAACCTCACGCAGCGATCAACAGCGGCGCGATGACGGCATGGGCGTGCCGGAGTTGCTCGCCGTCGTAGACGGCGGCTGGCCGTCCACCGTAGGGGCCAGGAGGCTTCTTCCCGACCGGCTTGAGCCCGGCGATGGTGATGAGCGCCCGAATCTGCTGGACCGTCATCTCGGGGTGCAGTTCCCGCGCCGCGTCCTCGACAGTCCAGAGCTCGATGCGCCGGTCGAGGTTCACTTCTCTATGATGACGCACGCCGGATTCCAGGCGGTGGGTGTCATGGTCGTGTGTCACGAGCGCCTCCCAGGATCTCCCGCATGCGGGCGCGGACGAGCCGGTCCGCCTCGCGCGAGCCACCCGCGAGCTCGGCGAGGTGCAGCCGTGCGGTGATGATCACGTCGCAGAGCTGGGCGACGTGTGGCGCGAGTCGCTCCTCCTGCGGGTCGCTCTCTCGCGTCGCAGGCATCAGGTCCTCCTCGGGACGGTTCGGCATACGAAGCACGTGCCGTCGGGGTCGAGCGCGGCGCCGCATGTGTCGCATGCGGGCCCGGCCGCTCGGGGGGTGTCCGTAGAAATCGGGTCTTCTCTCGCGCCCGCGCGCGCGGACCTGTACGGGCCCGGGACATCAGGCCGCTCCCATGGAAGGTCAGTAGTTGAGGAGAGGTGGTCCATGGGAGGTGGGAGGACACCATGGATGTCCGTAGAAAACTCGGCCTCGTGTCCGTAGAAACGTGTTCCTACGGACACTTGCGTGTCCGTAGGAGTCGGCTCGGAGGGCTCGTTTCTACGGTCCCCTTGTATCCGTAGATCCGAGTCGCTTCTACGGTCATCATCGGTGTCCGTAGAAACCGGGGGCTCGGGTGTTCTGCGGTCGCCCGTGGTGTCCGTAGATCCGGCGGGCGCGGCGCGGCGCTGGCGAGCGGCGGAGTCGGCGCGGTTGGCCGCGGAGATCCCGCCGACGAGCGCCCGGTACTCGTCGGGGTCGGGCAGGCTGATGCGGTCGGCGACGTCGGTCGCAAGGGTGAGCCGGTAGACGTCGGCCTTGCCGCGGCGGCGGTTGCCGCGCTGCACGAGGGTGAGGAAGCCGTTGCGGCGCATCCAGGCGAGGTAGCGTCCCGCCGTGCGATAGCTGACCTCGCAGTCCGCCGCGAGACGGGCGACGCCGCAGTAGATGCCGGTCCCGTCCGCGTTCGCGTACGAGCCGACGACGAGCAAGGCGAGCTTGAGTTCCGTGCCGACTCGGGCGCGTCGTACGGCTTCTGTCCATGCGCCTTGGGCCATGTCGATGACCTCGGGCGCCTCCCCCGGGTGACTCATGCGCCGCATGCCCGTCGGCTCACTGGCGACGCCCCCTTGATCAGATCGGATCCGCCGCGCTGTTCGCGTCTTGCTGTGCAATGTTCGCAAGATCCGACCGCGCTGAGATCAGTCTGCCGATTGGCTTGCATGTTCGCAACCCGATCCCTAGCGTTTGCACCATGCCAACGCTTGGAGTCGGGCCGATCGGCGAGCGCATCGCCCGTAACGTCGCGGAGCTGCGCGCCCGCCGGGGCATGAGCCTGCGTGAGTTGTCGGTTTGCCTTGGCGTACTCGGACGGCCGATTCTCCCGTCCGGCATTATGAAGATCGAAGATGGCACGCGCCGCGTGGACGCCGACGACCTCGTGGCCTTGGCCCTGGCCCTCGACGTATCCCCGAATCGTTTACTGCTCCCCGGCAGCGCGGACACCGCTCAGGGAGTCGAACTGACCCCCAAAGTCGCCAGCCCCACGGAGGACGCCGCATGGCGGTGGGCGGTCGGTGAGTACGCGCTGTTCCCACTCGACGCCCCGACGCTGGCCGCGGACGTGATCAGGTTCATGAGCGAGAACCGGCCGCACGTTTCGAGCGATCTACACCACCTGGAAGCGGAGATCGCCGAGCACCGCGACGTGCTCGCACCGATCGCGGCGGCCGTGCGCGAGGCCCAGGCCGCCGGCGTACGTCTGAGCGTGATCATGGATTTTCTGCGGTTGACGGACGCTCTCGATCCCGCCGAGGAGTCCTGAGCAGCCCTGCGGGCCGGAAGCGAGTCGATGGGGCGCTGGGCCCCGGGTCGCATATCCGGCCCGCAGGGGGTCTCAGATCACGAGGGCGGGCGATAGTGGTCCTCGTCCTCGTCGTCGCCCTCGGCGTGGTACTCGATCCACGTCGCAGCGAGCTCTTCGTCGCCGAGCGCGGTCAGCAGAGCGGCGAGGGCATCCACTTCCGAGCAGGCGAGCCGGGCGGCAATCTCGTCTGCGCAGTAGCCGTTGAACTGCTCGGCAAACTCCCGGGCCACCTCGTCGGCGATGAACATCAGGGCTCCGCGTCGTGGTCGTCCGCGCCGGTCAGCGCGGGGTTGTAGACGTGCAACCACTCGCCGTCGTACTCAGTGATGGGCTCGCCGCAGCCGCACCAGGTGACGCGACCCTGGCCGTCCACGATGTCGGCGAGGCGGGCCAGCTCGTCCTGAACCTCGGGCGCGCCGCTCATTCCGGCCGCTCCAGGTGGATGCCGCCGCCCGCAGCCATGACGGCATGGCCGGTGGCATCGACCTGCTCGGCGGTGGCCACGGCCTCGTGGCGGGGCGCGCCGAGCGTTTCGTGGAGCCCGGCCAGGACACAGCCGCAGATCTGCCATGACTGGTAGATCGCGCCGCCGTCGGGCGTCATCTGAACGGCGGCCAGGGTGGCACGCCCGCGTTCGCAGTGGTGAATCATGATCTCCTCTTCCGGGTGAAGGGGGCGGCCCGGCCTCCGATCGGGCCGCCCCGGGTGAGCGGTCAGCGGCGGACCAGAGCCATCAGGCGGCGGTGCGCCTGAGTCTTGATGGCGTCGTCCGCGCCCTCCATGAGCGCGGTCGCGCGGGCGATCTCCTCGGTCATGGTCTTGCCGGGGCGGCGGGGCGCGACGTGGTCGAGGTAGTCGGTGATGGACCGCTCGGCGGCGTAGGCGGTGCGGCCGACGCGGACCGACTCCCCCTCGAACATCGCGGTCAGGGTCTCGCGGCGGCGGTCGGCCATGCCCGTGGTGCGCGCCGTGGCGTCCCGGTCCACCGGCCACAGGTCGGCGATCACGCGATGGAACTCGTCCAGGGCGATGTCCGTGCGCGCGAGCGCGGTCTCCTCCTCCTCGAACGCGTGGGCGTACTCGACGGTGAGGCCGAGGGCGCGGCGCGCCTCTTCGATCCGTCCGAGCGCGCCGGAGGTGTGGCGGATGCTCCAGCGGGATACCGCGTCGCGCAGAGCGAACCGCTCGGTGTTGGCGCAGACGATCCGCCACCCGGACGGGACGGCCTCGGCCGTGCCGCGCCCGTCATGGGAGTTGATCACCGAGAGGATCAGGACGATCTCGTCGGCCAGGCCACCCCGGTCGATGATCACGTTCTCCGGCAGGCGCATGCACACGAACACCCGCCGTCCGTCGCGCAGCGCGCCCGCCGACTCCCAGATCACGCCGTGATGGTCCACCAGGTCCTCCAGGAAGGTGAACAGCTCGCGGTTCTGGATGACCTCGTAACGCGAGCCGACGACACCGAGGGCCGCGCCCGTGTCGGAGCGGACGGTGACGTACTGGCCGGGCATGGTGCGCAGCGCGGGCACGGCGTCGGCATCGCCCATGAACGAGTACCGGACGTCGCGCTTTTCGACGTCGAAGTCGATCCCGCCCAGGCGGAGCACCTCGTCAATGTCGGAGATGCCGCCGGGGATGACAGTGCCGAGGCCATGCCACGCGGGGGTGGAGGTGTAGAGCGCGGCCCTCCCGGTGGTCATGTCCAGCCCCTCACGCCCGAGGACCTCGGCCCGGTCCCAGGCGACATAGGAGCCGTCATCGCGGCGGGTCCACCGGCCGGACTCGATCGCGGCGCGGCGCTGCTGGTAGAGCTGCTCGTTGACGTCGGTGATGGTCATGTCGATCCCTTCAGGTTGGGGGTTGGGTCAGAGTTCGGGGACGGCGAGGTGGAAGGCCGCGCACCAGTCGGTGAGCCCTCCGCCCTGGTGCAGGAGATGGACCTTCTCCCAGGACTTGCGGGCGAACTCGTCGGCGTACAGACCGTCAAGCCCGGTACGGCCGTCGCGCATGACTGACTCGACCACGGCCACGGTGGCGGGGTCGGTGCGGCCGATCGCGTGGGAGATGGCGGTGGCGTACATGCTCATGGGGGATCCCTTCAGATCACGATGGGGTTGTCCGGCGTCCAGCGCATCGCGCCGTAGCCGTCGTAGCCGCCGAAGCCCGCCGCCTGGACTTCGGCGATCTCGGCGCGGATGCGGGCCAGCGCGTCACGCTCCATGCGGGCGGCGGTCAGCAGGAACACGCCGGGGTACGGCGTGAGGCTGTCGATCCGGTCGAGGCGGAAGGTGCGCGCCTCGCGCCTGAGCCGGTCCATCGCGCGCACGATCAGGTGCCCTCGCGCGGTGGTGTCCAGCTCGAACGGCTCGATCGTGCGGGTGGTCCACTCGCCGTCCGCCGCGACGTAGGTGATCATCACCGGGCGTTCGGCGGCGATGGCCCGCTCCAGGACTGCAAGGGTCTCGGTCGGCTTCTCGTAGCGCGCGACGCTGGCGGGGCGGACGTGGCGCAGAGCCTCGCTGCGGCCCTGGAGCCGGTAGCGCTCTCCCCCGCAGCAGTGCGCCACGACGGTAAAGATTTGGCCGTGAAGATGCTCGATAGAGCCCTGATAGGTGACCTCTGCGCCGACCTCGTACATGCCCTGACCTCCCGCCTTCCTGATTCCATGATGCGCTTTCCCTTGCGCTTTGTCAATAGTTTCGGTACCGTGATTGCATTGACAGTGAGCAAGGGAAAGGGCATCATGAGCCGCAAGGAGATCGCAGAGATCATCAGGGCGCTAACGCGGCAGGGTTTCGAGGTGACGATGGGCGGCTCAGGCCACTGGAAGGTTTACAAGGACGGCCACCTGATCGGATCCCTACCGGCCACCCCGAGCGATGATCGCGGTGTCCGCAACGCCATAGCCGTACTACGGCGAGCCGGGTTCATCTGGCCGCCAACGAGGGGATGAGGGCCGTGTGGAGTGTGCGGATCGACGCCGACACCGGCGCCGACTACAGCGAGGCGCTTGACGCGCACCTGCGCGAGCGCCTCGCGGCGCGCCACCCGGCAGCCGGCGCGGCCTATGCGGCGGGCCGGCAGGTCACCGACCGCGTGAGCATCCAGCTCAGCATCGACGGATCCACCGTCCGGCAGGCGATCGACGCGGCATTGCGGGAGGTGACGGCAGCGCTGCGCGAGGTCGGCGTGTCGGCGCGCGCGGTACGGGTCGAGGCCCTCCCGGAGGAGGAGCTCGATGAGGAGCTCCGGCAGATGCCCCCGGAGCTCATGGGCGTGCGCGAGATCGCCGAGCTGCTCGGCGTGACTCGCCAGCGTGCCGATCAGCTTGTCCGGCGCGAGGACTTCCCGCAGCCCCTTCAGACGCTGGCGGCCGGGGCGATCTGGCCGGGGGCCGCAGTACGGAGCTGGGCGGCGACCTGGGAGCGCAAGGGCGGACGGCCGAAAGCGGCGAAAGCGGTGTCAGAGTGAACGACTGGGAGACGGGACCGGACGCGGCGCGCGAAGGAATCGCGCCGCCGCGCTGGATGGATGCCCGGATATCACTGCTCTTCGGGCCGCACGCGGAGGTGACGACGCCCTACCACCCCGTTACCGATCCGCTCAGGGTGCCTGCCGTGGAGTTGGCAGCCATGCTCGGCATCACGGTCGCCTCTCTTCCCGGGCGGCGTTTCCGGGCCGCGGTGGACGGGGAGCAGATCACCGCAGTTCAGAGCTAGTCCCACGGTCGCGAGGCCGGGCCGTTTTGGTGGATTCGGCCTGCCCAATGTCTTGCAAATCACTACTCCAACCCTGTAATCTAAGGAGTGTCGGAAGGGGGTCGGAACCCCGACCGGCGGCAGGTTGAAAACTCCACAGAGAGGGGTCAGCAATGGCTGACAACCCCGAGCGCCTCGGCGAGATGGCGTCCGCCATCTCCCACGCGCTCAACCACCTCGCGCAGGTACTCACGTTCCTGCCCCTCCCCATCCAGCTCCCCCACCTCACGGTCGGCTCCACGGTCGATGAGTTCATGGACGGGATGGAGAGGACGCGGACCCTGATCGAGTCCGAGCCCGCCGACCACGCGGCCCTCGGGGAACTCGACCAGGCGGTCTTGTACATCCTGACGGCCTTCGATGTCCTGTCCATCGCAAGGCTCGACGAGATGCGCAACTGGCGGTATGACGCCGCGATCTACGCCTGCGACATGGCGATCGTCCACATCACCTTGGCGCATCTCGTCCTGACGGGCGAAGAGGAGGCGTAACCCTCTCACCGGCCCCGGGCAGCCAGCCCGGGGCCGGGCCGGTGGAGTCAGAGCAGGGAAGAAGATGGCAGCCGTCCAGAGCATCGACGGGCCCAGCATGTTGATCACTCGTCAGAGGAGTTCGCACATGGCATCCGCGCCGGGCATTATCGCCCCGGAGATCGCCGAGAAGTACGGCCGTGCGCTGGCGACCGTCCAGAAGACGTGGACGCGTCACCCGGACTGGCCGAAGCCGCGCGGGCGGCGCGGCCGATGGGCCGAGTACGACGCGGACGCCGTGGACGCGCTGGTGAACCGACTGTTCCTGCGGCCCGCACCGGCCGCCGAGGGCAGCCCCGACGACCTGCTCACCATCGCCCAGATCGCCGTCCACACCGGTCTGGCACGCGGCACCATCGACGCCGACATCTCGCGCGGACGATGGCCAGCGCCCGACGAAATCGAGCACGGCGTCAAGCGATGGAGGCGCAGCACGGTTGACGCCGTGCTCAGCAAGCGGCGCGGGTACCGCCGATCGGGGTAGCGCCGCGTGAGCAGGCGGGCGATAAACTGACGTTGAACTCCTGGGGAGTTTCAACCTGCGGGCCGGCGCGGCTTCCGATACAGCACCTCTCGGGGTGCCGTCGCGCCGGCTCTCTTCATGTCCGCGCACCCAAGGGCGGAGAGCGGGGTGCCGCCCCGGGCAGCCAGCCCGGGGCGGCGGGTGGCTCACTCTTCGAGCCGGGGGCCTACGACTTCCGCGAGGGCGAAGCAGCGGTTGATCCCGTAGGACATCGCCTCCAGTCGCCACTCTTCCGCTCCGGCCAGCCGGACCATCGCGCCGAGGTCCAGGACGGTGAGCCATTCCAGGCACATCCGGTCGATCATGGACCTGGTGATGTCGTCCATGGGCTGGTCACGCAGGGCAGCGCGCGCCCTGGTGATCGCTTCGACGGCGTCGGGGCCGTCCGGCCCTTCGGGGATCGGGAGGCTGATGGGGACGGGGAGCCGCCCCATGAGCTTGCCGAGTACCTCGTAGGCGGTCATGAGCAAAGCGCCCAGCCAGGCCAGCGGGTCGTGGTCTTCCACCACGATCTCCTCTCTTGAGTTTTCAACCTGTGTCGTTCGGGTTCCGACTCCCTCCCGACAAGGAAAACTATACCGCAGTCACACCCCGAACGAAAGAGGATTCGGGCATCAACTGCTTATAAGTTTTGGATTCGGGGCGCATCCGTTTACCCAGATCCGGCAACTCCCCCAGCTTCCCAAAAGGGGCATGAGTGCGGTATCGTTTAGAGGTGATCCCGAACGGAAGAGACGTGGTGGACGGGCGGGGCGCCGCCGAGATCCTGGGCATCAGTTACAAGACCTGGAGCAACAAGGGCGGGGCCAAGGCGTTCGGCCTGCGCCCGCTGAACGAGGGCCGCCGGACGCTGCTCTACGACCGCGCTCAAGTCGAGGCCGTACGCGACGGCCGGGAACTGCCTGTCTGGCCCCAGGGCACGCGCGAGCACCCCGGCGACCTGCTCGACGAACAGGACGCCGCCGACGTGCTAGGCGTGACCTACGGGGCCCTCCGGCACGACCGCGCGGTGGGGCGGCTGCCCGGCTGGGTGGACGTGTGCGGCGTGGCCCACATCAAGAGGGCCACGCTGGATCGCGTCATCGCGGCGCGCCCCGGGCGGGGCGTCGGCGGCGGCCGACCTCGCAGGAGCTTTCAGACGCGGGGGTCGTCGAGCAGCGTGAAGCCGTCCGCGTCGTGATCGGTCAGGGCCGCCACGGTGAAGCGGCGGCCTGGCAGTTCGGATGCGGGCAGGCCGGCCTGCTGTGCGATCCGAGTCGCGGGGATGCGCAGCGGCGCGGAGTAGGGATGCAAGGGCGTCACCAGCTCGGCGGTGTCCCCCACGGTGATGTTGACGCGGACCTGGGTCATGCAGGCCATTCTCGCCCCCGGCCGGGCAACACGCGAACCGGTGGCGGCACAGCAGGGCGGACGCCACGATGAGCAAGCAGCGCGGCGACGGGCCGCACGCTCCACGAGAGGAGTCGCATGGAGGTCAAGTACGGCATCAGCCGGCATTGCGGCCAGCGCCGCGGGTTGGATGACGCCGGCCTGATCATGAGCCACACCCACGGGGATCTCATCCGTGTGCACGCGGGCGACACCCCGCCCCCGCGGTGCCCCGGCGTGGGCCAGCCGCCGCACCGGTATGTCACACGCTCCGGTGCCCCGTACCGGGCACCTCGCGCTCTGCATCCGGGCGTGTGGGCGGCGCTGCTGCGGCTCTATCGCGCCCCCGCGCCGGTCCCCCGGGAGGACGTTTCCGACCTGCGGTTGACGCCGACTAGGACCGCGCGGTGGCTGTTGATCGCCGACCGCGCTGTGTCCCTGGCCGAGGAAGGTCGCCAGTGGGTCGAAGCGAACGCCGCGGCGTACACCGTCCACTACCCGGAGCTGGATTTTGATCCCTTCCGACTGGTGGACGACCTGCTGGCCGCGTACGCCATCATCATCGGAGATGGCCATCAGCCAGGGGCGCGCACGGACGCGTGGGAGATCTGGCAGGCACTGTGGCGGGCATCAGGGGACCAGGCGATCGAGTACCTGCGGGAGCGCATCAAGGCCACGCGGGACGGAGCCGGGGATCGGGCCGTCGATGACCTGGTGACCGACGTCCTGCTCGTCAGCCGGCCCGGACCAGCCCCGTACGACTGACACCGTGGCGGCGTGTCTCATCAGGCACTAGTGCGGTCCGGTTGGCCGTCACCGACCCACGCGACCACTGCGGCAATTCCCTCTTCCAGCGATTTCCGCGCTGTCCAGCCGAGGTCCCTGCGCGCGGCGGTGGCATCCAGCGCGCTGCGCTGTAGTTCCCCCGGGCGGGCCGGGGCGTGCACCACCTCGACGGGCCGCCCGGCTGCGGCGGCGATCTTGTCGGTCAGGGCCAGGACGCTGGTCTCCTGTCCAGTGCCGATGTTCCACACCCCTGGCAGACCGGCATCGCCTGCGGCGATGAACGCGGCGACCACGTCGGCGACATAGACGTAGTCCCGGGTGGCCTTGCCGTCGCCGTACACCGTCGGTGCCCGCCCGGCGTGAAACGCCCCAGCGAAGATTGATACCACCCCGGCCTCCCCGGCAGGGTCCTGGCGGGGACCGTAGACGTTGCCCAGCCGCAGCGCGGCATGCCGGGTGCCGTACAGCCGGTTGAACAGCGCAAGGTACTGCTCAGCGCAGAGCTTGGCGGTGCCATAGGGAGCTTCCGGCTCGGCGAGGGTGTCCTCGCTAGAGGGGATCGCCGCCTGCGCGCCGTACAGCGCGCCGCCGGTAGAGGCGAACACCACGCGCGCCCCGGCCGCGCGTGCTGCGGTCAGCACGTTGATCGTCCCGCCGATGTTGATCACAGCGTCGGCGGCCGGGTCGGCGACGGAGGCCCGCACGTCGATCTGCGCGGCCAGATGATAGATCACCTCCGGCCTCATCTCCTCGATGACGGCGGTGAGCGCCGCGGCGTCGGTGACGTCGATGACGCGCCGATCGATGCCGTCGCCGAGGCGGGCCGGACGGCCGGTGGCGAGGTTGTCCACCACGGTGACCGCATCTCCCCGGGCCGCCACGGCGTCGGCGAGGTGGGAACCGATGAACCCGGCTCCGCCGGTGATCAAAGTCCGCATGGCAAGCGAGCCTACGGGGTTCAAGCCGCCCGGCGTGGGGGAATCGCTGCACGCCCCGCTCCCATGTTGCCCGGTTCCGGGGGTTCCACGGTGTCGGCGGCGCAGCGGAACCCGGTCGCCCAGTTGCTGTACCCGGATGCGAACGCGATCCGCTCGGTGGTGCGGGCCTGGATCGCCCACATCATCCAGCACCCGCCGCGTCCCACGCTGTAGCGTCCCTCCAGGTGGTCATACAGCGGGTCGTACCCGGTGGCTCCGGGGTACAGCCGGTAGGCGTCGGACGTCCATTCCATCACGTTGCCCGCCATGTCGGCGGCACCGGCCGGGGAGTCCCCACGCGGGCTGTACGTGCCTGCGGGCACGGTGGCGGGCCGTATCGGGCCGGTGTGCCGGGACCGGTGGTCCTGCCACCAGGTGCGCCACCGGTCCGGTGAATCGATCAAGCATCCGGCCCACTCGTCGGCCGTGCACGCCCGCTCCGGCTCCCACCGATGCCCCCAGGGCCATGGGCTCCAGGCATCGCCGTGGGCGGCCTTCTCCCACTCGGCCTCGGTCGGTAGCCGCATGCCCGCCCACGCCGCGTACGCGCGGGCGTCGGCCAGCGCGATATGCACGACGGGGTGATCGGGCCGGTCTGCAATGCCGGTGCCGGGGCCTCCCGGGTGTCGCCAGCACGCTCCGGGCGTTTGCTGCCAGTAGGTGGTGTAGGTCAGCCCGTATCCGCGGCGTTCGGCTACCGTGCGGTATCCAGTCGCGTCGGTGAACGCGGCGAAGGCGGCGTTGGTCACCGGGTGCCGGTCCAGCCAGAACGTCGCCACGGTGACAGTGTGCTGCGGCGCCTCGTCGGCGAACCAGGACCGCTCATACGGCTGGGTGGCGGCCACGGCGTCCAGGTGTCCCAGTGGCGCCCCGATCAGCGCGGTCCCGCCGCCCACCAGAACCATGTCGGCCACGTCACCCTCCGGCCATCGCGGGCAGCAGCACCAGGTCCTCGTTCGCGCTCAGGGAGGCGTCCAGGCCGCCGCGGTCGCGGATGTCGGCACCGCCGGCGAACACCTGGACCCAGGGGGCCACCTCCCCGTCCTCGGTGAGCACCCGGGGCCGCAGCGCCGGGTACACCTGAAAGAAGGCGCCCAGGACGGTCCGGGCCGTGCCCGGCGGGAACCGGAGGTCAGTCCCGGTGGGGATGGCGGCGGCGGCGCGCCACGCCCCTGGGATGATCAGCACGGGCATCGCGGTCATCCTGCCAGAGCGGGGGTGACCTGCCGCAGCCAGGCCACCGTACGCGCGATTCCGATGTCCAGCGGCACCTGCGGTTCCCAGCCCAGTATCTGGCGGGCGCGGGCGATGTCGGGGCAGCGCCGCGCGGCGTCCTGCCCGCGGGCCGGGATCGTGGCCACGCTGCCCCGGCCCACCTCGGCGATGATCGCCTCGGCCAGTTCCCGCATGGTCACCTCGCGCGGGTTGCCGAGATTGAAGGGGCCGAACTCGGAACTGTCGAGAACGGCGATAAGCCCGTCCACCAGGTCATCGACATAGCACAATGCGCGGGTCTGTGAGCCGTCACCGTGGAGGGTGAGAGTACCGCCGCGCAGCGCGGTACCGATGAACGCGGGCACCACTCGCCGGTCGGCCGGGTGCATGCCCGGCCCGTAGATATTGAATGGCCGGACGATGGCGGCGTTGAGGTCGTGTTCGCGGCGGTAGCCGGCGGTGGCCGCCTCGGCGGCCCGCTTGCCCTCGTCGTAACCCGACAGCGGCCCGACCGGATCGACGTTGCCCCGGTAGTCCTCCGGCTGCGGATGGATCTGCGGGTCGCCGTAGATTTCGGAGGAGGACACCAGGACGAACCGGGCATGGTAGCGGTGGGCCAGTTCCAGCGCGTTGAGCGTTCCTGTGACGGCCACGCGCAGGGTACTGACGGGGCATCGGGTGACGGTTTCGGGCCCGACGAGGCTGGCCAGGTGCACCACGGCGTTGATGCACTGCTCGCCCAGGTACAGCGGGCCGGTGACGTCGGTCTCCAGCAGGGCCACGCCCGGCTCGCCGCGTCGGCCGATCAGGTCCTGCAAGCCGGGCGTGCGACCGGCAGCGAGGTTGTCGATGATGGTGACCCGATCGCCGCGGTCCAGCAGTCGTCCGCAGAGGTTCGTGCCGATGAATCCGGCGCCCCCAGTGACCACCACGTGATTCATGGTGTCGTCCTTTCCGATTCCGGTCTCGCCCCGGCCGCGCCCTGCCCTGGAGCGACGGGGCCGTCTGCGTTCACGGTCTCCGCTGCTGCCGACTCAGCCAACCCTTCCGGTGTTGCGTCATGTTGCCGCACCGTTGCGTCCTGTTGCCTTCCAGAGGGTGGGCATCGACAATCGCGATCAAACGGCATATTGCGAATACCTGGCAGGAAGGGCGCCGTGCCTGTCGCCGACTCCCCTGACCGTCACCCCCTGGCGGTGATCCTCGCGGCCAGAAACTGGACCGCGGAGCAACTGTTGCGCCGGATGGCGCACCGTCACCAGCAGCTCGGCTTCGGCGGCATGGCCATCCGCCGGGAGAAGGTGTCTCGTTGGCTCGGCGGCACCACGCCTGACCGAGCCGCTCAGCGGGCGCTGGCCGATGTGCTGGGCATCGACGCCAGGGAGGTGGAACAGCGGGGGTGGCCGGGGTGGCTGCGGGCAGCGATCGACGGTGACCGAATTCTCCTGGAATCGCCGTGGACGCCCGCGGGTACCGTCAAGGTGTTGGCTCAGATAGGAGGCTGCGTGGACCGCCGCCATTTCATGGTCACCGGCGGCGGCGCCTTGGCGGCCGTCACCGCGCAATGGGCCGCCGCCACTCCCGCCTGCGGCATCGCCTCCAGCGGTCAGGCGAGCCGGGAGACGATCACACTGCTGCACGCCCGGCTGGATGCGTTACGCCGCCTGGATGACCAGGTCGGGGCCGCAGACATCTACGATGCCGCCGCCGCCGAGCTGCGGTTCATCGTGCGCTTGCTTACCAACACCTCCCACGGCGAGCGCGTGGGCGGCGCGTTGTACGGCTGCGCGGCCGAGGCGGCACGTCTGGCCGGATGGTGCGCCTATGACACCGGGCGTCATCCCACCGCGGAGGCGCTTTTCCAGGCCGCGTTACGGGCCGCAGGCAGCGCGGGTGACGACGACAGCGGCGCCATCGTCCTAGCGTTCTGGGCAAACCTGCGGTACGCCGCCGCCAGCGACGCCCCGGGCGCGCTGGACCTGCTCGGCGGGGCGCTGCATCCCCGGATGCGCATCTCCTCCCCCCGCGTGCATGCCCTGCTGCACGCCCGCCGCGCCCGCGCCTACTCCGTGCTGGGTGAGCCCACCGCCGCCTACCGTGCGATCGACGACGCGTTCACCGCCTATGACGAGGCACCTGCTGCATGTGATGACCTTCCTCAGATGTATTGGATCACCGCCGGGGAGCTCCACCAGGCCGCGGGCAGCGCCGCGCTGACCCTGGGCGAACCACGGCGGGCTCTGGAGCACTTCGACGCCGCGGTGGGCGCCGACGAGCCCTATGATCCGGCCAGCGAGGCGAGAGGTGCGGCCATCTACCTTGCCCGCCGCGCCGAAGCTCATCTCGCGATGGGAGATCTTGACGCGGCCGTCGCTGCTGCCCATGACGTCGTGCGGCTGATGGGCGGCGTAGACTCCGCCCGCAGCACCAGTACCCTGGAGGATCTACGACGCCGCCTGCGGGCCCACCGCGGCGTGCCTGTGGTCGCAGACTTCCTTCACGAGACCGCATGACACCATGGCCGTCCCCGGCGACCGCATGCCCGAGGGAGCCGAGGACATCGCGCTGCTGGACGTCGTCCCTGGCGAGATCACCCTCACCGGGTGGCCGACCTACACGGTGACGATCCCGCGCGGAGCGTAGTCGCGGAACGCCGACCTAGCTTCATGCGGGTGTGGCGAGTTCACGGCATGGCCCGACGCTGAGCCATTTTTCATGGCTACCCAGTCACCTGCTCCCGGGTGATCCACAGGTGGCCGTCATCGTCAGGCTCTTCGCCGCGTTCGTGCACTGCCCAGGTGCGTGCACTGTCGGTGCCCAGGGCGCTGGTGGTCTCCGTAGCGACGAGGTCGCCGCCGTGGACATCGTGGTCTCGGAGCGCTTTCAGAGCTGCGTCAAGGCAGGCGCAGACGGCGATGCGGTCCCGCCCGTCCACTGGGTTGTCGTCGAACCAGACGACCTCGGCGATGTAGACCTCAAAGGCGGCAAGGTCATCGCCGATCATGCCCGCGTAAGCGTCGGTCGCCGTCTGGGCTCCTGGATCTCCGTCGGCGAGGATACGGGCGATGGCCCCCTGCGGCAACTGGTAGGCGACCTCGGCACGCCGCAGAGTCGCGGGGTCATAGTTGTCGCGCTTGCCTTCTTCGAGATCATGCGCCACACGCTCGACCAGGAGATATCGGTGGGCACGAACGAATCGTCGGCGGTACTTCCAGTCGGAGTTGACCGTACGCCCGAGTTCGATTCGGCGGCCCTTCAGCAGGTCGCCGAGCCTGATCCACTCCGGACCGATGGTCATGGGGTGCTCCCCTCACGGAGGTTACGCACATCCACCGATTGGGCCCGTCGGTCGATGAGGTGTGGCTGTGCAAGTCTGAGCCGCCAGCCCCGAGAGGGCACGTGAATCCGTCGGCGGCCTCGTGCATCGGTGTAGCCGCCCTCCCAGTTTCCGCCGCCGGGTGGCCACGTCATGGTCGCCACTCCTCCTGGTAATCGGGATGGTCGTCGTGCGGAAGTGCGAGCAGGCGCACAGTAACGCACGGCCCCTCGGGAACGTCGCCGCGGCTGTGGAACGCCGAGTTCTTTGAAACGCATCGGCCGCAGACAGGGAGCTCGGCAGACCGCTCCTCGATCTCCTCGCCATCCTTTTCCAGCCAGACGACATCCCGATGCACGATGGCGTGCTCATCGAGGATCCGCCGCTTGGCCTCGACGTCGCGGAGCACGGTGGCAGGGTCGTGCCGGACGATATGCATGGCCTCGTCCGACCACGTGAACCGGACGCGCAAGGTACCATCGGCGCTCCTGATCGCCCCGCCCGGCTGCACCTCCCAGCGGGGCGCAGGCACGCCCCGCTGAAAACCGATGCGCGCGTCGGCCCCCAATAGGGTCAAGGCCGCTTGGGCGTCCTCGTCCAGGCGGGCGGCGACGAACTGTGCGAGCTCATCCATCCCGGCCCGCCAGTTCCTCTTCAGCGGTCGATGCGAGGATTCGGCCGGCGCGTTCGGCTCGTCTGGCCTGCGCTTCGAGGGCGGCCACCCGGAGGCGGAGCTCGGCGTTTTCGCCGCGCAGGCCGGCGACGGCCCGTTCGGCGGAGATGGCGGCGTCGGCCAGGGCCACGAGGTCCATGCGGACGATGTCGCCGTTCGGCCGCTGCACCTCCACGGCATCGGCGAGGTAGCGGACGGCCTCGCCGCGCGCAAGATCCGGCGGCGGGCCGTAGACGGAGTTGGTCGTGGGCATGATGCCCGCTCTCGTAGCGGTGGCGTGGTCAAGGTCGGCGAGTAGGCGATGCAGGTCGGCGGCGGCGTGCTGGATGAAGTCCCCGACCGCCTCCGCCTGGGAGGTGGTCGCAGCATCGCGCGGCCCCGGGCTGAAGGTGGTCATGAGCATGGCCGGGCCGACGCGCAGCCAGTCGCCGTAGTACTCCTCACCGGGCTCACGCGTGACCCTCCACTCGATGCCCTCGACCGCGGCCAGGCGCGCCCTGATGTCGTCGTGGCTCATGGTGCCTCGATAACGGTGACGTGCCCGGTGATGTCTGATCCGGCGGCGAGCTGCTCAGTGGTCGGCGCACTCCCGACGTGCGGGACGAAGAGGATCCGTACGGGCCGGTGCTGGCAGTCGCACCAGGTGCCGCCAGGGCACTCCTCGTTGCACTGTCCGGCGTGCTGGCCGTTGGTATGCCACTCGCCGGACAGACCTTGGTCGGCCATGAAGGCGCACGGCTTGCAGATCATGACGCCTCCCCATAGAAGCCGTCCATCTGGACGTCCAGGTACGCCAGATCCGGGTGCGCGGCGATGTCGCGGGCGTCTCCGTCGCGCGCTGCGCTGATCAGATCCTGGAAGGCCGTAGCGGCACCGATGGTCGCCGCGATCAGGGAGTGCTGAGCGGCCATTGCCCTGTGCAGCGCGGCCCGTCGCCGCATGCCGTCGCTCATGATGCCTCCCTGGGGCTGTAGTAGATCGTTCGGCCGTCCTGCCAGATGAGCATCGCATCTCCGTTGATCTGGTTCTTGTCGATGCGGCCCGAGGGCCGCTCGCCTCGTTCGTCCGTGCAGCGTGGGTTGGCGCAGCGCACCCGCCCGGACTCCTGCGCGACCCGCAGGCTGTACGTACGGCAGTACGGGCAGGCGGGCGGGATCTGGGCCTTCGGTACGTGGATGGGGATCCACCGCTCGGACTCCCCCACATCGCGGACCTGGCGGGCTTGCTCAATCCAGCGCCCGAGGCGGCGCGCCGCGTCCCGGGCCACATCGTCCGGCACGCCGTGGGCCAGACGCTCGATCGCGTCGAGCGCCGCGCTGGTGTTGGCGTCGCTTCCGCCCCGG
Organism: Spongiactinospora gelatinilytica; assembly: GCF_003236385.1. Lineage (GTDB taxonomy): Bacteria > Actinomycetota > Actinomycetes > Streptosporangiales > Streptosporangiaceae > Spongiactinospora > Spongiactinospora gelatinilytica. Next base: position 19,913 of record NZ_POUA01000086.1, read on the forward strand.
GCAGCTCCCGTATGCCCGGCGACGTGATAGCGAAGATCCTGCTCCAGCTCGCGCACGCCAGCGTGGATAGTGAGCAGCACCGGCCCGGCCTCTGGATGCCAGGGCGCGGGGCTTCCGGTCACCTTGTGGTGCTGCGTACTCCCCCGCGCGGCGTCGGCCACCTGCTCGGGCAGCAGCTCGGCGAGCTGGGTGAGGAGCGGCCGAAGCTCAGCGACGAGCGCGGATACCTCCTCGGGCTGGGTCATGCGCCATTCCCGATCAGCCTCAGCAGCGCCCCGGCGGCGCGCTCCCGGGCGGCCACCTTCGAGGCTGCTTCGCCAGAGGCCCGGAGCTCGCCCCGGCCTGGCACCTCAGCGTGCGCCCACGCCGTAAAAGTAGGATTGTGCGGCGGCCCAGCACGATCCATGTCCCAGCGGACAGTGGAGACACGGCCGCGCTGCTGGTACTCGTTGAGCACGCTCACGGGATGCTGCCCGGCGACGACGGGCGGCGGCGCGGACGGCGACATGGACGGCGCGCTGCGGGTCTCGGCGATGGCGTCCGTTGAGGGATCGTCCACAGCGGCCAGAGCGGCGAGCAGCGACACACCGGCGCGGTGCTGGGCCGCCTTCTTCGATGCAGCGCGTCGCGGCGCGCCGGACACACCGCCGCACGACGCCCGCGCGGTGAACACCTCCTTCGGGGACTGGCCAGTCACCTCGCACGTGAATGCGACGGCGGGCATGCCGCGGCTGACGGTATGTATGGACAGCAGCGACGGCGCTGTGTGAGGCTCGGCCGCAACCCGCTCAATGAGGGCCTGGTGCAACGGCCGCCAGGTATCGCCGCGGGCCGCGAGGACGTGGGCAATGTCGGCTAAGGCCAGGGCGCCGGATTCCGCCCTGCGTCGCACCTCGGCATCGAGGGGGGCGCTGAACAGCCCTTCTGCGGTAGCGCGTTTGAGGACGGCGCTGAACCGGGCCGGAGGCAGATGGCTGAACGTGCCGGCAGTGGCCGTGGCCCGGGCGGCACGATGGGCGCGCTCCTTCAGTGCGGCGGATTTGCGTGCGCGCTCTTCGGCCGCTGCGGCGTTGAGCTCTGCGGCCAATACTTCCAGGTCGGTGATCCTGTAGGGCGGGGAGTCGCCGTCAAGGGCGGCGAGGACCTGGCGGAGCGTGATCAGGTCGGCGTAGCGGCGCAGCGGGCTGGTGACGTGGGTGTAGGCGGGCAGGGTCAGCGCATAGTGACCGCGTACCGTCGGCCCGTAGGTCGCGGCGCGCATAACGAGCGCGAGGCGTTGCCGGGCGGCGTCGAGCTGGCCAGGAGCCTGGGAGGCGATGGCGGCGTGGATGTCGGTCGCGAGGTCTGCGGCTGTCGGGGCGGCGGTTGCGGCCATGTGGTTGCGGAACAGGATGGGCAGGTCCTGCTGGACCGCCCAGGCCGCGACCGCGCTGTTGGCCGCGATCATGCACTCCTGCACGATGATGTACGCAATGTTACGGTCGGGCTGGTCGAGCCTGACCAGTTGCCCGTCTTCGTCGGTGGCCCAGCCGCGGACCAGGTCGTAGACGGCGAGAGCGCCCGCGGTGCGCCGGTGGTCGTGCAAGGCGTGCGCGCACTGCGCGGCGTGGGTGAGCATTTCGTGGTGCGCGTGCTGGGGGTCGTTGAGCGCGGCGGCAACCTCCTCGTGGGTCATCGCGGCCAGGTTCGTTACTCGCCGCCGGGCCAGGTCGTAGCCGGTGACGGATCCGTCACCGGCTACTTGGAGGGTGAGGGCGATGGACGCGCGCGGGGTCCGCTCGGCGAGGGTGAGACGGCGAACGAGCGCCGGGGGCAGCATGTGCCGCGTGGCGGTGGCGCCGTACCGAGTGTGGCCGTGGCGGCGAGCCTCGATGTCGGCGGTGCCGCCGGGGGTGACTCCGGCGGGCACGTTGGCGATGTGAACGGTGACGGTCCAGCCGTCATGGCTGCGGGTGACATGCAGGGCGTCGTCGCGGTCCAACGAGCCCTGCCTGTCGATCATGACAGGGGTCATGTCATCCTCTCTGGGCGGTGGGCCGGGCG
>NZ_POUA01000870.1 GCF_003236385.1 Spongiactinospora gelatinilytica
ACCTGCTCATAATGATTAATCAGGGTCATTGCTTCAATCTTAGGCGCGCCAGCTAACGTCCCAGCTGGAAAAGTAGCGGCAAGCACTTGGAGTGCTGTAGTAGTCGGCGCCACTTCTGCGGCCACCCGAGACCCTAAGTGCATGACTTGCGAATAACGAATTAATCGCCGTAAATTAGTCACCCGGACACTTTTAAACTTTGCAACTTGTCCTAAATCGTTACGTCCCAAATCAACTAACATATTGTGCTCGGCAATCTCTTTAGGGCTGGTTTGTAATTCATGAGCCAACTGCTGATCCTCGGCAGGTGTTCGACCACGGCGTCTCGTCCCGGCCAATGGATACGTCGCGATTTGTTCCCCATCCTTCGTCACTAACGTTTCTGGTGAGGCCACCGTCATTTCGAAATTAGCCTGTTTAAAATAACAGGTATACGGGGCC
>NZ_POUA01000871.1 GCF_003236385.1 Spongiactinospora gelatinilytica
CACCCCCACCACGCGGCAGCCCCTCGCCACGACATACGGCGGACCGTCGTGACAAGGGGCTTTGTTCGTAGTGTCGAGGACCGATGAGCGGTCGTGGGACCGCTGGGGCGCCGGGCCGGCCCCGCGCGGGGCGGGGGCTGTCATCGCGCGGGGCCGGCCGGCGCGGTCTCAGGCGTCGTCGTCGGAGACGCGGGAGGCGCCGTCGCAGGACTGCTTCTGGCGACTGAGCACGGCCACGATTCCTCCGCAGGTGGTGACCGGGAGCGACACCGGTTCCACGATCTCGTCATTGAAGATCACCACATCGCCGATGAGCGACGGGCGCGGAGCCGCCGGTACGGCTTGCGCCGCCTCCGGTGCCTCCGCAGGCTCTGCCGCCTCGGCTCCCGCGGCCGGATCGGCCGCCTTGGGCGCTTCGGCCGCCGGGGCGCTCCCCGCCGT
>NZ_POUA01000872.1 GCF_003236385.1 Spongiactinospora gelatinilytica
TATTGACGCCGACCATGCCCGACTCCAGCGCATCCGAAACGCGCCACGCCCGGCCCAGATCGCGCGTGTAGAAATACGCAGCGAGACCGAACTCGGTGTCGTTGGCAGCGGCCACGGCTTCGTCTTCCGTGTCGAAGGGGATGAGCGCCGCCAGCGGGCCGAACGTTTCTTCATGCGCGACCAGCATGCCCGGCTTCGCATCGACCACGACGGTCGGCTCGAAAAACGCGCCGCCCTGCGCCGACAGGGCATGCGGCTTGCCGCCCACCAGCACGCGGGCGCCCTGGCGTACGGCGTCGTCCAGATGCTGCTGCACCTTGTCCATCGCGCGCATGTGGATCAGCGGCCCCTGCTGCACTCCGGGCTCCGTACCGTTGCCGACGCGCAGCGCACGCACGGCGTCAGCCAGCTTGGCAGCAAACGAGTCGTAGATGCCACGC
>NZ_POUA01000873.1 GCF_003236385.1 Spongiactinospora gelatinilytica
GTTTGACCCGGCAATACCGCAGGATGCACGTATCGCAGAGAATTTTCTGAAGCCTGTAAATCTTTTTGGGGCGCGCTATTCGCATTATCCGTGCGTGGGTGGTGTGTACGCGGTCTTCCGCCTGATTAAAGATGACAGCGAGGATATTCCCACTTTCGAAGAACTTGGCTACATGCCACAACAAATCCAGACAATCAGGCGAATGTTACAACGCCCGGAAGGAATTATCGTTTTATCCGGCCCTACAGGGTCCGGTAAGTCAACGACTCTGAGAACGGCTTCAGAAGCCTATCTGAGCACGTTTGGTTTCAACCATAACGATAATATGCGTCTCCCCCGAAAACGCCTTTTCACCATTGAATCACCGCCGGAGGGCCGCATTCCCGGCGCAATACAGACGGCAGTCAGGGATTCCGTCGATGGCTGGGTTGACGCG
>NZ_POUA01000874.1 GCF_003236385.1 Spongiactinospora gelatinilytica
AGTCATGGCAGTATGAAAGATGATTTCACCAAACGTCGTAGCAGGTGCACCAAAACCAAGACCTTCAAAAACAGTCCCGTCTTCTAAGATTAAATGTCTTTTCATAAAATACCACACTCCAAAGTTGTCATGATCTAACATCAAGATAACCAACAAATTACAATTTAGTGGACAATTTCCACGGCGTCCTTGCCATCAATTTCCTGTACAAATACTTTGATTTTTTCATTCTGAGCTGTTGGAATATTTTTTCCAACAAAGTCTGCACGAATTGGCAATTCTCGGTGACCACGATCCACTAAAACAGCCAAGGCAATCGTTTTTGGACGACCAATATGAATTAAGGCGTCCAATGCTGCACGAATTGTTCGTCCAGTAAACAGTACATCATCAATCAGCACAATATTTTTTTCAGAAATGTTTAACCGTTCAGCTT
>NZ_POUA01000875.1 GCF_003236385.1 Spongiactinospora gelatinilytica
CTTGATTCACAGGCGATGAGTAACTCCTTTGCTACCGCCACTTTTCGTTGTCTGATAAACTGGGTAATTGTCAGTTTATATTCTTTTTTAAATGCAGGGTTGAGTGTTTTTTTTGATGCATGTAACGCACTTGCAATATCGTTTAAAGTAATATTTTCGCCAATGTGCTCATTAATGTATGATTTTATACGTAAGTGCAGCGGTAGAAAGTTTGTTGTACGGTATTCCTTGATTGTTTGAAAATAATACCAAGTAATACCTTGAAGTACTTGCGAAAAAGTTGGAATTTTCTTGATAGATTCAAGCTCTTTCATTAATTCGTGATGCACTTTAAAAGCTAAAGAAACGGGATAACCCCATTGAATAACCGCACGGTTCAAAATAGCAATATACGAAATTAAATAGTTTTTTTCTAAACGAGAAGTTGTGCAACT
>NZ_POUA01000876.1 GCF_003236385.1 Spongiactinospora gelatinilytica
GTATGATTATTAATAAACATGTAATGCGCAGTACGAATGAAAAGCAAGTTCTGCAGCAGGTTATTAACGAAGGACCGATTAGCCGGAGCCAGATTTCACGGAACTTGAGTTTGAATAAAGTGACGGTTTCAGATATTTATAATCAGCTACTGCGGACCCAGTTCATCAAGGAAATTGGCTGTGGTGTCAGCACGAAAAACGGCGGTCGTAAACCAGTGATGGCTGAGCTGAACGTGAACTATGGTTTTGTGGCCAGCATTGACATGACGGCTGACGCAGTCAAACTTATGTATTCACGGTTGAATGGTAAAATTTTGCACTTTCAAAGCTTTAAGACGAGCGATATGACGTTTACGGATGTCATTGATTTGATTGAAGATCAATTACGGAACGTTGATGACTATGGTACGATTCATGGTCTGATGGGGGTCGCC
>NZ_POUA01000877.1 GCF_003236385.1 Spongiactinospora gelatinilytica
AATTCAATATTCCTGGGGCTGATTTCCAAATTAATAAGTTGTTTTTTTATACCGCTACTAATTGCCAAATGCTTATCTGCTTCTTTTAAATAAGTTAGATTCACCGTATTAGAATTATCCAAAGAAAAATGTATCCAAGAATAAATTAAAAAATCTCGCTTAAAAATTCCTTTTACTAAATGTGCAATATGAATCAATTGCGTATTTATAATAATTAAATCATTTATATGTTCTGTCAGTAAAAAGCGAACAAACCAAAATATTCTTAAAATTTTGTTGTGACTCTCACAAATAATCAACTGTTTTTCATCAATATCTTTTAGCCAGTCATTTTTTTGGGGTTCACCTAACAAGAGGAGTTTAACATTAAATTGGCTCTTTTTATCAAACCTTTTTAACACCTTTTTTATTACTGTTTCAGTTCCTCCTTGCC
>NZ_POUA01000878.1 GCF_003236385.1 Spongiactinospora gelatinilytica
CGGCGGGCGTGGGCGGCTCGGCCGGACGACGGCCGCCACCACCCTGGCCGAACTGCGCGAGGCGCTGGAGGTCGGCGCCACGGTCTGGATCGGCTACGTCGACCAGCACGGCGCCACGACCGAGCGCCTGATCGACCCGGCCCGCATCGAGGGCGGGTGGCTGTCCGCGTTCGACCACCGCAGTGGCGAGGTCCGCTCGTTCGCGGTGCATCGCATCAGCGGAGTGGCTCCGGTCGACGCCGCCTGACGACTCAGGCCGGCCGAAGCACGTCCACGTCGGTGCGGGCGAAGTCGTCACCGACGCAGAGGACGGGAATCCCGAACTCGGCGGCGATGCCGTAGGTGAAGCAGTCGCCGTAGTGGTCATCGAGGCGGGCCGTCGTCGTATCCGATGATCTCGTCAGCGGAGCGGGTGTCGAGCACCTTGTGAC
>NZ_POUA01000087.1 GCF_003236385.1 Spongiactinospora gelatinilytica
ACCCTGCCCAGTCGGTGTTGTGGCCGATCGCCCGCATGCCGCCCGCCCCGCGCACCCCGTCGAAGACGACGGTGTTCACCGCCCCGATGGCGGCGGCCTCGGGGGACAGTTCGTCCAGGTGGTCCAGTACGGCCTGCTTACAGGGGTGGGTGATGTTGAGGCCGGAGTACCCCATGCGCAGGGCCTCGGCGAGCAGGTCGGGGGTCCGGTCGGGGCCGAGCCCGAGTTCGTCGATGTCGATCAGCCGGTAGACGAGCCGCAGCCCGTGCCGTTCGGCCTCGTGCTCGTGCAGGGCCGGACTGAGCGAGCCCTGGATGCCAGCTCCGATCAGCCCCGCGAGCACCGAGTGCGTGCCCTCAGCCATCGTGATCACTCCTTGCCGTGAACGTGGACGTCGCGTCGAGTTCGACGAGGTGGTGGGGCGGTTCCCCGATGACCGCGAGGGCCGCGACCGCGGGGCCGAGGAACCGCCCGGCGGGCCCGCGCAGCGTCACCATGGACAGGCTCTCCGGCTCCGGGCCCTGTTCCCAGCGGATCACGCGGGGGTCCTCCCTCGGCCCGGTCACCTCGATCCTGCGCATGGGCACCCGCAGGCCGTCCCCGGTGGCCTTGAGCAGCGCCTCCTTCCTGGTCCAGTACGTCAGCAGGGCCGCGCGCCGCCCGGCGGGCGGCAGGTCCCGGTAGGCGGCCTCCTCGCCGGGGGCGAGGACCATGCCGGCGACCGCGTCGCCGTCCAGCAGCGCGGCGCCGTCCTCGACGTCCACGCCGATCGGCGTACGGCGGGCGACCGCGCAGACGACCAGCGCGTCGGTGTGCGAAAGGGAGATCTCCAGCCCGGAGCCGCCGGGGATCGCGGGCTTGCCGTGCGGCTTGCCGCAGGTGGCGCACCGGCGGTCCACGACCACGCGTTCGGGCGGCAGGCCCAGGTGGTGGCCCGCCGCGGACCGCACCAGCGCGGACCCCAGGACGAACCGGTCCCGGGCCGCGGCCCGGCGCATCGCGGCGAGCCGCGACGTCTCCTCGGCGCTCATCGCGTTCCTGGCGAGGTACGACGCGGCGAGGTCGGACCGCACGCGCGACCACCACACCCACACCTCCCCCTGCGCCGGTAGGCGTCCCGGGGGCGCGGCGCCGGCGGGCGCCAGTGCATGGGCAGGCAACTGGATCTGCGCCATGTACGTCTCCTATCCGTCGTCCCCGGCGTGGGCGCGGGCGGGCGGGAAAGTGCCCGCGCCCACGGTCCGGTGGCGGGGTGAACCCGTCAGACGGTCACCACGGCCCGGCCGGCGACCGCCGTCCGTCCGGGGCCCGTCCGCTCGACCAGTTCGTCCAGTTCGGCGTACCGCTCGCGGAGCTTGCGCTTGAGCACCTTGCCGGTCACGCCGACGGGCAGCGCGTCGATGATCTCCAGCACCGTGACGGCGGGGTGGCCCGCGGTCTTGAGCGCGGCGTTCGCCGCGTCCAGGATCTTCTGCGGGTCCGCGCCGCCGGCCTCGGAGGTCGCCGCGGCCACGGCCACCGTCTCGCCGCCGAGCCGGGCGGCGACCACCGCGACGTCCTGGATCTCCGGGACCTCGGCCAGCAGGGTCTCCTCCATCAGCACCGAGTACCCCGGCCCCTCGGCCGTCTCGATGGTGTCCACGGCCCGGTCCACGTGGTAGAAGTTGTCGTCCGCGTCCCGGTAGACCATGTCGCCGGGGCACCAGTAGCCGCCGAGCCGGCTGCGGTAGGTGGTGTCGGCGTCGTTCCAGTAGCCGGCGGTGATCGCCGGGCCGGCCGCGCCGAGCAGGCCGATCTCGCCGACCTCGCAGGGCGTGCCGTCCTTGCGCAGCACGGCCACCTCCGAGACGCCGACCGGCTTGCCCACGCAGCGGTCGTTCCGCTCCGAGGCGAGGGTGGTGACCTTGAGCAGCACCGCCCAGCCCAGCTCGGTGGTGCCGAGCCGGTCCAGCCAGGCCGCCCGGGGCAGGCCGGGCGCGCGCTGGGCGAGCACCTTGCGTATGTGCTCGTAGTGGACGGCGTCGGCGGTGGTCACCCAGTGGCCGACCGAGTCCAGCGCGCCGGGCTCCAGGTCGAGCCCGGCCAGGTCGCTACAGGTGTGCCCGAACCCCATGACCGCGGTGGGGCGGTAGGTGCGGATGGCCTCGACCAGCTCCTCGGGGGAGGGGTCGAAGGCCGGGATGATCGGGGTGCCCGCGAAGATGGCGTAGGTGGAGTAGTGGATGTTGCCGAGGTGCGACTGCGGCATCGCGGCGAGCATGACGGCGCCCGGCACGAGCGTCGGGTCCTCGGTGGTGAGCCGGAACTTCGGCCCGGCGACGCTGGAGCGGTGGGTCTGCGTGACCGGCTTGGGCAGGCCCGTGGTGCCGGACGAGTGCATGATCGACACCGGATCGTCCGGGGCGTGCTTCCAGCGCGCCTCCTTGGGCAGCTCGGCGGCCGGAGGCGCGGGCAGCTCCTCGCTGAGCTGCACCCACTGGACGCTGCTCAGGTCGCCCAGCTCGTCGCCGAGCCGGGCCAGGTGCTCGCGGTCGGTGTAGAGGCCGACCGGGGTGGTCTTGCGGATCAGCGAGACCGCGATCTCCTGCGGCGACTTGCTGTTGACCAGCAGCGCGATGGCGCCGATCGAGGCGAGCGCGCAGTAGTGGACGAAGTAGGCGAAGGAGTCGCGCATGTAGACCGCGACCCGGTCGCGGGGCTTGACGCCCTTGCCCAGGTACCAGACCGCCCAGCTCTGCGCCAGCTCGTCCAGTTCCAGGAGGTTGAAGTCGGTCTGTTCGGAGCCGTCCGGCATGGTGATCGGGCGGGCCGAGCGGATGAACCGGGCCTCCGGATGCGGGTTGAACTCGATGGCCGAGGCCAGCAGGTTGCCCCCGCCGACATCGGACCTCGCGGCGAACCGGTGGCGTTGCTCCATGTTCAGCAGCGCCTTTTCAGATAACGTCATGACTTACCTTCCAGAAGCGGGATTGACAGACTCCAGCGAGCGGGCACGTTCACGCAGCGCGGTCCGGTCGAGCTTGCCGACGCCGATGACGGGCAGCGCGGGAAGGACCTCCAGGCGTTCCGGCAGCTTGTGCCCGGCCAGCCCGCACGAGGTCAGGTACCTGCGCACGTCCCGCAGGTCGGGAGGCCGCGGACCGGCGGGCACCACGAAGAGGCAGACGGTCTCGCCGTACACCGGATGCGGCGCGGGCGCGACACCGGCCGCCGCCACCTCCGGCATCTGCCTGACGAACTCCTCCAGTTCCTCGGCGCAGACCTTCTCTCCGCCGCGGTTGATCAGGTTCTTGACCCGGCCGGTGACCTGGACGTTGCCGTCCGGAAGCAGCTTCACCAGGTCGCCGGTGCGGTAGAAGCCGTCGGCGGTGAACGCCTTGGCGGTCGCCTCCGGGTCGCGGTAGTAGCCGGCGATGGTGTACGGCCCGCGGGTCAGCAACTGGCCCACCTCGCCGGGCGGCACCGGCCGCTCGTCCTCGTCCACGATCCTTATCTCGTCGTGTGGCGTGGCCGGGCGGCCCTGGGTGGTGAGGATGGTCTGGAGCGGGTCGTCCAGCCGGGTGAAGTTGGTCAGGCCCTCGCTCATCCCGTACACCTGTTGCAGCGTGCAGGGCAGTACCTTGACCGCCTGCTCGGCCAGGTCCGGGTCCAGCTTGGCCCCGCCGACCTGGAGCACCTTCAGGCTGGACAGGTCGTACCGCTCGCCGCGCAGCACGCCCAGCCACTGGGCGACCAGGCCGGGCACGGCCGCGGTGTGGGTGACCCGCTCGCGCTGGATCAAATCCAGCGCCCGGCGCGGGTCCTCCGGTCCGGCCAGCACGACCGTGCCGCCGGCCGACAGCGTGCCGAGGATGCCGGGGTAGGCGAGAGTGAAGGTGTGGGTGCCGGGGAGCGCCGCCAGGTAGACGGTGTCCGCCTCCACGCCCGCGACCTCCGTGGTGCTGCGCACCACGTAGCCGTAGTCCTCGTGGGTGCGGACCATCACCTTCGGCGGCCCGGTGGTGCCGCTGGACAGCAGCATCAGCGCCGGGTCGGCGGCGTCCGCGCCGGGCGGCGGGACGTCGCCCGGCCCGGGTTCGGGGGCGCACAGCCGGACCAGGTCCGACGGCCCCTCGCCACCGCTGATCAGCACCGTGGCCAGCTTCGGGTGCCGGTCGCGCAGCGCGGCCACCATGGCGGGGTGGTCGGCGCGGCGCTGCCGGGCGGGCACGGCGATGGCGGTGGCCTGGGTGAGTTCCAGGATGCGGTCCAGCTCGTACGCGCGCAGGGTCGGCAGCGTCAGCACCGGCGGCGCGCCGAGCCGCATCAGGGCCAGCACCAGCACGACGTACTCGATCGTGTTGGGAAGCTGCACGACCACCGGATCGGGCCCGGACACGCCGAGTTCGCGCAGCCGCCCGGCCGCGCCCTCGACGGCGGTGGCCAGCTCGCCGTAGGTCATCCGGCGGGCCCCGTACACCAGCGCCACCGCGCCCGGACGGGTGGCCGCCTGGCGCAGGATCACCGCGTCGAGCGTCTCGGGACGCCACAGCCCCAGCTCGCGGTACCGGTCGGCGGCGGGCACCCGCGGAATGTCGAGCCGGGGCCTGTCCCGCGCCTGACGGACCAGCTCGGCCAGTTCTTCCAGCCGGTAGTCCTTGGCGTCCCACAGGTCCACCCTGACCCCGAACCCGCGATCCAGCTCCAGTTCCAGCTCGGTGGTCTCCACCGAGCTGAGTTCCAGGTCGGCGCGCAGCCGCGCCTCGGGCGTGATCTCATCACGCGTCACGCCGAGGCTCTGCAGCACGTCGCGGAGGACGTCAACACTCATGACGGTTCGACTCCCGCTCAGCGTCACAGCCGGGCCAGCGAGTCCTTGACCGTGGCCACCACCGAGTCCAGGACGTCGGGCGTGTGCGCGGTGCTCAGGAACCACGGCTCCAGCGGGTTGGGGTGGAAGTACAGGCCGGCCCGCTGGCACAGGATCTGGAGCCTGCGGTGGGCGGCGAAGTCGATCAGCGGGACGGCCGCGTCGTAGTCGGACTCGGTCTCCTGCGGCCGGGTCAGCAGCGCCACCGACAGCACCGAACCGGCCCGGGTGATCCGCACCGGCCGCCCGGCCTCGGCGAAGACGTCGGCCAGCCGCTGCTCGGCGTACGAGGACAGCACGTCCAGCGTGCCGTACACCGACGGGTCGCCGGTGAGCTTGGTCAGCATCGCCACCACGGCGGACATCGCCGCGTGGTTGCCGGAGAACACCCCGGCGTGGAACGCCTCGTTGCGGGCCAGCGGGGCCATCAGCTCCCGGCTGCCGCCGAACGCGGCGACCGGGAAGCCGCCGCCCAGCACCTTGGACACGATCGTCAGGTCCGGCTGCACGCCCAGCACGCCCTGCGCGCCGTTCAGGCCGACCCGAAAACCGGTGATGACCTCGTCGAACACCAGCAGCGCGCCGTGCCGGGCGGTGAGGTCGGCGATCTTCTCCACGAAGCCGGGCAGCGGGTGGACCATGCCCGCGTTGCCGCAGATCGGCTCCAGGATCACCGCCGCGATCTCGGTGCCGTGCGCGGCGAACAGCGCGTCCAGCGCGGCCGCGTCGTTCCAGGGGAGCTGGTAGGTGAAGTCCAGCGCGCCGGGGATCATGCCGGGCGCGCCGGGCACCGCGCCGGTCGGGTCGGAGCCGTTGTCGGTGATCGCCGACTTGCGCAGGACGGTCTCGCTCCACCCGTGGTAGTGGCCCTCGAAGGTCACCACATGGGCGCGGCCGGTCAGGAAGCGGGCCAGGCGCAGCGCCGAGGTGATCGCCTCGGTGCCGGAGTTGGCGAACCTGACCTGCTCGATGGACGGCACCGTGGCCGCGATCAGCTCGGCGGCCTGGTGGTCCAGCCGGTGCGTGATGCCGGTGATCGCGCCCAGCCGGAGCTGCTGGGCCACCACGCCGAGCACGTCCGGGTCGGCGTACCCGAACAGGTGCGGGCCGTACCCCATGTTCACGTCGATGAGTTCATTGCCCTCGACGTCCCACAGGCGGCAGCCCGCCGACCGGTCCAGCACCAGCGGGTCGGTGACGCCCATGTTGCGCATGTTGCTGCTGCCGCCGCCGGCGATGACCGCCCTGGTGGCCTCCAGCAGTTGCTCGCTCGTCGCATGCGTGAGGTTGACAGAGGTCTGCGTCATGACTTGGAGCTCCTCATCGGGATGATGACCTGCACGTGGTCGGGGTCCGGCGGGATGGCTTCGAGGTCGGCCTGGAAGAGCACCAGGTCGCCGCGGCGTTCGGCCTCGGTGAACCGGTTGAACTTGTAGGTGATGAGCATCTGGCGGTTGCGCCCGGTCTGGACGAACTCGCCGAGCAGCCGCGCGCCGGCGTCGCGGGCCAGCCGCTTGATGTGGTTGATCAGGATGGTGCCGACACCGCGCGACATCACCCGGCAGGACATGAGCAGCAGTTTGATCGTCCAGTCGGTGCCCGACTTCTCGATCAACGCCAGGCCGATCGTGCCGTAGGGGCCGTACCGGTCCTCCAGCGCGGCGGTGAGCAGCAGGTGCCGGTCGGAGTCCAGGAAGGACTCCAGCTCGGCGTAGGAGTAGGTGTAGCCGGTGGTGTTGAGCTGGTTGGTGCGCAGGGTCAGCTCTTCGGCCCGCTGGAGGTCGTCGCGCACCGCCTCCTTGATCGTGAACCGCATGTCCAGGCTGCGCAGGAACGCCTCCTGGGCGCCCTCGAAGTCGGCCTCGGCGGTCTTCCGGTGCTGGTCGGCCTGGTACATCTGACGCCGCCGCCGCGAGTCGGCGGTGACGAACCGCTGGGTGAACTCCGGCATGCCGGGAATGTCGGCCACCTGGACGGCGTCCAGGACCAGTACCTCCGGCAGCGAGAACGCGACCTCCTCCCGCTCGTACGGCTGGTCGTCCACGAACGCCAGCGCGTCCACGCCGATGTTGATGTCGGCGGCGATGGCCTTCAGCGACGCCGACTTCGGCTGCCAGCCGATCTGCGGGTACAGGAAGTACTCCTCCAGCCCGAACTCGCGCAGTTTGGCCAGTGTCGGCTCCGGCTCGTTGCGGCTGGCGATCGAGTGCAGCACGCCCCGTTCGTCCAGGGCCTTGAGGGTCGCGACGGCCTGCGGGAAGGGACGCACGTCGTCGCCCTCCAGCAGCACGCCGTCCCAGAGGGTGTTGTCCAGGTCCCAGACCAGGCACTTGACGGGCTTGCGGTCGCTCATGGTCGCTTCTCCTCGTACGGCACCAGGCGCGCGATCATGGTCTGCTGGATCTGGGTGCTGCCCTCGATGATCTCCATGACCTTCGCGTCTCTGAACAGTCGCTGCGGGGAGCCGTCCGGGTCGCAGCCGTAGGCCCCGTGGATCTGCACGGTGTCCGAGGCGGCCCGGAACGCGCTGGTGGAGGCGAAGTACTTGGCCATCCACACGGCGGCGACGGCGGTGGGCGCGCCGCCCTGTACCAGCTCCCCGGCCTGGAGGCACAGCAGCCGGGCCGCGGACACGCCGGTCGCCATGTCGGTGATCAGCCGCTGCACGAGCTGGTGGTCGAAGACCGGGCCGCCGAAGGCCCGGCGCTCCCTGGCGTGGCCGAGGGACAGCTCCAGGCACGACTGGGCCAGGCCCACCGAGCCCCAGGCCACGCTGTACCTGCCCACGTCCAGGGCCGCTGCGGCGATCGGGGCCAGCCCGAACCCCGGACGGCCGAGCAGCGCCGAACGGGGCACCCGGCAGTTGTCGAACCGCACTTCGGCCAGCATCGAGGCCCGGGTGCCGAGCATGCCGTCGATGGGGACGACGGTCAGGCCGGGGGTGTCCCGGCCGGCCACGAAGGCGCTGTGCCGGCCGTTGTGCCGGGCGAACACCAGGAACACGTCCGCGCCCTGGCCGTAGGTGATCCACCGCTTGGTGCCGGAAAGGAGGTATCCGTCCCCGTCGTTCTCGGCGACCGTGGTGATCTGGGCGACGTCGCTGCCCGCCTCGGCCTCGCTGAGCGCGAACGCGCCGACCTGCTCGCCGGTCGCCAGGCCAGGCAGCCAGGCCCGGCGCTGCTCCGGGTTGCCCCATCGGGTGACGGCCTGGCTGACCATGCTGTGCACGGTCAGCACACTGCGCACCGAGGAGCAGCCGAACCCGATCGCCTCGTTGAGCAGCCCGAACTCGGTCATGTCCAGCTCGGTGCCGCCGTACTCGGCGGGGATCAGCGCGCCCAGATGGCCGGCCGCGCCCATCGCGGCGACGACCTCGCGGGGCACCCGGCCCTCGCGGTCCCAGGCATTGGCGTGCGGCGCGATCTCGTCCTCGGCGAACCGCCGGTGGCTTTGCAGGATCTTGTTCTGTACGTCGGTGAGTGAATGCACACCCGCGCGCATGACCCTCTCCCGCGTCAGGTGCCCGCGGGCACGGCCGACTTGGCGGTGACCAGGCGGGCCACCGCGTCGATCGACCGGAAGTTGTCGAACTCCAGGTCCTCGTCGCCCACGGTGATCTGGAACTCCCGCTCCACCATGTAGATCAGTTGCATGACGAACAGCGAGTTGGCATAGCCGGAGGCGAAGATGTCCTCGTCGTCGGCGAACTCGTGGTCGGCGATGTAGCCGCGCAGAAACTCCCTGACCTTGGCCTTGACCGTTTCCATGGATTGCTCTCCTACTGGTAGACGTGGAAGCCGCGGCCGCTCTTGCGCCCGTGCAGACCGGCGTCGACGAGCTGCTTCAGCAGCGGGCACGGCCGGTACTTGCTGTCGCCGAACGCCTGGTACAGGCCCTCGATGGACAGCAGGATCGTGTCCAGTCCGATGAGGTCGGCGGTCTCCAGCGGGCCCATCGTGTGACCGAAGCAGCCCTTGAAGATCCGATCGACCTCGGTGGCGTCGGCCACCCGCTCGTGTACGAGGTAGGCGGCCTCGTTGACGGTGAGCATCAGCACGCGGTTGGAGACGAAACCGGGGGAGTCGGCGACCACGACGCCCTCCTTGCCGATGGCGGCGAGGAGGTCGAGCATGGTCCGCACGGTCTCGTCGGAGGTGTGGAAGCCCCGGATGACCTCCACCATCGGCTTGAGCGAGACGGGGTTCATGAAGTGCGCGCCGATGATCTTGCTGGGCCGGTTGGTCACCCCGCCGACCCTGGTGATCGGGATGCAGGAGGTGTTCACCGCGAAGACCACGTCGGGCTTGCACACCTCGTCCAGCTCCTCGAAGACCGGGCGCTTGAGGTTCCAGTCCTCGGTGACGTTCTCCACCACGAAGTCGGCGTCGGCGGCGTCGGCGAGCCGGGTGGTGAAGCGGATGCGGGCCAGTACCGCGGCCCGGTCCACGGTGGGCGGCGCGGCCAGCCCGCGCTGCGCGCCCAGCATCCTCTGGAAACGCAGGTTGCGCTCGATGGTCTGCCGGGCCCGGTCCAAAGCCTGGTCGGTGACGTCCACGAGCACGACGTCGAAGCCCGACTGGGCGAAGACCTGGGCGACCTCGCTGCCCATCACACCGGCGCCGATGACGCCGATCGTGCGGATGCCGCTGTCGTTGTCAGGCATGCTGCCTCCAGTCCGTCGTTACGTGTTGGCGACCGCGCCGGCCGTACGGAGTACGTCGGCCAGGCCGGCCACGGTCAGTGCGTCGAAGATCGTGCCGATCGGCAGGTCCACGCCGAAGCCCTCGCGCAGCCGCGGCGCGAGCTGGAGTCCGAGCAGCGAGTGGCCGCCCAGCTCGAAGAAGTTGTCGTGGACGCCGACCTTCTCCACGCCGAGCAGTTCCTGCCAGACCTCGGCCAGGGACTCCTCCAGCGCGTCGCGCGGCGCCTCGTAGGGCACCAGCAGGGCGGGGCGGGGGTGCAGCGCGCCGGTCGCGGCGTCCTCGCGGCGCTCGGTCGCGTCGGGGGCCGCGCGGTTGGCCGCCGCCTCCCGAAGTACCGCGTCCAGCGCGCGGGTGCTGACCATGACCTGCGGGGCCGCGCCGGAGGTGAGGATCTTGACGAACGCCGCGGTGCCCTCCTCGGCGCTCATGCCGTGGTCCAGCGCGGCGCGCAGGAACCCGGTGGACTCCGGGCGGTCCTCGTCCGGCAGCGGCGGCAGGTCGCACAGCTCGACCCGGCCGGGCGTGGCGTCGTGCGCCACCCGCAGCCGGTCGTCCAGGTCGTGGACCCGCTTGAGCACGAACCGGTCGGCGTGGACCAGTACGTTCCCGTCCTCGTCGGTGATCGTCACATCGGAGGTCACCGTCTCCTTCCTGGCGCGGTCGCCGTCCAGGTACTCCTGGAAGCTGTAGAGGGAGGCGGTCAGCGGGGCGAACATCCGCAGCCGCCCGTAGTGGATCGGGATGCGGAACTCCTCGGCATGGTGGACGCCGACGAACGCGGTCGCGATGTCCATCAGCGCCGGGTGCAGCGGCAGGTCGCCGACCTCGCCGCGGTAGGGGGCGGCGAGGTCGAGCCGGGCCAGGAAGCGGCCGTCCCCTGCGTACATCCGGCTCAGGCACTGCGAGCGCGCGCCGAAGCCCATCGGGCCGGTGCCGTCCGGGCGGCCGAGGTCGCGCATGCCCGCGCGGGCCGCCTCGACGTCCAGCCTGGGCGGGCGCTCGCCGGTCAGCTCGCCGACCCGGCCCGTGGAGTGCAACTGCCAGCGCGGCGCTGCGGAGCCGTCGTCGTGCGCGCTGACCACCGAGAACGTCGTGCCGTCCGGGGTGCGCTCAAGGACGACGCGGACCTCCTTGGCCGCCGCGTCCGGCACCACGATCGGGGTGTAGAAGGTGACGCCGGTCAGCTCCACGCCCTGCCCGGTGTGGCCGGCCGCGTGCGCATAGGCGGCCCTGACCAGCTCCAGGTGGCCGACGCCCGGCACGACCGGGCGGCCGAGCATGCGGTGCTCGTCCACCAGCCAGGACCGCTCGGGGTGGAAGTGCGCCACGTACACCGACAGGCGGTCATCGCCCAGCCGCCGCTCCAGGAACGGGTGGTCCACCGGCCGGGTGGCCGGGGCGATCGACTTGGCCGCCATGCCGATGTCGCGCCAGGCGTCCCAGTTCACCGACACGGTCTCCGGCTCGCGGTGGGCGAGCGCGTCCAGGAAGGAGTTGGCCGCGGCGTAGTCCACCTGGCCGACGCCGCCGGTGACCGCGATGCCCGACGAGCAGTGCAGCACGAAGTCCAGCGGCTGCCCGGCGCACGCGGCGCGCAGCGCCAGGGCCCCGGCGACCTTGGGCGCGAGCACCTTGGCCGCCGCGGCGGGGTCCTTGAGCTGGATCAGCCCGCCGCCGGGCACGCCGGCCGCGTGGACGACGCCGTGCAGCGCGCCGAACCGCTCGACGGCCTGCCGCACCACGTCGGTGACCTGGGCGGCGTCGGTGACGTCGGCGGTGGCGAACAGGACGGTGCCGCCGCGTTCCTCCAGCCCGAGCAGCGCCCTGATCCGCTCGGAGCCGGTGGCCAGGGCGTCCCATTCGGCGCGCGGCGGCAGCGGGGTGCGGCCGACCAGCACCAGGTTGGCCTGGTACTGCTCGGCCAGGTGGGCGGCCACGGACAGGCCGATGCCGCCCAGCCCGCCGGTGATCAGGTACGTGCCGCCCTGCCGGAACTGCGGCCCGTCGCCGGGGCCTTCCAGGTCGGCGGGCCGGAACGTCTGCCGCAGGTGCAGCCGCCCGCGGATCGCCACCACCTCGGCCCCGGTACCGGCCGCGACGCCCCGGCCCAGCTCGCGCAGCAGTGCTTCCGCGCTCGCCGGACCGGGCTCGGCCAGGTCGATGCTCCGGCAGGTGATCGACGGGTTCTCCAGCGGCCACACCCGGACCGGGCCGAGCGCGAGCGCCTTGGCGGGCTGCGCGTCGTCGCCCGGCACGATGGCGTGCATCTCGCTGGAGACGACCGTGACCTCCACCGGCTCGGTGAGCCTGATCCCGCCGAGCGCCTGGGCGAGCGCGATCAGGCCGGTCAGGCCGTCGCGGGTGGCCGCCTCGACCGCCTCGGCGGCGAACGGGTCGGCCGGGCGCGGGCCGGTCAGCCACAGGTGGGCGATCCTGGCCGGTACACCGCCGCCGGACTCCAGCGCGCGCAGCAGCGCCGCGTAGTGCGTGGCGTCGGCCGGATCGACGGTGAAGGACTTGTCCGGGAGTTCGGCGAACGCGTCGCCGGGCCGGACCAGCACCGGGGTCGCGCCGCGTTCGGCCAGCAGTCCGGCCAGCCGCTCGCCGACCCCGGCGGCGTCGGCGAACAGCAGCCAGCGCTGCCCGGTCGCCGCGAGGGGCGGCGCGGGCGGCAGCGACTCCCAGTGCGGGGTGTAGAACCAGTCGGCGGGCTTTCGCCGCCCGCCGTCCGGTTCGGCCGGACCGCTCTGCCGTACGGCGGGGCCGCCGGCGGGCCAGTACCGGCGGCGCTGGAACGGGTAGGTGGGCAGCTCGGCCTTGCGCCGCTGGGGCTGCACCCCGTCCCAGTCCGTGTCCACGCCGCAGACCCACAGCTTGGCCGTGGTCGCCGCGATGGACTGCGCGTCGGAGACGGTGTCGCCCGAGCCGGGCAGCGAACCGAGCACCAGCGAACCGGCGTCGGCGGTGCGCGGCCTGGACTGAAGGGCCAGCGAGCCGAGCGACTGGCCGACGCCGACCTCCAGCAGCAGCCGGCCGGGCTCCTCCCACAGGCGGCGCACGCCGTCCCAGAAGCGCACGGTGTGCCGCAGGTGGCGGGCGTAGTAGGCGGGGTCCTGGGCCTCGGCGTCGGTGATCCAGTCGCCGGTGACGTTGGACAGGTAGCGCCGGGCCGGGCGGTTGCGCGGCACGGCGGCGACCAGTTCGGTGAACCGGTCGGTGATCGGGTCCATCATGACGGAGTGGAAGGCGTGCGTGGTGCGCAGCCGCCGGGCCGCGACGCCGTCGGCCTTCAGCCGTTCCCGGACCTCCGTGATCGCCCCGGGCGGCCCGGCGAGGACGCACAGGTCCCGGCCGTTGACCGCGGCGAGCGACACCTCCGGCCCGAGCAGGGCCGCGACCTCCGGCTCGGGAAGCTGCACGGCCAGCATCGCCCCGCCGGGCAGCTCGTCGATCAGCTTGGCCCGCTCGGCGACCAGCCACAGCGCGTCGGAAAGGGTGAAGACCCCGGCCAGCGTGGCGGCGACGAACTCGCCGAGGCTGTAGCCGAGCAGCCCGTCCGGCGTGATGCCGCGCGCCGCCCAGGTCCGGGCCAGCGCGTACTCCACGACGAACATCGCCGGCTGCGCGTAGCGGGTCTGGTCCAGCGCGGACGCGGTGTCCGCCCGGCCGAGCAGGGCCCGCAGGTCCACCTTGCCGGAACCGCCGCCGGTGGCGCGCTGCCGGTGCGGCGGGAACAGCACCGGGCGCAGGTCGAGCCCCGCGCGTTCGAGCAGGACGGCGAAGCAGTGGTCCAGGTGCTCGCGGAACACCGGGTCGCGCTCGTACAGCTCCGCGCCCATGTGCTCGTACTGCTCGCCGAGCCCGGGCAGCAGGAACGCCACCTTGCGCTCGGTGGCGGGCACGGTGAAGGTGAGCACCCGCTGCGGCGTGCGGTCGCGCAGCGCGGCCACGGCGTCGTCGCGGTCGCGTACGGCGAGCGCGCGCCGGTGCGGGAAGGCGTGCCGGCCGGTCTGGAGGGTGCGGGCCACCTGGTCCAGCGGGACCTCGGGGTGGTCCTCCAGGTGGTCGGCGAGCCGGTCGGTGGCCGACTCCAGCGCCTCGGGACCGGCCGCCGCCAGCGGCAGCACCTGCCACCCGTCGGCCGTCTCCGTGGGCGCGGACGGCTCCGGCGCCTCCTCCAGGATGACGTGCACTCCGGTGCCGCCCATGCCGAAGGAGCTGACGCCGGCCCGGCGCGGCCCGTCGGCGGCCCACTCGGTCCGCGCCGCGGCCACCCGGAAGGGCGACTCGGCGAACCGGATGCGCGGGTTCGGCCGGTCGAAGTGCAGGCTGGGCGGGATCTCCCGGTTCTCCAGGCTCAGGATGGCCTTGATCAGCCCGGCGATGCCCGCCGCCGCGTGCGTGTGCCCGATGTTGGTCTTGACCGAGCCGATCAGGCGGGAGCCCGCCGTCCAGCCCGCCGCGCGGTAGGCGCGGGTCAGCGCGTCGATCTCGATGCGGTCGCCGAGCGGGGTGCCGCTGCCGTGCGTCTCGACGTACCCGATGCTGTCGGGGTGTACGGCGGCGCGGCGCAGCGCGGCCTCGACGATCCGCGACTGGCCCGCCACGCCCGGCGCGGAGAACCCGACCCGCTCGGCCCCGTCGTTGCCCATTGCCGAACCCTTGATCACCGCGCGGATGCGGTCGCCGTCGGCCAGCGCGTCGGACAGCCGCTTGAGCACGACGATGCCCGCGCCCTCGCCGATGACCGTGCCCTCGGCGTCGGCGTCGAATGCCCGGCAGTGGCCGTCGGGGGAGTAGATCCCGCCCTTGTGGTACCGGTAGCCGGGCACCTCGCCGGAGCGGATGGTCACCCCGCCCGCGAGGGCGAGGTCGCTGGAGCCGTTCTGGAGCGACTCGCAGGCCATGTGGACCGCGACCAGGGCGGTGGAGCAGGCGGTCTGCACCGTAACCGAGGGGCCGTTCAGGTTGAGCTTGAAGGAGATCCTGGTGGCCAGGTAGTCGTCGTCGGTGGACACCCCGGCCAGGAACGCCTCGGCCGGTTCGGTGAACGTGCCGAGCAGGCCGCGGTAGGCGTTCTTGTAGGCCCCGGCGAAGACGCCGACCCGGCCGGGCGGGCTCTTGGGGTCGTGCCCGCTGTCCTCAAGGGCCTCCCACGCGCACTCCAGCATGACCCGGTGCTGCGGGTCCATGAGCGTGGCTTCCTTGGGGTTCAGCGCGAACAGCCCGGCGTCGAAGGCGTCGGAGTCGGCCACGACTCCCGCGGCCGGCACGTAGTCGGGGCTTTCGATCAGGTGCGCCGGCGCGCCGGCGGCGGCGAGTTCGGCGTCGGTGAAGACCGTGACCGGCTCGGTACCGGACCGCAGCATCCGCCAGAACTCGGCCGTGCCGGTGGCTCCGGGGAAGCGGCAGGCGGTGCCGATCACCGCGATGTCGTGAGCGTCAACGTTTTCGGGCATGACGAAGGCGTCCCTCCGGTTTTTGGCGGGGATTTCGGCGTTTTCGGCTAGGTGGTCTGGCCTGTCAGGGTGTTCTCAGGCGTGGGCTGCGGCCTGCGGATGGCCGTGACGACGACGAGGCTGGCCGCCAGCGACACGATCGCCAGCGGGACCCAGACGCC
Source organism: Spongiactinospora gelatinilytica (assembly GCF_003236385.1). Classification (GTDB taxonomy): domain Bacteria; phylum Actinomycetota; class Actinomycetes; order Streptosporangiales; family Streptosporangiaceae; genus Spongiactinospora; species Spongiactinospora gelatinilytica. The sequence goes on from NZ_POUA01000087.1 coordinate 15,173, forward strand.
GTGGCCGAGCTTCACCAGCAGCCAGCCGCCGACGACCGGGCCGATGGCCGAGCCCAGGCCGAAGACGAAGTGGAAACCGCCCAGGTAGTGGCTCTTGGCCCGCGCGGGGGCGATCAGGGCGGGGTAGGCGAAGATGGCGGGGCCGCCGATGATCTCGCCGATCGACCACACCAGGGTGCCGATGACGATCACCGCGGGGCCCATCGGCAGCGCGTACACCGCGATGCCCGCGCCCATCAGCGCGAAGCTGATCCCGATCGTCACCCGCATCGGCCAGCTCTGGGTGACCTTGGTGGTGAGCAGTTCGAAGGCGATGACGATGAATCCGTTGAGCGAGACGGCCACCGTGTACCAGACGATGTCCACCCCCGACGCCTTCACGTCCAGCGGCAGGGTGGACAGGTACTGGCCGTAGACGACCGTGTGGACCAGCGTGGAGATCAGGTAGACCAGGTACCTGCGGTCGCGGAGCACGTCCAGGTAGCTCCCGGACGCCTCCCCGCCCTCGTCCGTCGCCGGCCGTTCGGCCGCGCGGCCGGGCAGCGTGAACAGGGCCACCGCGGCGAACACCAGCGCGATCAGCGCCTCCCCCCAGAACAGCAGGTCGTACCGCTGACGCTGGAGGTTGTAGAGGCCGAAGCCGATCAGCGGCGCGGCCGTCGCGCCCAGGTTGATCCCGAAGCGGGACATGGCGAAGACCATGACCTGCCGGTTATCGGGGGTGAGCTGGGACAGCAGGGTGGCCGAGGCCGGGCGGAACATCTGCGCGGTCAGCCCGGCCAGCGCCACCGCCGCCAGCAGTACGCCGTAGCTGTTCAGGTACAGCAGCGAGGCGATCATGACGCTGGACCCGGCCATGCCGATCACGACGGTGTTCCTGGTGCCGAGGCGCGCGGCCAGCGACCCGCCGAGCAGGGTGCCGACCATCGCGCCCGCGCCGTACGCGCCGAGCGCGAAGGCGGCGGCGTCCGGGGAGTACCCCTGGGCGGTCAGGTACAGCACCAGGAAGATGTTGAGGAAGCCGCTGAGCCGGTTGACGAAGATCCCGGCCAGCAGTGTCTTGACCGCGAGCGGCGACTCCCGCCAGGTGGCCAGGACCGAGCCGGTGTCCGCGCTCATCGCGGACCCTCTGACGGGCGGATCTCGACGGTCAGCGCGGCCCGGACCCGCTGTTCGAGTTCGTCCAGCTCGGTCAGGGTGGGCGCGTCGATGAGGAAGCTCGCCACCCGGTCGGCCGAACTCAGCAGCGGGCCCAGCGCCGCGCCGCGGTTCTGCTGCACGAACACCGCTCGCAGCGCGGGCGGGTCGCCGGGCTCGCCCGGCCGCAGCTCCGGCCAGGGCGCGGTGTCGCCCACCCACTGCGGGGTGACGCCGGGCCAGTCCAGCCGCACGTCCAGCAGTTCGCCGGGGGTGTGCTCGGGGTAGACCTCGCGGGCGTGCCGGGCGAGCGGTGGGTAGATCGCGGTCTCGCCCAGCGCGATCCGGACGACCTCCGGTTCGATCGGCCGGCCGGTGGCCAGGTGGTAGAGCACGGTGATGCCGTCGCCCGGGGTACGGGCGGCGACCTCCATCAGGTACGGCGTGCCGTCGTCGGTCAGCCGCCACTCGGCGTGCGCGATGCCGTCCTGGAAGTCCAGTTTCTCCAGCATCCGCCGGTTGGCGTCCAGCAGGGCGTTTCGCTCCCGGCCCGGCTGCGCGGTGACGGTGTGGGCCAGTTCGACGAAGGTGTCCGCGTCCTGGTCGGTGGTGCGCTTGAAGGTGACCGAGGCGAAGATCACCTTGCCGTCCTGGACCAGGGTCTCCACCGAGTACTCCGGCCCGATCACCTTCTCCTCGACCAGCAGGGTCTCGTAGTCGGGATATTCGGCCAGCCGCCCGCGTAACTCGGCCTCGTCGCGCGCGGTCCACACGCCGGAACTGGAGTGCCGCGAGGCGGGCTTGACCACGACCGGGTAGCGGGCGGCGGCGGGCTCCCGGCCGCCCGGCGGGAGCACCTGCGAGGCCGGGCTGAACTCGGGCAGGTAGAGCCGCTGGAGGTACTTGCTGCGGCAGGCGCGGGTGGCGCGCAGGCCGGGCGAGCGCAGCCCGAGGGCGTCGGCCACCACGCCGGTCGGCTCGACCATGGTCTCGCCGACCGCGCAGATGCCCACGATCGTGTGCTCGTCGAGCCAGCGCCGCACGGCCGCGATCGAACCGGGCAGGAAGGAACCGTCCTTCTTGACGTCACCCTCGACGAAGGCGAAGTCGGCGACCGCCGTGGCCGGGTTGCCCGGCTCCGCCGCCGCCGCCAGCGCCGCCGCCCGCCCGCTCGCGGGGGTCATGACCAGGATCTTCAAGCCCCTGGCGCGCAGCTCCGAAAGGTACCGCGGGTTGCGGCTGATGACGTGGAAGGACCCGGTGAGGACGAACGCCTGCGCTTTCTGGAGTGGCACTGTGGCCTCCTCTCGATGGGTGAGTCAGTGGATGAGCCGGTCCCTGACGGCCTGGATGAGTTCGTCCAGGCCGGGGCCGGCGAGTGTGCCGTAGTGGTCGGCCGCCAGGTCGACCAGGACGGGGGAGCGGCATTCGATGAACGAAGGCTCGTCGCCGCGCGCCCGCAGCACCGTCACGGGGGCCGCGACGGGCCGGGCGGCGAGGTCCGCCGGGGTGTACGTGAGGTTGTACGTCAGGCGCACGATCCGGACGATCCGCCGGATGAGGTCGGCCCCCAGCGTGGGGAAGGCCCGCGCGGTGAACGCGACGAAGCCGTCTTCGTCGTGGACCTCGTCCAGGCACTCCTCCAGCATGGGGCCGCCGACCGAGGCGGCGAAGACCGACCACAGGATTGTCACGAACACGGGGTCGCGGTAGCCCGGACCGGCGGGCGGCCGGCTCGTCACGCGCGGGCTGCCCGGCGCGACGAGCAGCAGGTGGGCGACCTTCTCCCCGGCCCGCTCAAGCCGGTGCGCCACCTCGTAGGCGACCCGCGCGCCGAAGGAGTAGCCGACGAGCGTGTACGGCCCGGCCGGCTGCACCGCGCGGATCAGCTCGATGTCGGCCGCCGCCATCTCCGCGATCGACGCGTACGGCGTCTCGCCCTCGTTGATGCCGTGCGCCTGCACGCCGTACACCGGCCGGTCCAGCCCGGCCCGCCCGGCCAGGCCGCGCAGGTTCATCGGGTAGCCGCCGAGGCCCGGCCACATGTAGACCGGCGGGCCGCCGCCCGCGCTCTGGAGCGGGATCAGCCGGGACACCGCCCGCCGGTCCGCGCCGATCCGCAGCGCGAGCTGTTCGACGGTCGGCGCCTCGAACACCACCTGGAGCGGCAGCGCCCGGCCGAACTTCTCATTGAGGGTGTTGACCAGGGCCATCGCGACCATGGAGTCGCCGCCGATGTAGAAGAAGTCGTCGTGGACGGAGACCTCCTCCACGCGCATGATCCGCTGCCACACCTCGGCGACCCGCCGTTCGGCGGGGGTGCGCGGCGGGACGACCTGCCGGTCCGCGTCGGCGGCCGTGGTGAGGTCCAGCGCGGCCAGCGCCCGGGTGTCGATCTTGCCGCTGGGGGTGAGCGGCAGCCGTTCCAGGATCTCGACCCGGCCGGGGACCATGTACTCGGGCAGCAGCGCGACCAGGTCGTCCCTGATCAGCTCCCTGGGGCCCTTCATGTGGACGCTGTCCTCGCGCATGCCCGTGTCGCGGACCTGCTCGTCGCTGACCCGGCCGCCGACGCAGAAGTAGGACGGGCCGGTCCGCAGGCCCGCGCCGCGCAGGATGGCCGACAGGCGGGTGGCGGACGGCAGGTCGTGGCCGGTCTTGGAGCTGTACCCCGACGACATGAAGCCGAGGTTCAGGTCGTTCATCTGGAGCCGTTGCAGCGCCCTGCCCAGGTCGATGTAGCCGAGCCAGCCCGGCCCTCGGGTGGCGACCATGGAGATGCCGAAGCCCGCCAGCCGGTACACCCGCTGGTTGATCGCGATCACGTGCCTGCGTTCCACGACCTCCGGCGAGACGAAGGAGAACTCGCCGCCCGCGAATCGGTACAGGCCCGCGGGCAGCCCGCCGACGCCGCCCGGGTGGGCCTGGACGTAGAAGTCCACGGCGTGGTCGCCGGGTCGGTCCGGGTCGTACCGCACCACCTCGAACGTGCCGAGGTAGTCGTGGCCGGGCCCGCACTCCAGGTGCGCCATGACCCCGGGCGTGTGGCCGGACGGGCGCACGTCCAGCCCGTGGCCGGGCAGGATCTCCTCCAGCATGCCGACCATGTGGCCGGTCTCGATCTCCAGGACCTCGCCGACGTTGTTGTGGTAGACGGGCTCGATGGCGGGCCGCTTGCCGGCGAAGTGCAGGCGCAGCACGGGCCGCTCCGCGTCGGGGCGGGGCTGGATGCGCACCAGCCGGTGGTGTACCGGGTGGTAGTAGTAAAAGCCCGGGTCGAGTCCGGCGATCCCGGCGAGTTCCAGGTAGAGCTGGGTGGCGTACAGCGCGCCAGGTGAGGCGTAGCCGTATTTCGGCAGCAGCCGCTCGCCGCTGTGGAACTGCCCGAAGTACCGCAGGATCGCGCCCAGCTCGGCCAGGTCCAGCGCCTCCGGGGAGCGCGGCGGCGCGGCGGGCGTACGCCGGGCCAGCAGCCGGGCCAGGTCGTCCTTGGTGACCCGCCCGCCCTCGTAGAACCGGTAGGTCTTGCGGGCGAACACCCGCCGCCACTGCTCGGCGGTGGGCTCGCGGCCGGGCAGGTCCACCGCCGGGCGGCCGGCCACCTCGGCGTCCTCCCGGCAGCCGCCGTTGGAGAGCTGGGCCCGCACCTGGAGCCTGCTCGCCTTGGACAGGTGGTGCGCCGAGTGCCGGTCCTGGTCCATCAGGGCCGCCTCCTGGGAGTCCAGCTCGACGAAGGCGACGAGCTGGTCGGCGGCGGTGCGCGGGTCCTGCCGGACGATGACAGCGGCATTGCGCACCCAGTCGTGCGCCTCGATGGTCCGGCTGACCTCGTCCAGCTCCACCCGGAAGCCGCGTACCTTCACCTGGTTGTCCACCCGGCCGACGAACTCGGCGGTGCCGTCGGCGGTCCAGGTGGCGAGGTCGCCGGTCCGGTACAGCTTGGGGGAGCCGTGGTCCAGCGGGAACGGGTTGTCGATGAACCGCTCGGCGGTCAGGTCCGGGCGGTTCAGGTAGCCCCGGGCGAGCTGGACGCCGCCGACGTACAGCTCGCCCACCTCGTCGATGGACACCGGGGCCAGGTCCTCGTCCAGGATGTAGAAGCGGGTGTTGTGGACGGGCTTGCCGATGGGCACGGTCTGCGGCCCGTCGGCGACGTCCTGCCTGGTGACGACGTGTGCGGAGGCGTTGATGGCGCACTCGGTGGGGCCGTAGAGGTTGGTCAGGCCCGCGCCGGGCAGCGCGTCCAGGCAGCGCCGGGCCAGCGGCCGGGACAGCGCCTCGCCGCCGCTGAAGACCTGCCGCAGCGAGCCGCAGGCGGTCAGCCTGCCGGTCTCCAGCAGCGCCTTGAGCAGGGTGGGCACGCACTGGAGGGTGGTGACGCCGTGTTCGATGATCGTGTCGATCAGCCGCTCCGGGTTCCGGTACAGGCCGGGCTCGCCCATCACGACCGTGCTGCCGCAGCCGGTGGCCAGGATCTCCCACTGCGCGGCGTCGAAGCTGATCGGCGTCTTCTGCAACACGACCCGATCGCGGTCCAGCCGGTGGACGGTGTTCAGCCAGCGCATCTGGTTCACGATCGCGCGGTGCTCGATCATCACGCCCTTGGGCCTGCCGGTGCTGCCGGAGGTGTAGATGACGTACGCGAGGCCGCCGGGCCGGGCCGCGCCGCGTAACTCCCACTCCTGGACGGGCTCGCGGCGGGCGGCGAACCGGGCCGCGCCCGCCGGGGTGACCGCGCGTACGTCGGTCAGCTCGGCGAGCATCGACGACAGCGCGTCCTGGGCCACGATCAGCTCGATGCCGCTGTCGTCGATCATGTACCGCAGCCGCTCGGCCGGGTAGTCCGGCGACAGCGGCACGTACGCGCCGCCTGCAAGAAGGCTGCCCCACACCGCGACCGTCATGTCGATCGACGGATGGGCGAACAGTCCCACTCTGGCGTCCGAGGCGACGCCGAGGCCGCGCAGGTAGACGGCCATGCCGGCGGCCCGCTGGGCCAGCTCGCGGAAGGTCAGCCGCCGGTCGCCCGAGACGACCGCGACGGCGTCCGGCTGCGCCCAGACCTGCTCCCACAGCAGGTCGGGGAGGCATTCGCCGCCCCTGGGCGCGGTCGTATGGTGGTCTTCTGCGTACGGCAAGCCCGCACGATGCACGATGGCCTCCTTGGTCATCCAGGTGTCCTAGACCTTGGCGTGCGCCAGGCTGGGCGAACGCTCGGCGGCCAGGGCGGTGCGCAGGTAGTACCACCAGGTGATCGCCATGCAGGCCGCGTAGAAGAGCAGGAACGCGGCCAGCGCCGGGCCGAGCGTGCCCGCCGCCTGGCGGGAGAAGGTGAAGCCCAGGTTGATCAGGACGCCGCCCGCCGCACCCACCGCCCCGACGATGCCCACCGCCGCCGCGGCCTGCCGCCTGGCGGCCCGCACGCTGCCGCCGGGCCGGGCCCGCTCCTGCGCCGAGAAGATCAGCGGGATCATCCGGTAGGTGGCGCCGTTGCCCAGCCCGGCCAGCACGAACAGCCAGATGAAGGCGCCGAAGAACAGCCAGAAGGTCGCCTCCCGCAGGCTGACCAGCACCCCGGCCACCCCCGCCGCCATCGCGGCGAACGTCCAC
>NZ_POUA01000879.1 GCF_003236385.1 Spongiactinospora gelatinilytica
CCCGAAACACTCGGCCCTCGCTGCCGCTCGGACGCTTTTTCTGGGTCGGGCTTCGCCCGACGTCGGGTTTCTCGTGTGCCGTGTGGCCCGGCCTCGGCTCGCGGGCGCGAAGAGCCCACGCACCGGTCTGCGGACACGCTTCAGGGCACGGCCCCTCAACCGGTGGCACAGTTCGTGGAGACCCACGGGAGGTCGGCGGACACCGGCACATTCCACGGACTTCACTAGCTAGCTAGAAGACCCCCCACACAACCGGCGATCGTGTCGGTGAAACTTTTCGCGGCCGGAGTGACCGACCTGGGCGGTGTCCGATTTGAACGTTCCCATTCACACCGCTCGGCGGGACACCGTCCGACCGGCGGCGGACGCCGTTCGCGGCGCGGTCCACGGACCCTCGGAGCGGGGGACCGCACGCCGCCGGGGGTGGGCGG
>NZ_POUA01000880.1 GCF_003236385.1 Spongiactinospora gelatinilytica
CCCTTACTAACAGGTTGAAAGGCATCTTTAGGTAAGTTCACTTTTTCTTCCATTACATTACTCCCCCTTTCCAGTAATTCTAATTCGTGGATCAATCAATCCATAGATGATATCTGTTAATAATAGAACTAAACATAATAGACCAGAGTACAACATGGTTACACCCATAATAGTTGGATAGTCGTTAGTTAAGATTGACTTAACGAATTGTTCCCCAATTCCTGGAATTGAGAAAATATTTTCCACAACCATTGAACCAGTCATAATAGCGACGGCTAATGGACCCACTACGGTAACTAATGGAATCAAACTATTACGCAAAGCATGATGGAAAACTATTCCCATTTTGCTCATCCCTTTCGCTCTAGCAAGTTCAATATAGTCACTTCCTAAGACATCTACCATTTCGGTTCTCACAAAACGAGAAGTG
>NZ_POUA01000881.1 GCF_003236385.1 Spongiactinospora gelatinilytica
CGCCCGGCCCCCATCGCTGACCCACCCGGCTACCGGACCACCTGATACGTCACATGGGTGACCAGGCCCGTGCCCCAGGGGTCGCCGACCGGCCGCAGCTCGATATCCCCAACGCTCTCGAAGAGCCGTTCGCCGCGCCCCAGGATCGCGGGCGCGATGTGCAGGCGCAGCTCGTCGATCAGCCCCGCCGCCACGTACTGGTTCACCGTCGCGGCGCCCCCGGCGATGGCGACGTCCCGGTCGCCCGCGGCCTCGCGCGCCTTCGCCAGGGCCGCCTCGATCCCGTCGGTGACGGTGTTGAACGTCGTACCGCCCTTCATTTCCAGCGGCTCGCGCGCATGGTGGGTGAGGACGAACACCGGCGCGACCTTGCTCATCTCTCGCTGCCTCCTGGCTCCGCGGCACCCCTCCGGTGCCGCCTGCACGAGG
>NZ_POUA01000882.1 GCF_003236385.1 Spongiactinospora gelatinilytica
GGTATACAGCACAAGGTATACAATTTAATGATTTTCACGACAAAAAAATGTTTGCACTTTTTGAGGATATTTTTTGTGAATTAGAAGAAAGAATACAAGCCTTTGAAACTCAGGGAGATATATCTGACTACATATATAAACGTCGTTAGTTGACATAAGACAACAAACTTACGAAGCTTGGAAAGGGGTTAGATGTTAATGGGCTTAATTAATCGAGGAAATAAAGAAACCGAATCACCAGAAGCACTCCATTCAGCTGATGTCAGTAGAGATACATCTTCTCTTAATCCAAAAACAACGGAAACAAAGAAATGGACTGGAGCAGAGAGGAAAAATGTTAAAGTGGCTCCGCCTGTCTTAGATTTAATAAAAACAATGTGTAATATGACCGACAAAAATAAACCAGAATCGAAAGCATATGGTTTAGTC
>NZ_POUA01000883.1 GCF_003236385.1 Spongiactinospora gelatinilytica
GGCGGCGCCAACAATGGTTGTTTAAACAAATGGATTTTCCCTGGTTGATATGTCCCCGGACTAGTTGAAAATATCGATCATATCATTAATAGGGGTCTTCAAATTGACGATATGGAACCACTACGTCGTCATTACCAACGGACAACTGAGATATGGGACGTGAACTTTAATAAGCATCGTGCTGAAGTTCAAGAAATGTTTGATGAACGGTTTGTGCGCATGTGGGATTTATATCTCCAAGCATGTTCAGCATCATTTGAATCAGGTAATATTGATGTCATTCAATATCTCCTCACTAAAGGTGCTAGCGGACGCGTTCTCCCAATGACTCGTGACTATATGTATGAAAAATAAAAAAGATTCATGTCGAAGACTATGATTAGCCTTCAGCATGAATCTTTTTTGCATTAATCGTTCAATCAATTAGC
>NZ_POUA01000884.1 GCF_003236385.1 Spongiactinospora gelatinilytica
GCTATGAAAAGTCCATATACAAAGTTACTTATGGAATATTTCTTATTGTCATACATTGATCTGACAGATACGGCTATTTTGTCAGGGTTACAGAAAAATGTTTATCCACTCTATGACAAATTAAAAGACTTACGAGGGTTAAACGGTGTGAAAGATCACCTAGCGTATATCAGAGATAAACAAGATGACTATTCGAAAAAGAATATTGCTAAGTATCTTAAAAAATCGATTGAACAGTATCTACCAATCGTTAAAAGGCAGGATATAGATCATGAGTGAAAATTTAAAAACAATTCGAGAACTAGCTGAGGAGCTTGGTATTAGCAAGACTGCAATTAACAAAAAAGTGTCCGATAGCGAACGAAAACAGTGGTTTTCAAAAAAAGGAAACCGGTTTCTGGTTAACGAAACTGGACAAAATGCTATA
>NZ_POUA01000885.1 GCF_003236385.1 Spongiactinospora gelatinilytica
GCTGCTACACCAATGGATTTGATTAACTACTCTCATGAAAATGGGATTGTGGTTGAAGCATTTTCACCAATCGCTCATGGACAAGCACTTCGTAGCGAAGCTATTCAAAAAATGGCGGCAAAATATAACGTTAGTGCACCACAACTATCAATCCGTTACGATTGGCAATTAGATACGGTAGTACTTCCTAAAACTTCTAATCCGGAACACATGAAATCAAACGCCGAGCTTGATTTTGTAATTTCTGATGAAGATATGGAAATTTTGAAACAAGTCAAACCGCTAGATTACGGGGATGTAAGTGTCTTTCCAGTCTTTGGTGGAAAAATGTAAGAGTAATATCAATTTAATCTAAAAAAATAATCTAAGGTTGGTCCTAAAAGGGATCATTCTTAGATTATTTTTTTATTTATGCTGTTTTGGGAGT
>NZ_POUA01000886.1 GCF_003236385.1 Spongiactinospora gelatinilytica
CCTTCGAAACGGTATCCGTAATTGCAACGGATGAGTTAACCGTTCCATCGGAATTCAACACAGCGGCCGAATTACTTGCCAATGCGGAAGCGACCTGGCTTGCGTCCGTCACGACGTGTGACGCCATGCTTGACGCCATACTCTTGGCCACACTAGATGCCAATGATGACATTGCGGCACTATCTAGTCCACCAACGGCTGACGCAACCGAACTCGCGATTTCACTGGCAACCGAACTTGCAACCGAACTTGCAACGGCCGCACCAACGGCGGCTGACTTGTTCAACGTAAAGTCATCGGCAGCCTTACCAACGGCCGAATCAATCGCGTTCAACAAGTTATTTCCTGTCGTCGTATCCAAATTACCACGACCTGAACTGTCCTTGGTGTTCATTTGCTCATTCACATTGTTACGAATATCAGCA
>NZ_POUA01000887.1 GCF_003236385.1 Spongiactinospora gelatinilytica
TTAATGCCCAGCTTGCGCAAAATGACACGACGCATTTCACCTGGGTTAGCATCCAATGCAATCAAGATACGTGATGACAAGATTGAGTCATCGGCCAACAATGCCAACAACATGTGCTCCGTGCCGACGCGACCTTGTTGCATGTTACGCGCTTCTTCACCGGCTAATTGCAACACTTCACCAGCCTTTGGTGAATATGGCAAGTAAGCTTCCTTTTCAGCGCGTGATAGCGTACCGTAACCCGTAAAGCGCTCAATTTCCTCACGAATATCATCATCAGAAATATTAAATTGTTGCATTACCTTGCTGGCAATACCCTCTTTTTCAATCGCCAAGGCCAAAAGCAAGTGCTCTGTCCCAACGGCTTGGTGCTTAAAATACTTTGCTTGTTCTTGTGCCAAAACCAAAACGTTCTTTGCACTAGGT
>NZ_POUA01000888.1 GCF_003236385.1 Spongiactinospora gelatinilytica
GATTATTTGAATTTACTTCATTGCAGCACTTAGCTGATGAACAAGTGGAACGTCACTCGCCTGTTTTTCGTGGCCAAAACAAAGTCCTTGTCGCATTAAGCGAAGGTGATAATATTTCGCAAAAAGAGCTTGCAGAACGCCTTGAAATGAGTGTTCAATCAACTGCTGAATTTGTCACCAAGCTAGTGAAAAAGGATTTTGTGACGAAAACGAAATCACCAACTGATGGTCGCATTCAATTAATTAAGTTAACTGAAAAAGGCCGTCGTGAAGCTGAAAAAAGCTTATTTTACATTCCTGAATACTTAGATTATCTTGACCCTGAGGATTGGACACAATTGGCAGCGATGCTAGATAAAATGAACGATGGTATTCGTGATCATTTGAAGATTGATGGTATCCAAAACTTGGGTACTCGGATTATGT
>NZ_POUA01000088.1 GCF_003236385.1 Spongiactinospora gelatinilytica
CGGGAGGGGATGCGCGGCCTGCGGGCGCAGCCCGTCGAAGACCAGGCCGAGGTAGCGCCGCCACAGGCCGGGGGCCGCGTCGCCGAGTGGTGACGTCGCCTGTGCCACGGCATTGGTCAGCAGCACGATGTCGTGCCCGGTGACGTCGTCGCGAACGGCACCGGCGGCCACCGCGCGGGCCGTCAGCTCCTGGGCCGCCGCCACCAGCCGGTCACTGGCCGCCCGAAGCCGTGCGTCCTGTCGCTTCCGCAGGCTGACCGCCTGACAGAAGGACCGGTCGGCGGCCTGCGACTCGATGGTGTCCGCCATGAACGTCAGCAGCGCCCGCCCGGCGTCGGCGTGGCGTCCCGGCGACCTGGAGGAGGTGGCGGCGCTGGCGGTGAAGGGCGTCCTGCCGGACGGCGTGACCCGCCGCTCCCCCCGCGACCAGGCCGTACGGGCCTACGCCGACCTGGAGAACGGGCACGTCACCGGCAAACTGCTGATCACCTGGTGAAGCGGGGCGCGGCCCCGCGCACGATCGCCTGCCAGGTACGTTCGTGCGCGGGGGGCGCGTTCCGCGCGTGCCGCAGGCTGTGGGAGCGGCACGCGCATCGGCCGCCGGGGTCTCCGGCTCAGCCGATGCCGGCGACGATGCGGGCGACCTCGCCGGGCATCGACAGGAACGGGGAGTGCGAGGCGTCGAGCGCGGCCGTGGCGGTCGGGTTGCCGGGGAAGGCGGCGTCCGCCTCGGCGATGAACCTCTCCTGGAGGGCGGGCCGGACGGCCATGTCACGCGCGCACTTGATGTAGGTGCGGGGCACCGACCCCCAGCCGCGGCGGGTCAGGGTGGTGGTCTCCATGCCGATCCCGACCGGGCTGTCCGGGGTCAGCATCCCGAGCGCGGCCTCGGCGGTGACCGGGTCGACATCGGCGCAGAACGCCTCGCGCAGCAGGTCCCGGTGGGCCCTGTCGTCGGACAGGACGTCGAGCCGCAGCACGCCGGTCGCGCCCGGGTCGCCGAGCAGCGCCGCCGGGACGAGATTGCCGTCGCTCTCCGGCATCCGCGTGTAAGTATCGGGGTGGACATGGTCGACTCCTTCGGTAAAGGCGGACCGGCCGAGTGGCGTGCGTCCCGGCCGGTCCCCCTTATTAAAAGGACCGTACTGCCCGGCGTTACCGGCCAAGTCGCAAATAGAGTGACAACCCCAGTGACTTTGCTCACGATCGGCCGCCCTTTTCGATAAGCCCGGGAAAAGGCCGTTCCGATAATCGGAATTCCGCCTTTTACGAAGGGTGCCGGCCGCCCTGGGGAGTGCTGGTCGTGCCGTCCCACCTGAGGTAGAGTAATAATCGTACGCGTACGAAACCCAGATGGGAGGGCTATGAGCGCGATCGACTCCGCGGAGGCGGCGGTGCCGCGCACGCCGTCGCCCGACGAAAGCCCCGTGGCGGGGCAGAGCATGGCGAGACTGCTGCGCCCGCACGCCCGGAGCTTCGCCGCCGTCGTGGTCTTGCAGGTCATCGGTGCCATCGCGGGGCTCTTGCCGCTGCTCGCCGTGGTCGAGCTGGGCCGCGTCCTGCTGTCGCCCGGCCCGGCCGACACCGGCCGGGTCTGGGCCGAGGTGATCGTGGGCGCGGCCGGCCTGCTGGTGCGGCTGGCGTTCACCGCCGCGTCGTCCGGGATCGGGCATCTGGTGGACGGCCAGGTCCAGCTCACCTTCCGCAGGCATCTGGCCGCGCGGCTGGGCCGGGTGCCGATCGGCTGGCTGTCTCGCCGCCGTACCGGCGAGCTGGCCAAGGTGGTGGGCCAGGACGTGAGCGCGGTCCACCCGTTCATCGCGCACGCCCCCGGCGAGCTGGTCTCCGCGTTCGTGGTCCCGCTGGTCTCGCTGGTCTACCTGCTGTCCATCGACTGGCGGCTCACGCTGATCACGCTGATCCCGGTGGCGCTGGCCATCGCGCACGTCCCGCTGCTGATGCTGCCCGCCCGGGCGCGCGAGCAGGAGGAGTTCGACGCGGCGATGGGCCGTATCGCCGACTCCGTCGTGGAGTTCGTGCAGGGGATCGCGGTGGTCAAGGCGTTCGGCGGCGGTGAGCGCGCCCACCGCGCCTTCCGCACCGCCGCCGACGACTTCGTGGCCGTCTTCTCCCGCTGGGTGCGCGGCATGTCGCTGGTCGCCGCCGGGATGCAGCTCGCGCTGTCCCCGCCGTTCGTGCTGCTGGTCGTGCTGATCGGCGGTACCGCGCTGATCTCCGGCGGCGGCCTGGCCCCGGCCGACCTGCTGCCCTTCCTGCTGCTCGGGCTGGGGCTGACCGCCCCGGTGGCCGCGCTCGGGCACGGCTTCGACGACCTCCAGGCCGCCCGCCGCGCCGTCGGCCGGATCAAGGAGGTGAGCGAGGTGCCGCCGCTGCCCGAGCCCACCGCCCCGGCCGTCCCGCACGGGCACCGGGTGGAGTTCCAGGGGGTCCGGTTCGGCTACGACGACGACCGCGAGGTGCTGCGCGGGATCGACCTGGCGCTCGAACCGGGCACCGTCACCGCGCTCGTCGGCCCGTCGGGGAGTGGCAAGTCCACCCTGGTACGGCTGCTGCCACGGTTCTTCGACCCGACGGGCGGCTCGGTCCGCATCGGCGGGGTGGACCTGCGCGACCTGCCCACCCGGGAGCTGTACCGGATGGTCTCCTTCGTCTTCCAGGACGTCCGGCTGCTGCGCGCGTCGGTCACCGACAACATCGCGCTGGCCGTACCGGACGCCGCCCCCGAGGACGTCGTCCGCGCCGCGCGCCAGGCGGGTGTCCATGACCGCATCCTCGCCCTGCCGCGCGGCTACGACACGGTGATCGGCGAGGAGGCCGCGCTGTCCGGCGGCGAGGCGCAGCGGATCGCCCTGGCCCGCGCGCTGCTGGCCGACACGCCCGTACTGGTCCTGGACGAGGCGACGTCCTTCGCCGACCCGCAGACCGAGCACGCGATCCGCCGCGCCCTGGCCGCGCCCGCGGGCGACCGTACGATCCTGGTCATCGCCCACCGCCTGGAGACGGTCGCCGACGCCGACACCGTCGTGCTGCTCGACGACGGCGTCATCACCGATCAGGGTCCCCCGGCCGAACTGCTCGCCAGGGACGGAAGCTTCGCCGCCTTCTGGCGGTCCCACCGGTCGGCCATCGGCGATCCGGACAGCGCACCACCAGGAGGTAAGCCCCGGTGATCCGGATTCTGTTGCGTGTGGTGGGCCGGGAGTATGCCCGGCCGATGCGGCGCACCATCGCCCTGATGACCGCCACCGCGATCGTCGAAGGGTTGCTCTATGCCCTGCTGGTGCCGGTGCTGCGGGCGCTGTTCGGCGGTAGCCCCGCCGACGCCCGGCCCTGGCTGGTCGCCTTCGGGGCCGCGGTGGCGGCCTACGCCGTGCTGCGCTACTTCAGCGACCTGTCCGGCATGCGCGTCGGCACCACGATGCTGCGCGGCATGTACCACCGCCTCGGCGACCACCTGGCCAGGCTGCCCATCGGCTGGTACGACGCCGCCCGCGTCGGCGAGGTGTCCGTGATGGCCGGGCGCGGCCTGCTCCAGGCCATGGGCGTGGCCGCGCACCTGCTCGCCCCCTTCATCGCCGCCCTGGTCACGCCACTGACCATCGTCGCGGTGATGCTCGCGTTCGACTGGCGGATGGGGCTGGCCGCGCTGGCCGCCGCCCCCGTCGTGGCCCTGACCAGCGCCTGCACCGCGCGCGCGATGGCCGCCACCGACGCCGAACGGCACGAGCGCGACCACCAGGCGGGCGCCCGCGTGATCGAGTACCTCCAGGCCCAGCCGATCCTGCGGGCCGGGGGCCGCACCGCCGAGCGCTTCGGCCTGCTCGACGACGCGCTGCGGCAGGTCCAGCGGGCCTCCCGGCGTACCGCGCTGGCCGCGCTGCCCGGCGCGATCGGCCTGACCCTCACGGTGCAGGCGATGTTCACCGCGCTGCTGGTCCTCGGCGCCTACCTCGCCCTGGGCGGGGGCATCGGCGCCGCCGAGGTGCTGGCCATCCTGGTCCTGGCGGCCCGCTGCGCCGACCCGCTGCTTTCGCTGGCCGACATCGGCGGCAAGCTGCGCGGCGCCCGCGCCGAGATCGACCGGCTGGACGCGGTGCTGCGCACCGAGCCGCTGCCGCAGCCCGCCGAACCGCGCGAGCCGCGGGGGCACGGGCTGGAGTTCGACGCCGTGACCTTCCGGCACGGCGACCGCACGGTCCTGTCCGGCCTGTCGCTGTCGGTCCCGGAGGGGCGGCGGGTCGCCGTCGTCGGGCCGTCCGGGGCGGGCAAGAGCACCCTGCTCCAACTGGTCGCGCGGTTCTACGACGTGGACGAGGGCGCGGTACGCGTCGGCGGCACGGACGTCCGCGCGATCGGCACGGAGGCGCTGATGTCCCGGATCGCCGTCGTCTTCCAGGATGTCTACCTCTTCGCGGGCACGATCGAGGAGAACGTGCGCCTCGGCCGTCCCGGCGCCACCGACGCCGAGGTACGCGCGGCGGCGACCGCGGCCCGGCTGGACGAGGTCGTCGAGCGGCTGCCCGGCGGCTGGCACGCCGACGTCGGCGAGGGCGGCGCGCTGCTGTCCGGCGGCGAGCGCCAGCGGGTCTCCATCGCGCGGGCGCTGCTGAAGGACGCGCCGATCGTCCTGCTGGACGAGGTGACCTCGGCCCTGGACCCGATCAACGAGGCGGCCGTCCACCAGGGCATCGAACGCCTGATGGCGGGCCGTACGGTGGTGATGGTGGCGCACCGGCTGCGAACCGTGCAGCGCGCCGACCACATCGCCTTCCTTGAGGGCGGCCGGATCGTCGAGGAGGGCGACCACGCCGAACTCCTCCGCCGCGGCGGCCGGTACGCCGACTTCTGGAACGCCTCCCTGGCCCCGGCCACACGGCAGTGAGCCTTCGGCCGCCTGCCCCCGGCTCCGGCGATGTGCGGGTCACCGGCCTCCGGGGGCGTCGGTGGAGTGGAGGAGGCCGTCGATGATGGCGGTGAGGGCCTGGCGGTGGGTGTCGCGGGCGTTCAGTTCGGACCAGCGGGCGGCGACCCTGGCCAGGTGCGGGTGGGTGCCGCTCTCCACCCCGGCGATGACATTGTTCTCCGGGGTCGATCCGGCGGTCCGGGCGCGGCGGCGTTCGCCGTTCACGCGGATGATCAGGTCGCCGACGATGTAGAACCAGATCGTGCGATAGATGTAGACGGCCTGCTCGGGGGTGTGGCCGTTGTCGATGGCCGCGCCGATCATCTCGTCGACGAACCACAGCGCCGAGGGGGCGGTGAAGTCGTCGCCGGTCAGCACCTCGACGATCCACACCCGCTCGGCGAGGAGTTCGTACAGCGTGGTCGCCACCGCCACCAGCCGGTCGCGCGGGTCGTCGGGGAACTCCGGGCGCGGAATGCGCCGGGCCTGCGCCTCCATCAGGAGCAGCAGCAACTCGTCCTTGTCGCGCACGTGGTAGTACAGCGCCATAGGCGCGCTGCCCAGCTCGCTCGCCAGCCGGCGCATCGACAGCTTCTCCGGGCCCTCGGACCGCAGGACGCGCTCCGCCGCGGCGATGATCGCCTCCAGGGACAGGCGCGGCGGCCGGCCGGCGCCCTTCGCCTTGGGCCCCGCTGCGGGCATCTCTTTTCCTCCACGACCATCGATTGCCGGGAAAATCACCAAGTCCCGAAAACCCGAGCTTAGCAAAAGCCGGATTAACGCTTCCACAGTGGAATGAAATGCGCCGGAAACGACGGTGAATGGGATCGAGAAATGCGCCGGGACGGTTCAGCGGGCCGGGCGGACGAGGTCGTTCTCGTAGGCGGCGATGACGAGGTGGACGCGGTCGCGCGCCCGGAGTTTGCTCAGCAGGTTGCCGACGTGCGTCTTCACGGTCTTGATCGAGATGGTCAGGCTCGCCGCGATCTCGTCGTTGGACAGGCCGCGCCCGACCAGGGCCAGGACTTCGGTCTCCCGCTCGGTGAGCGCGGCCAGGCCGCCCGGCCGCTCGCCGGTGGGCCGGGCGAGGTACGCCTCGATGAGACGGGTCAGGACGCTCGGCGCGAACAGCGACTCGCCCCGGTGGACCCGGCGGATCGCGTCGAGCAACTGGGCGGGGTGGGAGTCCTTGAGCAGGAAGCCGCTCGCGCCCGCCTGGAGGGCGGTGCGGACGTACTCGTCCAGCTCGAACATCGTCAGCACGATGACCTTCACCGATCCGGCGCCCGCGTCCGCCGTGATGCGGCGGGTGGCGGTGATGCCGTCGGTGTCCGGCATCCGGATGTCCATCAGCACCACGTCGGGACGCCGCTCGGCGCAGAGCCGGACGGCCTCCTCCCCGGTGCCCGCCTCGCCGACCACGCTCATGCCGTCGTCGGCGTCGATGACCGCCGCCAGGCTGTGCCGCAGCAACGGCTGGTCGTCGGCGACGAGGACGCGGATACCGCCTGTCATGGCCGGGCCTCGGGGACGCGGGCGGTGACGTGGAACCCGTTGCCCGCCTGCTCGGCATGGAAGGTCCCGCCCAGCGCGGTGAGACGTTCGCGCAGCCCGGCGATCCCGTGACCGGCCCCCGGGTGCGGGGTCCACCCGGGCACGGGGCCGTCGTCGTGGACGCTGGTGACGATCCAGTCGCCGTCGCGGCGGACGTACACGCTCGCGCCGGTGGGCCCGGCGTGCCTGGCGGTGTTGGTGAGGGCCTCGCGCACCACGAAGCAGATCGCGAGCTGCGCGCCGGGGCTGACGTCGGCCACGTCGTCGAGCCGGAGCGTGACGGCCGGGCCCGCGCGCTCGGCGTCCTCGATGACGGCGGGCAGGTCGTCCAGGGTCTCGGCGGGCCGCAGTGGCACCGCGGGCTCGGCGGGCTCGCGCAGCACGTTGAGCATCCGGCGCAGCTCCATCGTGGTCTGCCTGCTGATCCGCTCGACGTCCGACAGCGCGGCGGCCCGGTCGTCCGCGCCGCCGAGGTGGCGGGCCGTGCTCGCCCGGACGGTGATCAGACCGAGGCCGTGGGACACGATGTCGTGCAGTTCGCGGGCGATGCGCAGCCGTTCGGCCTGCGCCGCGCGCTCCCCGGCCCAGGCGGTCAGCCGCGCCTCGTACGCGATCCGCTGCCGGCGCGCCCGCAGCACCGCCAACGCGGTGGTCAGCACCGCCAGCGCCACCACGACCATCGGGACGACGATCGCCGCGCCGCTGTCCCGGCCGACCGCGAGCAGCGCGAACAACAGCACGAGGTGGACGGCGACGGCCGTCGGCCAGACCGGCCGCCTGCGTCTCGGAACCGCCTGGTCGCCCCCCACCCGTGCGATTCTAAGGACCGCCTTCCGGCGGCGCATCGGCCCTGGGTCCGAGGGACCTGGGTCTGAGCCGCGCGGCCCAGGTACCGCCCGCGGCCCGATGCGCGGGAGGTCGCGTACCCGGTTCGCTTGGGCGCATGGTGACCATCGACGGCCTCGTCAAGCGGCGCGGCGGCAGAGAGATCCTGAGCGGCATCGGCTTTTCGGCCCGCCCCGGGCGGGTGACCGGGTTCCTCGGCCCGAACGGCGCGGGCAAGAGTTCCACGCTGCGCGTCCTGCTCGGCCTGGACCGGGCGACCGCCGGCACGGCGCTCATCGACGGTGTGCCGTACGCCCGGCTGCGCGACCCGCTCGGCACGGTCGGGGCGGTGCTGGACGGCTCCGGCGCGCACCGGGCGCGCACCGGCCGGGCGCACCTGCGCTGGGTCGCCCGCTCCGCCGGACTGCCCCGGGCCCGCGTCGATGAGGTATTGGAACTCGTCGGCCTCACGCACGCCGCGGCCAAGCGCGTCGGCACGTACTCGCTGGGCATGGGGCGGCGGCTGGCGATGGCGACGGCGCTGCTCGGGGATCCGGCGGTGCTGATCCTGGACGAGCCGGTGAACGGGCTGGACCCGGAGGGCATCCGGTGGATCAGGACCTTGCTGCGCGAGCGCGCGGCGACCGGCCGTACCGTACTGCTGTCCAGCCACCTGATGGGCGAACTCGCCGA
Organism: Spongiactinospora gelatinilytica; assembly: GCF_003236385.1. Classification (GTDB taxonomy): domain Bacteria; phylum Actinomycetota; class Actinomycetes; order Streptosporangiales; family Streptosporangiaceae; genus Spongiactinospora; species Spongiactinospora gelatinilytica. The sequence continues at coordinate 7,997 of NZ_POUA01000088.1, forward strand.
GACGGTGGACGATGTCGTGGTCATCGACGCGGGCCGGATCGTCGCCGACGGCACGCTCGGCGAGGTCACCGGCGCGCACCGCACCCTTGAGGACGCGTTCTTCGCCCTCACCGGCGGCGGTTCCCGGCTCACCGGCGGCGGGGCCCGATGAGGGCGCTCGCGGCCGAGCTGGCCAAGCTCGCCTCGCTGCCCGCGGCATGGGTCGCCGCGGCGACCGGGGTACTGGTGCCGAGCGCGGTCGCGGCGATGACCGCCCGTGGCGGGCCGGTGCCGGGCGGGGAGGACATCGGCTACCAGGAGCTGGCGTTCGGCGTGCTGGGGGCGATCGTGCTCGGCGTCGTCGCCATCAGCAGCGAGTACGTCACCGAGAGCGCGGAATCCGGCGGCGGGCGGCAGATCACCACCAGCCTGACGGCCGTCCCCTCCCGGACGCGGTTCCTGCTCGCCAAGATGGGCGCGGTCGCGATCGGCGGCGCGCTGCTCGCGGTCGTCGCGGCGGCGGCCACCATGGGCGTCGTCCAGGCGGGGGCGCAGACCCCGCCGCTGGGGGCGGGCGACGTCCCGCGCCTGGCCGGCGTGGTCTGCTACTGGGCGCTCACCGCGCTGCTCGCCTTCGGGGTGACGGTGCTCACCCGGCACGGGGTCGTCCCCCTCGCCCTGTTCATCGTGAACACCTCGGTCGTCAGCGTCACCTACCTGCTCACCAAGATCACCCTACTGGCGAACTACCTGCCGGACATGGCGGGCGTCCGCATGTTCATCCGTCGCCTCCCGGACAACGACGTCGAGATCGCCCCGCTGACCGCCGGGCTGGTGATGGCCGCCTGGGTGGCCGCGCTGCTGGTGGTCGCCACCGTGGTGTTCACCCGGAGGGACGCGTGACGGCGGCCCGCGCCCTCGCGGCGGAACTGTCCAAGCTCCTCTCGCTGCCGGCGACCTGGCTCACCATCGCGGGGACCCTGGCCGCGAACCTGCTCCTCGCGGTGGCGTTCGCGCAGGCCGCGCTGCGGGGCACGGCCGCCACGCGGGACGTGGTGGACGTCGGGCTGGCCTCGATCGGCTACGCCCAGGCCGGGTTCGTGGTGCTGGGGGTGCTCGCCGCCTGTTCCGAATACATCGGCGGGCAGATCCGCACCACGCTGGCCGCGATGCCGCACCGTGCCCGCCAGCTCGCCGCCAAGCACCTGGCGACGGCGATCGTCGCGCTGCCCGCCGCCGCGCTCACGGCGTTCTGCGGGGTCGCGCTCACCGCCCTCGTGCTCGGCGACACGCCCGCGACCTTCGGTCCCATCCTGGGCGTGACCGGGTATCTCCTGCTCACCACGTTGATCGGCGTGGCCGCCGGAGCCCTGGCCCGGCGGACCCTCGTGGCGGTCGCCGTCCTGCTGGGGTACTTCTTCGTGGCCGGACCGCTGCTGCGCGACAATCTCGACCTGGCGAAGTACCTGCCGGACACGGCCGGAGCGGCCATGTGGTTCCCGGCGGGCGGCGCGCTGACCCCGGCGCAGGGCGCGCTGGTGCTCACCGCCTGGACCGCCGCCCTCATCGCCGTCGCCCTGGCCGGGCACCATCGCCGGGACGCCTGAGTTCTGTCGGTGATCGCTGGTTGGATGCCCGGTATGGAGTTCTCCCCCCTCGCCCGGCGGCTGCTCGCCCTGATCACCGGCACCGCCGACGACGCCTCGTACTGGCCCGACGTCTCGCAGTTGACCGTCGGGCTGGGCACGCCGGTCGGCGGCGGCGACGCCGACTCGTGGCCGCCGCGTTTCGAGATCGACGAGCGGATGCGGCAGCGGGTGGTGGAGCCGGCCCGCGAGCTGATCGGGTTCCTGCTGCCTGCGGACCGCGAGCCACCGCACGGGCGCTTCTGCGTGCTGGTGGCGGCGGGGCTGGCGGGCATGGACACCGAGGTGCGCGCCATGCTGGCCGAACGCTACGGGCCGATCGCGCTCGCCGAGATCGACCTGCTGCTCGGCTGGGACGTCGAGCGCCGGGCGCTGTTCGTCGTGCCCCGGCCGGACGGCCACCCGTCCGGCGTGGCCGAATGGCTCGCCGGCCTGCCCGGCTATCCCGCCTTCGCCCGCACGGCCCTGGAGAGCGCGGTGGCCCGTGTCGAGGCCCTCCAGGCGGGCGAGATCCCCTACCTGGCGGAGGAGGCGTTCGACCGCGCGGAGACGAGCGTCCTGGGCCGGGCGGTACGGCTGGCGCTGTTCCGCGACGACGACCGGCTGCCCGGCCTGCTCGATCCGCTGGTGCGCGGGATCGCGGTGGCCCCCACCCAGGCCAGGACCCTGCCCTCGCAGCGGCTGCTGTTCGAGATCGCCCGCGTGGCGGAGGCGCACCCCACGCCCGAGGTGATCTCCGCGCTGCGCGCGGCCGGCCGGATCACCCGGCACGGCGGGGTGCCGAATCGGCTCGATCGCAGCCTCAAGCGGATCGAGGCCGCGCTGGCCAACCGGCTGGAGGTGGCGTTCCGGGTGCCCGACGGGCGGGTACGGCAGGCCGTCGGCGACCACACGGCGGTGATCTCCACCGATGGCGAGGTCGAGCTGTCGTGGTGGCAGGGCGACAAGCGGCTGCGGTCCGTGCCCGCGGCGGTCAGACGTGAGCATCCCGACGAGGTCAAGCGGCTGCGCGAGCTGGTCAGGCAGACCAGGCAGCAGCAGGCCACCCTGGACAGGGCGCTGGAGGCCGGGATCGGCGGGGAGACCGATCCGCCCTACCGGCGGCTGGCCGTTCGACGGGCACGTCCTGCGCTACCGCACCCTGCGCGCGCTGTTCAAGGAGCGGGGCTGGGCGGCCGAGTTCCAGGGGCACTGGGAGACCGACGGGCACGCCCGGCGGGTGATGGCGGGCGGAGGCTGGCGAGTGGCCCTCTCCCACGGCCTCCACGACGAGGACCACGCGGTCACCGGCCTGGTCCACTTCGAGCGGCGCACCGAGGACGGGTGGCGGCCGGTGTCGTCGACGGAGGTGCCGCCGCTGGTGTTCAGCGAGGCCATGCGCGATGTCGATCTGTTCGTGGCGGTGGCCTCGATCGCGGTCGATCCCCGGTTCGCCGAGGCGGGGCCTGACGCGCTGCGCGACACCTGGCGGTCCGGGGCGTTCGGGGCGCTGCCGCCGTCCGCCGAGGTGCGCAGGGACGCGCTGGCCCGGCTGATCGGGCGCACCGCCATCGCCGAGCGCTGCACGATGACCGACCGCTTCCTGGTGGTACGCGGTGACCTGCGCACGTACAAGATCCACCTCGGTTCGGCCAATGTCCTAATGGAGCCCAACGACGCCTACCTGTGCATCGTCACCGGGCGCGAACCCGGCACCCGGCTGTTCCTGCCGTTCGAGGAGGACGGCCGGCTGGCGCTCATCCTCAGCAAGGCGTTCCTGCTGGCCGACGACACCGCCATCACCGACCCCTCCATCACCCACCAGATCAGGGGGTGAGCGTTCAGTCCACGTGCCGGAAGTCCGGCCAGGCGGTCGCCCACGGGGTGTGCGGGTCCGAGCAGACCGTGATCGGCTGCCCCTGCTCCTCGTTGGCGACTCCGGTGCCGTGGTCGATGACCCCGGCCGGCGAACAGCCCGCGAAGCGCTCGCGCAGCCGCTCGGGCGGCAGGCCCACGAAGACCACCGTCCGCGTGGCCTGCGGCGGCGGCCCCTGGAACCACAGCTCGTTGTGGCCGCTGTAGACCGGGACACCCGGGGCGAACCTGTTCAGCGCGCCGGCCTCGCCGTAGTTCGCGGTGATCACGACCGTCCCCGGCGGCAGCGTCCGGTACACCTCGGCGACCTGGTCGGCGAACCGCGGCCAGCCCACCGACTCCCGGGCCACCTCGTTGGGCGAGCCGCTGAGGACCGGCAGCGGCATCAGCGGCAGCGCCATGGCGATGCCGATGAGCGAGCCGCCGAGCAGCCCGCCCCACACCGTGCGCCGCCGGGCGGCCCGGCCGGCGGCCCACGCGGCGACGGGCACGCAGCCGGCCGCGTAGGCGAAGATCAGGCTGCCCGCCACGTAGTCCGCCCGCCCGCCCGACACGAAGCCGAGCAGGATCGTCACCAGGGTCGCGATGGCCAGTGCCCGGGTCTGCGGCCTGCGGCGCAGCCAGAGCCACCCGGCGACGGCGATGGCGAACGCGCCCATGCTGAGCAGCGACACCAGCATCGGCACGAACATGATCCGGTTCATCGGCTCGCTGAGCGCGGCGGCCATGGTGAGCTGGGGCCAGCCGTTGGTGGCCTGGTAGACCAGGTTCGGCGAGGCGATCAGCGCGGCCAGTGCCACCCCCGACCAGAACCACCGGTCGGCGAACACCACACGCGGCCCCTTCACCGCCAGCCCGGCCGTGATGAGCAGGCCGGTGGCCAGGCCCGTGATCAGCAGGACGATCAGGTGCTTGTTGAACGTGGCCGCTCCCGCGACGGCCCCCGCCGCCACCCACCAGCGGCCGTCGCCGCGCAGCAGGGCGCGCAGCGCGAACAGCACGCACGCCGTCCAGAACACGAAGTCGGCCGACTGGGTGAGCAGGGTGTGCCCGGCGATCAGGGGGAACATCCCGGTGCCGAGCCCGGCGGCGGCGAGCGTCTGCGCGCCCGCCCGGCCGCCCAGCTCGCGGGTGATCGCAGCGCCGAGCAGTACCAGCGCCCCTGCGCACAAGGCGGGCAGCACTCGCAGCCCGATGATGGTGTCCCCGAACAGCCCGGTGGACAGCCGGGCCAGCAACGGGGTCAGCGGCGGCTGGTCGAAGTATCCCCAGGCGGGGGACTGGCCGAGCAGCCGGAAGTACAGTTCGTCGCGGTGGTAGCCGTACCACGGGCTGAGCGCGAGCAGGGCGACCACGACGACGCCCGCGATGGGACCGACGGTCCGCCAGGCGAGGGCCGGGAGCGGGGGAGCGGCGAGCTTGCGGCGGGGGGCTCGAAGAAGCATGCCCCCACGGTCGCCGAGCGGGCGTACCGTGTCGTCAGCCCGGAAGCAGAACGTGGGGTCAGCCCGCGGGCATAGCCGGCGGCTCCCCAGGTTGTACGACCCGGTGGCCGAACGCTCAGGCCACGGCCGAATGTGGGGGTCAGTCCGCGGGTATGGCGGGTGGTTCTCCTGGGTGTACGACGCCGTGGTCGAACGCGAAGACCACCGCCCCGGCCCGGTCGCGCACGCCCAGTTTGGTGAAGATGCGGCCGACGTGGGTCTTGACCGTGCCCTCGCCGACCACCAGGTGGCGGGCGATCTCGGCGTTGGTGAGGCCGCGGCCGATGCCCTTGAGGACGTCCAGCTCGCGGGCGGTCAGCTCGCCGAGCCGCCGGACCGCGGCCGGGTCGGTCGCCGGATCGGTGCGGTAGCGCCGCAGCACCCGCCCGCAGACCGCCGGGTCCAGCCAGCCGTCGCCCGCCGCGACCGCGCGGACCGCGCGCTGGATGTCCTCGGCCGGGGCGTCCTTCAGGCAGAAGCCGGACGCGCCGGCCCGCAGCGCGGCGGCGAGCACGGCGTCCTCGCCGAAGGTGGTCAGCACCAGCACCCGCGCATCCGGGTCGGCGGCCAGCAGGGCACGGGTGGCCTCCACCCCGTCCATCCGTGGCATGCGGATGTCCATGACCACGGCGTCGGGCCGGGCGCGGGCGACCTCGGCCAGTGCCGCGTGCCCGTCGGCGGCCTCGCCGGCCACCTCGAAGCCGTACGGCTCGCGCAGGATCGTGCGCAGCCCGGCCCTGGCCAGCTCCTGGTCATCGACCAGCACGACCGAGATCATGCCGGGAGGTCCGTCCGCACGGCCCACCGGCCGCCCTCCGGCCCGGCGGTGACCTGGCCGCCGATCATGCGCACCCGGTCGGCCATCGCGCGAAGTCCCATGCCGCCATTGTGCCGGGGCGGGCGGCCGGGCAGCGGGTTGGTGACCGTCGCCTGTACCGCGCCCTGCTCCGACACACGCACCCGTACCTCGACGGGGCAGCGCGGCGCGTGCCGGGTCGCGTTGGCCAGCGCCTCCTGGACCAGCCGGTAGAGCACCATCCCGGTGGTCGCGCTCACCGCGGGCAGCGCGCCCTCGACGCTCGCGTCCAGGTCCAGGCCGGCCGCCCGGTATTCGGCGAACAGGCCGGGCAGCTCCGGCGCGGTGGGCTGCGGGGCGGCCACGGTGGCGTCGGGGGACTCCTCGGCCAGGACGCGGACCACCTTGCGCAGCTCGGTCATGCTCTGCCGGGCCAGGCGTTCGGCCTCGGCGATCCCGGCCGCGGCGGCCTTGGGGTCGTGTTCGAGCGCCAGCCGTACGCCGCCCAGGTGCAGCACCGTCACCGCGAGGGTGTGCGCCACGATGTCGTGGACGTCGGCGGCCAGCCGCTGCCGCTCGGTCAGGGCCGCGGCGGCGGTGGCGGCGCTCTCGGCCCGGTGCAGCCGCTCGCCCACCTCGATGCGGTAGCGCATGGCCCAGCCGCTCCAGAAGACGAGGCTCGCGGCGGCCAGCCAGTTCGGCCACCCGGGGTCGGGCGAGGCGTACGCGGCCAGGGCCACCACGCCCAGCGCGGCCAGCCAGACCACCACGCCCGCCCAAAGGCGCAGGGCGAGCGCGACGAACCCGAGGTAGAGCACCAGGACGAACCAGCCGACGCTGTTGACGGCGAGCCCGGTCAGCGCGGCGAAGGCCACCGGGGCCAGCAGCCCGGCCACCTCGGCGGCACGCCCGTTCCCCGCGCGGACCATGACGGCACAGAGCCCGACCAGGGCGGTCCCGCCGACCAGTGGCCAGACAGGGTCATCGCCACGCATGATCGTCTGCGCCCACGACAACCCGACCAACAACACCAGCGACCCAAGGCCGACCGGCACCAGCCGGCGGGGAGACACCACCACCCGCCCATCGTAGAAACGCCCGGCCCCCCGCACATCTCCCTGAAGGGATACCCGCCCTCCACCCACGGTCAGAGCCAAAGGGCGGGCCGGGGCCCGGAGTACCTGTCCGCCAGCGACTGTCCGGCGGGGAAGCTCCGCGCACCGCGCTCCGCGCGCAATCGCCTTCGCTTCGCTCAGCCGCCCTTTTCTCATGTCGGGCTCCGCCCGACGCCGTGGCCCGGCCTCGTTCGCCGCTTTCCCGCTGTTCCCCACTGATACTCCGGCGGGTTCTACCACGCACTCAATGGGTCGTCGCACGAGAGATGGGCAGATCCCCTATTACCATCGACGACCTGAGTGTGTGTCGGCTCCTCCCCATCCCGGAGCATGGCCGCCGCCGGAGGCGTCTCTTTAAGGCCCTGGTGTGCTCGGGCCGGGCCGGGCTCGCCGGGCCGCTGTCGCACTTCGGTCTCGGCCGGTCCGGGCGCATCTATGTGATCGCCGCCGGGCGGTGCTGGCACAACGCGCCCTCCACCTCTGCCCAGCACACCAACAGCGCGAGCATCGGCATCGAGGCCGAGAACAACGGCTCGCAGCCATGGCCGCCTGACCAGCTCGACGCCTACCGCAAGCTGTGCGCTGAACTGTGCCGCGAGTTCGACCTGCCCGCGTCCCGGGTGAAGGGCCACAAGGAAGTCAACTCGCAAGAGCCCGACCCACACCACATCGACATGGACGACTTCCGCGCGGTGGCCGCGCGGCTCATCAAGGGAGGGGACGACGACGTGAGCGCCAAGGAGCTGTGGCAGCACGAGCTGGCCGTGCCGTACGGCAGCAAGGAGAACCCCGAGTGGCAGGCCGGGAACATCCTGGTCAACCACGGGAACTGGCTGCGGAAGATCTCCGCTCAGGTGGACGCGCAGAACGCGACCATCAAGGCCCTGGCCGACGCGCTGGCGCAGCGCGACGAGGCCGTGGACGTCGATGCCCTCGTGGCGCGGATTCGCGCCGAGATCGAGCGTGTAACCGTCCGACTGGACGTCACCGAGTAACCCCCTGTTTGGCCGCCCAGGCGGTCTGAGCCCTTGGAGGCTACCTGTGAAGATCGGCAAGTACTGGAAGAGCGTCCTGGCCGTGGTCGGCGCAATCGTGGTCGCGGGCGAGGCCGTCATTGACGACCAGCTCATCACCCCGAACGAGTGGGTGAACCTCGGCATTGCCCTGCTCACCGCGATCGGAGTGTGGGCCGTGCCCAACAAGGGCGCCGGTGCCCGGACTGCGGGCTACCACCCGGGCGGGCACGCCGGGCGGGACCTGCACGGCCTATAGACCGACACCGTCACCCCCGCCCTTCCCGCGATACACCGCGGGAAGGGCGGGGCTTTTGTTGTTTCGTCCCTAGCGGGTCGCGCCATCTGGCCAGAACACCCGAACCGGCATTCCCCGTTCCCTCGCGGCGGCGACCACGTCGGCGGTGCCGCCGTAACCGCGGGCGGGCAGTCCGTCCCACACCGCCCACACTTCTTCGGCCATCTCCAGCATCCGCTCCGACGCGGCCTGATGAGATGCGCCAGTGGATTCGACGAACGCCATCTCATGCACTCGCGCCGCAGCGGCGTACAGGGAATCGTAGAGGGGCCAGTGCTCGGCAGGTAGACCCTCCCGGTATTCGGCCGCAGGCACGACGACCTCAAGTTCCCCGCCAGTGTCGAGGACGGCACGGGCGAACAGGGAGTCGGCCCCGTCGGCGATGCACGACAGGCCGACCACCTGTTCGCCGAGGCCGCCCAACGCATCGCGGAGTTCTCGGTCGATCTGCTGCTCGACGGCGGTCGGCAACCCCCGATGCCCGGTGATGGCAATGCGCAACGTCATGAAAAGATTGTCCCCCGGCTCAACCGATCCTGGCGGCCAGTAGCCGCTCATCGAACGCGGCGACGCTGGGCAGGACAGGCCCGCTATAAGAGGAGCGGAAGCGCTGGGCGGCCTGGATCACACGCTCGCTGTCGTACAACACCCCAGTCGAGAGTGCGGTGCCGGCGAGCGAAAATGCCTCATCGAGTTCGCCCTCCATTCGGCGGATGGCGGCAATCTCCAAAACCAAAATCGCCCGCTGCTTCTCGGCTGGCTGGATTGCGTTTAACGACTCAGCGAAAGCGGCGAGCGCTGTGGCAGGCTGCCCGAGCCGCACCGCGCACAAGGCCCGAAAACCAGCGACCTTAGCCTCGGTGAAGGGGAAAATAAACGGCCACGGGGGCGTGGACGTTCGGCTGACCGCGCGCTCGGCTTCGGCGAGCGCAAGGCGACAGGCGCGGCCGTCGTGGGCGGTGGCGTGCGCGAGCGCGGTCAGGCAGGCGAGCCAGGCGCGGGCAGACGCAGGTGCCTGATCGCCCATCGCCGCTCGGGCGCGCCCCAGCAGCAGGAGCGCGAGGCGGGGGTCGCCGTCGGCCTCGAACTGGGCGAGACTGCCGACTAGGTAGCCCGTGAGAAGACCGTGCCCACTCCGGCGGGCGGCATCTATCCCAACCCTGTAGTAGGTGCGGGCACTGCCAGCGTCGGCCATGTCGGCGTGCAGCCAGGCAGCGAACCCGGCGGCCTCGGCGATCACGCTCAGCAGTTGACCGCGCAGTGGGCTGGTGGCCGATCTGGCGAGCTCAGCACGGGCGACGCCTAGATGTGCGATCACGCCGGGCGCGAGATCCCGGGCGGGGGTGGTGGCATCAAGGCGGCGTTGGAGGCCGGTCACGGCGGTGAGCGTCGAGGTTGTAGTGTCGTCCGCATTCACGCGACGTGGTTTGTACGGTGCTGGGAAGACTGCCAGCGCCGCAGCGGCGGTCGCCTTCCCAAGTTCCCTGCGGTTCGTGTCCTCACCTTCTCGGGGGCCGAGCCGAAGACGGTGGAGGGGCACTCCGAGTCGACGGCATATGTCGCGAACCTGGTCCACGGTGAGAGCCCGGCCCCTTTGAACGCGTGATACCCAGGTTTGGCTGTATCCGACTGCCTCGGCTAACTGTTGCTGGCTCCATCGGCGCATGGCTTGCACCTCGGTCAGCAGCTTGCCGATATTGCATGTGGCCAGCGCCTCAGCCACGGCCGGTTGATCCCAGAAACTCGCCGGGAGTGGGTGCTCTGGGGATGCCATGAGGTTAGGGTACGGCGGCTAGTGCCCTCCCCGCACGAGTCCTATCTCGCATAATCCCAGCCCTGATGGGATTGTCCGGTTCTGGTGTAGGGCCTCGGCGGGTCATGCTCAGGGCTCGTGATCCCCGCTCACTCGCATTTGCCCGCCGCTAAGCGTGCTTTTCCGTGCGGGAGGTCACCATGGGCCACGCCGATTACATCTAAGGCGTACCTGACAAACGACACAAATGGCGGACCCGCCCGGCGCTAGCGACGCCCGGACGGGTCCTTGATCGCAGAAGGAGCTGCGACCCGATGAGTGATGATAAACCCAACGTGCCCCAAGACGACGGCTTGTTCCTCGTATGGGAGGTCGAGGCCGGCCGCGACGGCAAGAGCGGCGTGACCAAGGATGAGGTCGTCGCCGAGAAGGACATGCTCGACGCCCTCGCAGCCTTCCAGCACGGGCGCGGCCGGGTCCGGTACGCGCGCCTCACTCCCGCGCCGCGCGGCACGATCTACGACTACTGGTACGGCTCGACCCTCATCACCGCGCACCGGGCGGACGGCGTGACCGTCTCCGTCATCGGGGACGCGTGGGAGGACACCCTGTGAGCGGGCACGGTGGCGCGGCGAGGGAGCTTAGCGCGCTGTCGTGCCGTACGGCGGGCCGGCGCGGGCCCGCCAGGCGCGGGCGGCTTTCAGGTGGTGTTCACGCTGCCCGCGCCATCCAGTCCACGGTACGGCCGCGCCCGATCGCCCCTGGGCCGTACCGTCCCGCGCAAGGGGTTGGTAGCTCCTTGCGCCGCGCGGGCGGGTCGTGGTTGAGCGCCCGCCCGCGCCCTCTCCTTAGGGGCGTGCAGTGGACGATCTGACCCCCCAGCAGCAGGCCCAACTCACCGCCATCGCGACCACCTACCCCGGGTGGCACATCGTGGTGGAGCGAGGGTGGTGGTGGGCCACCAAGCACACCCCGCCCACTGCGGAGCAGAAGGCAGCCGGAGTACTGACCCAGTTCGCCCGCCCCGGGCCGCACGAGATGGTGGCCGCCCTGAACGTGCAGCTCGGCATCCTCGCCCGGATGGGCGCGGCCTAAAGACCGGGGGCGGCCGGGCCGACGTCCACCCATAGAGGGACACCCGCTCGCCGCCCCTGAGGGGACCGGATCTCGCGGATCTCGAACTCCATCGCACTCCCCAAGCTGGGGTGTTGCGACGACCGCTAGAAGGGAGGAGATCCCGGGCGGGGCGCTCGCGCGTACGGCTGCGCGTGGGATACGAGCTGTATCTGTTGTTGATCTTGCAGGGGGTGCCAGCAGGTGTCAGGCGCACCCGGCCACCCACTTCTGGTAGCCGCGCGCCGACAGCCGGTCGGTGCGCTTGGGCGCGATGCGCTGGAGTAGGGAGTGCTTGGCCACCTGGGCCGTCTGCATCGGTGTTGGGTCAGAGGTGGAGGATGCGTTGGAGCCAGGAGTGTTTGGTGGTGAGGGCGGCCTGGGAGACACGGGCGGCCGATGTGCCCGCGAAGCCGTGGTAGCCGCCCGCCCAGACGTGGAGTTCGGCCTGGCCGCCGGTGGACCAGATGCGGGTGGCGAAATCGACGGCCTCGTCGCGGAAGACCTCGGCCGCGCCCACCTCGATGTAGGCAGGGGGCAGGCCGGACAGGTCGGTGGCGCGGGCGGGGGCCTCGTGCGGGAGTACGTCGGCGGTGCCGCGGCGCGGGCCGAGGATGGCGGTCCAGGCGGTGTCGTTGTTGTTGCGGTCCCAGGCGCCGATGCCGTCGTACTGGTGGCTGGAGACGGTGGTGTTCCGGTCGTCGATCATGGGGGCGCCCATGTAGAGCCCGGCCGCCGCCGGGCCGCCGCGGTCGCGGGCCATGAGGGCGACCGCCGCGGTCAGCCCGCCGCCCGCGCTGAAGCCGGAGATCAACAGCCTTTCGGGGTCGAAGCCCAGCTCCTCGGCGTGCCCGGCCGTCCAGAGGTACCCGGCGTAGCAGTCCTCGGCCTGCGCGGGCGAAGGGTGTTCGGGGGCGAGCCGGTACTCCACGGTCACGCCCACCGTGCCGTGCTCGACCGCCGCCGAGATCAGGCCCTCGATGCCGAAGAACCGGGTGCCGACCAGCATGCCGCCGCCGTGGATCTCGTAGATGCCCGCCGCGCCGGGCCGCGGGCCGCCCTTGGGACGTACGACGGTGACGGTCACGTCGGGCGCGCCCTCGGGACCGGGCACCTCCACGTCCCACCACTCCACCGGGCGGTCGCCCACGATGTGTGCCATCGACGGGATCAACGAGGCGAAGATCTCCCGGTTGCGCTGGATCGTGTCCGCCCGCAGCGGCACGGCCTCCACCGCCGCTAAGAAGGCCGCCAGCCCCTCTTCCAGCTCGGGGTCATAGGGAACCGGAACGTAGTTCATCATGGGCCTCCCCTGCGCCGCGCCGCACGACAGCGAAATTCTACGAACGTAGACGCTAGTCGTCGCGGGCCGGTTCGTACAGCCCTTCTCACCCGCACGGTCGGGCCGGTGCGGCGCACCGGTCGGGTCGCAGCAGGTCGAGCAGGATGTCGCAGGCGTGCTCGGCGTCGTGGTTCGCACGGCCGGCCGGTTCCCTGGGGGCGCGGGAGAAGTACCACACGAAGGCCAGCAGCAGACGGGTGACCACCTCGGCCGGATAGTTCGCCACGATGGCCCCCTCGGACTGCGCCTGGCGGATCAGCGTCAGCAGCGGGATGTGGATCGCGGTGAGGTCCGCGGACGCCGCCGGTCCGTCGGTGAGCAGGCGGATGGCCGCCCGCGTGCGGATGTCGCATTGCAGGCCCCGGGCCAGGGCCATCACGCTGCGGTGCAGGGCCACCTCGGCGGAGACTCCGGAGCGGCGGTTGCGGGTGTAGGTGTCGGCCCAACTCGTCAGGAACTGGTCGATCAGCACCCCGGCCAGGCCCTGCTTGGAGCGGAAGTGCGCGTACAGGGCGCCCTTGGTCATCCCGATCCAGGCCGCCACCGCCTGCTGGCCGCGGGGCTGCTGTACTGGGCCGCCCGCCGCTTCGACACCGACGGCAGGCCCTCCCACCAGGACGCGGCCATCGCCCGGCTCTTCGCCGCGGAGGCGGCCCTGGCGGTCACCGAGGGCATGGCCCGGCTCTCCGGCCCGCTCGCCTTCACCGGCGACCACCTGATCGAACGGGCCCACCGCGACGCGCTGTTCTTCGCCGAGACCGGCGGCGGTACCGAAGTCCTCCGCCCGGTGATCGCGGCTTCCCTACTCGGACTCGGCTGAACGCGGGGGTACACCACCATGACCGACGCAGTACTCGAGTGCTCGCCCTCAAGTCGGGGGCCGATGACTGCGTGGTCCAGTCGTGTGGTGAGCGGGAACTATGGCCAGGATCGAGGCGGTGATGCGCCGGGCCAACGGCCTCGGGTCGAGCCCGCAGGTGATCGCGCTGTGCACCCTGCGGATCGACGGCAAGGCGCGCGAGGTCCGCCTGCGCGACCAGGTGGTCGCTGTGACGTCCAAGGAGTTCGAGCTGCTCTACACGCTGGCCGCCAATCCCGAGACGGTCGTCTCCCGCAAGGAGCTGATGGCCAAGATCTGGGGCGACAACTGGGCGCAGACCAGCCGTACCATCGACACCCATGTCAGCAGCCTGCGGGCCAAACTCGGCTCCCCCACCTGGATCGTCACCGTCCGCGGGGTCGGTTACCGGATCGGCCTCGCCTACACCAAGGTCCCCGAACCGGTGGGGCCCGCACCAGGGACGCCGACGAAGAGTAGCTAGGCTGCGCCTCCGGAAACGCCGGAAAGGAGAATGGTTATGCCGTCATCAGTGCAGATCGCTGCCTTTACGGGAATCGTGTTGCTCGGGGCGATGAATCCCGGGCTGGATTTCACCATCGTGGTCCGTCAGTCCGCGCTGCTCGGCAGGCGTGGTGGGATGGCCACCGCGCTGGGCATCGGGGCGGGGGTGTTCCTGTGCTGTCTCTTAT
>NZ_POUA01000889.1 GCF_003236385.1 Spongiactinospora gelatinilytica
GCTCGGTACCCCCCACGCCCGCTGTCCGGGCAGATGATCGCGGCGTACCGCTGCATGCCCTTCGAGGCGTGTGGCATGGTTCGGGTGGGTCATCACATCATTGCAACCATCGGCGCAGCCGCGTGCTGCATACAAAGGAACGAGTTTGGCCAAGGAAGAACTGATTGAATTTGAAGGGGTGGTGTCTGAAGCACTACCCGACAATCGTTTTCGCGTGCAGTTGGAAAACGGCGTGGAAATCTGGGCTTACGCATCGGGCAAGATGCAGAAGCACCGCATCCGTATTCTCGCGGGCGACCGCGTGAAGCTGGAAATGTCGCCGTACGACCTCACGAAGGGTCGCATCAACTACCGGCACAAGTAAAAACGGCTGTGCCGCCAAGACGTCCACCCCGTGGGCGTTTCGAAGAAACCGCGTGTCTGCTC
>NZ_POUA01000890.1 GCF_003236385.1 Spongiactinospora gelatinilytica
GTCGCGGTGGAGCCGGAACTGGGGCTGGGGGTCACCGTCACGGTAATGGTCGGCGACGGCTGGGACGGGTCGTCGTATTCGTAGTCGTCCTCGTACTCGTTCCCGTTGGGCGGCTCATGGCCTTCCGCGTCGAAGGTCACCACGGGGAACGGCGCCGCGCACGGCGTCGGCGTGCCCGTGGGGGACGTGCTGGGAGTCAGGGTCACGGTCACGGTCGGGCGCGGAACCCGGGTGGGGCTCACCGTCAGGGTCGGCACCACGGTCCGCGTGCGGGTCGGCGTGACGGTCGGCTTCCTGGTGGGCGTCCGCGTCGGGGTCGCCGTGGGCTTCCGCGTGGGCGTGGCGGTCGGTTTCCGGGTCGGGGTCGCCGTGGGCTTCCGGGTCGGCGTACGGGCTGTCTCTTATACACCTCTGACGCTGCCGACG
>NZ_POUA01000891.1 GCF_003236385.1 Spongiactinospora gelatinilytica
GGTAGACAACTATGCCAACCATACCTTACTCAAGGCTGTAAGAGACGAATCTGGAGCGATTAAGACTGGCAAGGATAATTTGCCTATGTTCGCTACAAAAGGCTACTATTCCAATATGAGCCGTGCTCTGAATGCTTGTATTCATGTAATGTTGGAAGACGAACATGATGTGATGGAATTGACGCAGTACCTTGATGAGTTGGAACGATTAGAAGCTAAGTTTCGTCCAGTGATGAAACGGTTTAGGGAGGGTGATTAGAAATGATTAAAGATATGGAACTTAGCAAAGGCATGAAAATTGCAGGAATTGAACTTGAAAATCCGTATCGATATCGTGCTTATTTCATCGGTACGCAAGCGGTGTATAACATTCAAAATGAATCGTATATAACGGTTGAATCGGGAAATGTAAGTGATATTAAACC
>NZ_POUA01000892.1 GCF_003236385.1 Spongiactinospora gelatinilytica
GAATTAATGTTGTCCGGTGAAGCTAAGGTTGGTGACGATATTACGATCGGAGCGCGCAACGGAAAAATTAATTTAAAAGTTAAAAATAAAACATTAATAAAAAATAAATAATTTAACATTGCAAGTTGTTTGACAAAGCATATGGCAAGGAATAAAATGTAATATGTATGTTAAAGCAGGGTTAAATGAGACAGTGCGATCTATTGTCCGCAGTGTTCTAGATAAAAAAGCAAAAATAGTTTTTTATAGAGGACTATTTTTGGTTTTTTTTTGCTAAAAAACAGGTTTCAGTGCAAATTGTAATCAAACTGTAACATTTAACTCGTTTAGAAATTGGAGAGGTGAATAACTTGGCAGGACATTTAGTTAAGTATGGTAAACATCGTACGCGCCGGAGCTATGCACGAATTAAAGAAGTGCTTGAT
>NZ_POUA01000893.1 GCF_003236385.1 Spongiactinospora gelatinilytica
GCATTGATGCGGAGCGCTTTCCAGCGTCAATAATAAATTCGTCAAAAGAAACATCCGCATCATCATTACCGGTATCAGACATAGCACGTACCACAATAAATGGTTTGTCAAATTGATGAGCCACCTGTCCGACTGCCGCACCTTCCATTTCACAACATAAAGCATCTGGAAAGTTTTTTAGAATAGTTTTAACTTTATCAGCACTAGCAATAAATTGATCACCAGTAACAATTAGACCTTTTTTTGTATTTAAATTACGATTCTGAGCTGCTAATTCAAATTGATGAATTAATGACGCATCAGCCTTAAATCTAGCACTGTCTTGTTGTGGGAGTTGACCATATTCATAGCCAAATGCTGTTGCATCTACGTCGTGGTACGCCACTTCAGTTGATAGCACCACGTCTCCAACTTCTAGTCC
>NZ_POUA01000894.1 GCF_003236385.1 Spongiactinospora gelatinilytica
GCGATACATATCGCTAAAGTGTTTATATGATGGGGGTTTAGCGAAGTCTGGTCAAACGCGGTGGACTGTAAATCCATTCCTTCGGGTTCATAGGTTCGAATCCTATAGCCCCCATTTATTATTGGGATATGGCCAAGTGGTAAGGCATCGGTTTTTGGTACCGTGTATCGCTGGTTCGAATCCAGCTATCCCAGCTAACGAAGTCGATGAGCATTTGCTTGTCGGCTTTTTTGTTATATTTTTTCAGTTTACAGCCTAATTAATGCGGTTAATTTCATGTTTGTCCTTTTTTTCGCACTATTTTTCCTGTACAATGGTAAGCGTTCTATCTTCAAGGAGGTCACATGAAACTTAAGTGGACTGTCATCACCCTAATCGCCCTCGCTGCAACTGCAGCCGGGATCTACTGGGGTGTTGATGC
>NZ_POUA01000895.1 GCF_003236385.1 Spongiactinospora gelatinilytica
GTGACCATCCCTTTTGAGCCAAATCTTTACTAATCGCTGTTCCGATATTGCCACTTGCTCCACAAATTAATGCAAATTTCATTTCTTCGCCTGCTCACTATCCATTTTAAACGTACTGATAACAACATTTTTCATAAAGGTATCGAAAGTATTAATTACTTCGTCTAAAGAGATATCTTGATAAAGCATTGCTTCATCAAAAATTGTCGTATTTCCATAGTTTTCACCTTCAAATGAATTAGCAATAGCTTCCAAAGAATTCATCCTAGTAATACTTCTTCCATACATTTCTTTTTTAGCTAGCTCGAAATCTTTGAGGAGCGCATCCGACTTCATTAAACCAGTTGTCAAAATATCTTTTAAGGCTTGTATCAATTCAGTAGGATGGTTGGTGTCACCGCCCAAAGTTAGGAACAAGGC
>NZ_POUA01000896.1 GCF_003236385.1 Spongiactinospora gelatinilytica
GCCCTGCACCGCGCGCGGCGTCCGGCCAATTGGGCGCTGGTCGAAGAGCCCATGCACCTGGCCGAAGCGCTCTACACGCACGCGCAGCACGGTGGCTGTGTGCTGGTCGATTGCATGACGCTGTGGCTCAACAATCTGCTCTTCTCCGAACATCATGAATATCCCGAGACAGGCCTCGTCACGCCGCCCGAAGCCTGGACGGCCGAGATCGACGCGCTGCTGACCGCCCTGCCGCTGCTGCCCGGCGAGGTCATCCTCGTGAGCAACGAAATCGGCCTGGGCGTGGTGCCGATGGGTGCCGTCACGCGCTTCTACGTGGACGAACTGGGCCGGCTGAACCAACGCCTCGCCGCTCTGGCCGACAACGTGCATCTGCTGGTGGCCGGCATTCCGATGGTGGTGAAAGGGCCGGCACTCGGC
>NZ_POUA01000897.1 GCF_003236385.1 Spongiactinospora gelatinilytica
TTCCACGTTACTAATATCATAATAACGACCATGAAAATGGCACCAATAGCGATAATCGTTGTTTCCGCTTTTTTATTAACTGGTTTTCTGAAAATCGCTTCATATATAACAAATAAAATACGACCACCGTCTAGTGCAGGAATAGGAATTAAATTCATAATACCTAAGTTTACACTTAATAACGCAGTGTATCCAATTAAGCTAATGATACCCGCTTTAACAACTGAGTCGACGTTATGATAAATACCAACCGGACCATTTAACATATCAAACGAGAATCCGCCCGTAAATATACTAGCCAACATACCTACTACAGCTGAAAAAATATAAGTACTACCGATTAAAAAGCTTTTAAATCCATATACAATTGGTTTGAAGAGTGTATGTTCACTCGCTGGTTGGAATCCGAGAACATACTT
>NZ_POUA01000898.1 GCF_003236385.1 Spongiactinospora gelatinilytica
GTAGAGGGTTAGCAACATTAGAAACGTAATCAACTTGTGCAACCATTTCATCACGTGTCTCAATGAGTTTAATGCCAGCCGCTTCGGCTGCATCATAAGCTTCGTTAATGAGTGGTCGGGCAATGCCTTCTAAAAAGCCATCATAAGCCATCAATTGACCCATACGTGATTGAAACATTGTGGCAATAGAATTCTCGACAGCGTTGAAAAAAACTTTTTTTAGTAATGTTCCCATGAAATTTTCAGTATAACTGGGATTTAAATGGGCCGCCTGAAAATCAACTAAAAGGTTATCCATGACCTGTGAAGGTTGCTCAGTCAGATTAGCGTAGACAGATGATCCGGCACTTTCAGCCCCCATAAAGTCCACATCGCCAAAATCATTGAGTACGGTGGCAATCATTGCTGTACCGCCAAT
>NZ_POUA01000089.1 GCF_003236385.1 Spongiactinospora gelatinilytica
GGGAGGGTGGTGGCGGCGGCGGTGTAGCGGCCCTGGGCCACCAGGGCCTCGGTCAGGGCCAGGTCCGCGTCGACGCCGCCGCCCGCCGTGCGGGCGGCGGTGGCGAAGTGCTCGGCGTCCTGGAGCTCCATCCGTGCCGCGGCGCGGCGGGCGGCGGCCAGGAGTTCCTGCGCCGTGCTGCCCAGCCCGGCCTGCCGCCGCCATCTGGCCAGGTCAAGTGGGTCGTCGGCGCGGCGGCGCGGAGTGGCGGCCAGGTGTTCGGCGAGCCGGGCCCAGATCGCCCTGGCCCTGGCCCGTGGCATGCGCGCGCGTACCACCTCGCCGTACGCGGGGATGGCCGGCCTGATCAGGTGCCGCGCGCCCGACGACTCGACCACCACCAGGCCCTGCCGTTCCGCGCGCACCACCGCGGCGGGGCCGGTGAGCCGTTCGAGCGCGGGCTGGCCGAGCCGTCCCGCGCAGGCGAGCACTTCCAGCACCTCCAGTACGCCCGGATCGTCCACCTGCATCTGCGCCTCGACCAGATCGGCGAGCCTGGCGGTGACCCGCACCCGGCCGTGCAGGTGCCATGGCCCGTCACCGCGGCGCAGCCCGCCGCCGTCCAGCCCGGCCTGGACGAGTTCGCGCAGCACCAGCGGATTGCCCGCGGCCAGGCCGCGCAGCGTACGCCGGGTGACGACGTCGGCGGGACCGCCCAGGCCGCCTTCCAGCAGCAGGTCCATCTCGCCGTCGTCGAGTGGTCGCAGGTCCAGCCGCGGCGCCAGGCCCTCCTTCCACAGCGCGGTGACCACGTCGGGCGGGTGCGGGCCCCGCCGTACCGTGATGATCACGAAGGTCCGGGTGTGCACGGCGAGGTGGTGGACGAGGGCGGCGGAGGCGCTGTCGAGCAGGTGGGTGTCATCGACCGCCAGCACCGGGCGTCCGCCCCCGGGCATGCCGAACCGTTCGACGAGCCGGGCGAAGACCCGCCCGGCCGCGGCCTCGCCCGGCGGGACGAGCGGGAGCAGCGCGCCCAGCGGAATCACCCCTGCCGAGCGGCTGCCCGTCGCCCAGGAGGTGGGGTGGCCCAGCGCGGCCAGCCGGGCGAGCGCCTCCCTGGCCAGCCGGGTCCTGCCCAAGCCTGCCGCGCCCACCACCACCGCGCCGCCGAGGTCGGGCCGCGCCACCGCGTCGGTGAGCGCGCGCAGCTCCGCCGAGCGTCCGACGAGCGGCCAGACACCCTTGTCTCCCATGTCGTCCCTTCAGGCCGTCCGCTCGCTCGCCACGCCATCCCCATTGTGCTCCGCGATACCGTTGTGAGCGAAGTGCCCCGGGACGAGAAGATCAGTGGTCCAGCAGGTCGCTGGCGATGGCGAGCAGCCGTACCACCGCGGCGTCCCGCCGCCCGGCCCGGCCCGGCAGCCGTTCGCCGATCCGGCGCAGCAGCTCGCGCGGATCGGGGTGCTCGACCTCCTGGCGGTTGCGGCGCACGCGCAGCAGCAGTTCGAGGCCGCAGGCCGCCTGGGTGGCGAACAGGCCGAGCATCTCCATGTCGTCGAGTTCGCTGCGCGAGGCGGTGCGGTCGAGCACTTCGAGCACCCCGACGCACTCCTCGAACCTGATCAGCGGCGCGGCCATGATGGTGCGCGGCACGTACCCGGTGGACTCCGCCGCGTCCTGGGCGAACTGGCTCACCGTGGAGACGTCGTCGGCCACCATCGGCTGGCCGCTGACCGCCACCCAGCCGGCGATCCCGGTGCCCATCGGGAAGCGGCTGCCGACCAGTTGCTTCTCGCCCTCGCCCGAGACGGCCTCGAAGACCAGGTCGCCGGTGTCCGGATCGACCAGGAAGATCGAGGAGGCCGCGGCGCCGAACATGTGCCGGGCCACCTCGACGATGGACTGGAGCAGCCGGCGTTCCGTTCCGTCGATGTCGTCAGCGGACATGTGTCTCTCCGTGGGGTCTCGTGGTGTTGTCGGCTGCCAGGTAGAGGACCGTCTTGAGCTGGAAGGGCGTCAGGAAGGGGTGCTTGCTCAGGATGAGCGCGCAGATGCCCGCGATGTGGGGCGCGGCGAAGCTGTTGCCCGTACTTCGGATCTCGCGCCCGCCGGGCCAGGCGACCGGCACCTTGACCCCGCGCGCGTGGAACTCGGCGGGTGGAGCCGGGTTGTAGTAGTAGGTCATCGAGTCGGCCTCGTCGTGGCTGGCGACCGAGACGACGGAGGAGAACATCCACGGGAAGCTGAGCACGGGCATGTTGTGCGCGGCGGCGATCAGTAGGCAGCGGCGGAAGTACGCGCGGTCGGTCAGTTCGTGCAACGCCTCGCGAAAGCCCGACCTGGTGGTGGACAGGCTCAGGTTGACCAGGTCGTAGCCCTCGTCGATGGCCCAGGCCAGCCCGGCGAGGAGCGCGTCGCCCGTGCCCGCCTTGCCGTCGGTCAGGACGCGGACCGAGGTGATCGAGACGCCGGGGGCGACCGACTTGATCACGCTGGCGCACGCGGTGCCGTGCCCGGTCGGATCGACCGGTTCGCAGTCGGCCAGGACGAGCCCGCCGTCCTGCTCGCGGACGACCTCGACCGCCCGTTCCAGGCCGCCGATCCGGGGGTGGGCGCCTTCCACTCCGGTGTCCACCACGCACACGCGCACGCCCGAGCCGTCCGAGCCGCCCCAGGCCCATTCCCTGGTCACCTCGGCGAGCGGGCTGACGTCGAAGCTCTCCGGAGCCTCCCGAGTGGTGGCCAGGCCCCACGCGGGCACTCCGGGAAAGTGTGCGCGCGCCTCCCTGCGCCAGGGCGGCGGCGTGCTCGTCGGTGTCATGGACACGGTTCCGTTTACTCCATTCGCGGGCATCCGGCATCGGACGCCCACTCTCGGACTCTGCGCACCAGCAGGCCGGCGCCCTTGCTCAGGTAGGCGTCGAGGGCACGGCCGGCCGCGGCGGCCGGGTCGCGGCCCGCCGCGCGGTGGATCTGGGCGATCTCGAAGAGGGTTTCGCCGTGCAGGCAGGGGTCGTCGGTGGCGGCGAGCAGGCCGTCCAGGCGGGCCGCCGCCGCAAGGGCCCGCCCGTGGTCGCCGTCGAGTGAGGCGATCCTGGCCCGTACGGCCTGCGCCGTCAGCTCGCCGCGCAACTGGCTCTGCCCCGCCGCCCCCGCGCCCAGTTCGGCCTCGGCCCGCCGTACCTCGCCCAGCCGGAGGCTTTCCCGCGCGGCGTACACCGCGAGGGTGGCGGCGGGAGGCCCGTGCCCGGCGGCCCGCAGCGCCGCCCCGGCGCGGACGAACAGCTCGCGGGCCCGCTCGTGCCCGCCGCCCAGGGACTCGACCAGGCCGCGGACCTGCGTGATCGCGATGGCCGAGAGGCGGAGGTGAAGTTCGTCCGCGTACCGTCCGGCGGTGTCGAGTGCCCGGTGGGCGGGTTCGAGGTCGCCGGAGAGGGCCAGCAGCCTGGCCCTGGCGAGCAGGACGGGGACCAGCAGGGTGCGGTCGCCGGCGAAGCGGGCCAGCAGGTCGGCGCACAGGGCGAGACCTTCGTCCACCGGTGTGGGCGACCACTGGACGAGTTCGCACAGCCCGCCGAGCAGCCGGTCCTCCTCGTAGCGGTCGCCCATCGCCCTGGCCAGGGCGAGCCCGTAGCGCAGCGCCTGCTCCGCGGTGCCGAACCGGCCGTTCTCGGTGTGTACCAGCGCCTCCAGCAGGTGGAAGCGGCACCAACTGAGCGTGTCGGCGTCGGCCCCGGCCAGCCGGGCGCGCAGCGGCTCCAGCAGCGGCGCCCGCCCGGCCGCGCGCAGCGCGAGGATCTCCCGCTGGATCGCGCAGGTCAGCTCGTTGCGCGGGTCGCCGGGCAGCAATTCCGCCGCGCGGTCCAGGGCGGCGGCGGCCTGGGCGTTCGCGCCCCTGGCGAGGTGGGCGTCGCTGATCCGTACGGCCAGCGAGCGGTGTTCGTCCCGGCCCGGGGGAAGCATCTCCCTGCCGCGTTCCAGCAGCGCGATGGCGGCGGGCAGGTCCTTGCGGTGCAGGGCCTTGCCGCCGTCGGCGATGAGCGAGGCGGCGGCCCGGTCGGTGAGTTCGGGCAGCAGCGGGTCACCGGGCCGTACCTCCCTGGTGAAGCGGCAGGCGGTCAGCAGGTGGTGGCTGACATCGCCGGGAAAGGGGCTCTCCCTGAGCAGGTCGGCCAGCCGCCGATGCCAGCCGGCCCGCAGGTCCTTGCTGGTCAGCGCGTAGACGGTCTCCCTGGTGAGGGTCTGGGTGAACTCGTAGCAGCCGGTGAGCGGGCCGCGTCTGATCAGCCGTTCGCGCTGGAGCCTGCGCAGCGGCCCGGCGGTGGCCGGGAACCCGGCTTCGAGCAGCGCGCCCACCTGGTCGGCGGTGAAGGACTGCCCCACGGTCGCCGCCCGTTCCAGCACCTCGCGTTCCGGCCGGTCCAGCCGGTCGAGCCGGGCGCCGAGCAGCGCCTGGATGGTCGGCGGCAGGGCGGCGTCGCCTTCGGCGGCGGTCTCCAACATCAGTTCGGCGAAGAGCGGGTTGCCGTCGCAGCCCGCGGTCACCCGCCGGTGTACGTCGTCCTCGTCGTGGGCCAGTACGTCGGCGCGGGCCGCGCACAGTTCGGCGACGAGCCGGGCGGTGTCCGGCGGGCCGAGCGGCCCGACCTCCAGGGAGATGGCGCGGGGCGTGCCGCCGCCCCAGGCGGGACGGCTTTCGTACAGTTCTGGCCTGGTGACGCAGATGAGCAGCACAGGAACGTCGCGCAGCCAGGCCGCACAGTCCTCGATCAGGTCGAGCAGGGTGGGCTCGGCCCACTGGAGGTCGTCCAGCACCACGACCAGCGGCCGGTGCTCGGCGAGCACCTCGAACAGGGTGCGGACGGCCTGCGCGATCTCGGCGATCCCGGTGGTCAGCCCGCGCAGGGTGCCCGCGCAGTCGGGCCCGACCACCTCGTCGAGGTCGAGCGGTTCCAGCATCTCGGCGATGGGCCGGTAGGTCGCGCCGACGCCGTAGGCGGGGCAACGCCCGGTGAGCACCCGCGCCTCGCCGGGCAGGTTGTGCAGGAACTCCCTGACCAGCCGGGACTTGCCGATGCCCGGTACGCCCAGCAGGGTGGCCATGCCGCACCGCCGTTCCGCGACGACCTGCTGATGCAGTTCGGTGAGCCGGCGCAGTTCGGCCGCCCGGCCGATCAGCGGGATCGTGTCCGCCTCGGGCTCGCCGCGCTCGGGGTCCACGCTGACCAGCCGCCAGGCCCGTACCGGCTCCCGCTTGCCCTTGAGGCTGAGGGGCGGGATCTCGTCGAGTACCGCGTGCCGGCGTACCAGCCTGGCCACGTCGTCGCCCAGCAGGATCTCGCCGTCACCCGCCGCCGACTGGAGCCGGGCCGCGGTGTTGACCGTGTCGCCGATCACCCGTACGTCGGCACCCGGGCTTTCCACCACCATGACCTGGCCGAAGGCGACCCCGCAGTGGGCGTCCAGGCTGACTTCGTGGGTGGGGGCCAGTTCCGCGCTCAGCCGGTGCACCGCCGCCATGGCCCGATCGGCGGCCAGCACCGCGCGGAGCGCGTCGTCCTCAAGGCTGACCGGGACGCCGAAGACGGCCATGATGGCGTCGCCGATGTACTTCTCCACCACGCCGCCGCGCTGGAAGATCTCGGTCCGGCAGGCGTCGTAGTAGCGCTCCAGGATGTGCAGGAGCAGTTCGGGGTCCAGCCGCTCGGCCAGTTCGGTCGACCCGACGATGTCGATGAAGAGGACCGCGACGTTCCTCCTGGTGGGGCGCCGGTCCCCCGCCTTCATATGAGCTTGAGCTCCTGCCCTTCGACCTCACCCGCGACCTCGTCGAGCCGCTGCTTGATCGAGTTGAGCAGGTCCACCTCGGCCTCGTTGAGCTGGGCGAAGACCCGCTGCTGCCGCTCGTCCAGCAGATCGACGGGATGCCCGGACGCACGCAGCCTGTCCAGCGCGTCGAATGCACCTGATCCGGTTCCGGTCATCAGCCTGTCCCATCGCGAAGATCCGACGTCGTTTCTGCGACCAGCCTGAGGCGGGGAACACACGTCGGCAAGCCCACATTCGTGCCCCTTTAGCCCACGTTTGTGGGGTTGTGTGGCCCTCGCGTGGCCAGCCCATACTCGACCAGCAACGCATCTCATCCAGCAGAGAGGTGGAGACATGGCCTTCAATCCGCAGGAAGCCCTGCGTCAAGCCGGAATCATCAGCGGCCCGCTCGCCAAGGAGGCCGAGCAGGCTTTCGCCACCATGACCCAGGAAGAAGTCAACCTGCTCATCGGCCTGAAGGAGCGTTTCCCCGCCCAGGCGCTGTCGGCCGCCGGCTGGTCCCGGCCCGAGGTCGAGGTGCACGGCCTCGACGTCGCGCAGGCCTGCGGGTGTGGAATCTGGTCCGGTTCCGGCAGCGGCAAGGACCCGGTGTAGTCCGAACGGCTCGCGGACGCGGCGCCGGCGACGTTCGGCGCCGCGTCCGCACCCACGAACCGAAGGGGTAGGCATGCCTGGCAAGCTGGCCGCAAACCGCGCGTTATTCGATGTGCCGGAAGACCTCACCTACTTCTCGCACGAGGGAACCTATCTGGTCATCAACCCGCAGATCGGCGGCCGATGCGTGCTCGATCCGCAGGAGTTCGCCGTACTGCGCACGCTGACCAGGGTGAACGAGCCGCTTCCCGAGACGGCCGAGACGGAACGGGCGCTGGCCAAGCTCATACTCAACTGGATCGTCTACTACGACAGGCCACGGCCGCGCATCCAGCCAGAGGAAGCCCCGCTCGTGCAGGTCTACTACGCGATCACCGACGGCTGTAACCTCAGGTGCCCGTACTGCTACGCCTCCTCGGAGAAGTGCCTGCCCGGGGAGCTGAGCACCCAGGAGTCACTGGACCTGGTGACGCAGGCGGCGGAACTCGGCGCCGAGTACATGATCTTCACCGGCGGCGAGCCGATGATCAGGAAGGACCTGTTCCAGGTCGTCGAGCACGCCAACCGCAGCGGCATGAAGTCGAACATCGTCACCAACGCCACGATGATCAGAAAGCCGGAGCAGGCCAAGCGGTTCGCCGAGCTGTTCAACCAGGTCACCATCAGCGTCGACGGCGGCACCGCGGAGACCCACGACCGCACCCGGGGCAAGGGCGCGTTCGACCGGACCCACCGGGCGCTGAAGCTGCTCAACGCCGAAGGCGTGGTGCCGGTGATCAACCACATCGTCACCTCGGAGAACGTGGACGAGCTGGAAGGCTTCGCGGCCTTCATGGACGGCGTCGAGGTGGCCGACATCCGGCTGATGTACCACAACAACCTGGGCCGCGGGGTCGACGACGAGTACGACTTCGGCTTCGCCGACCACATGCGCATCCAGAAGCTGGTGTGGACCTCGCCGGCCCTGGGCAAGCTGCGGCCCGACGGGCCACGGCCGACGCCCTCGTGCACGGTCCGCGCCAACTGCGGGATGGGCGGCAACGAGATCTACGTCAACTCGCTCGGCGACGTCTACCCCTGCAAGCTCATCACCGGCAAGGAGCACTTCGCGGGCAACCTCCGCCGCCGGTCGCTGCGCGAGATCTTCGAGGGGGAGTTCCTCTCCGAGATGCGGGGCAGCACCGTCTTCGGCGGCGGCGGCTACCACGCCGACTGCGCCAAGTGCTACGTCAAGCCGTTCTGCGGCGGCGGCTGCCGGGCCACCCACATGTCCGAAAGCCTGGACCTGCGGCGCAACAGCAGGCCCAACTGCCGGATCCTGCGCCACGGGGTCACCACCCACCTGTGGCTGGGGACCGGGATCGGCTCCGCCGCGCTGGCCTCGAACAACGACGAGATGACCAGGCCGCGGCTGGTCTCCGACGACTCCACGCATCCGGTCTATGAGGACTGGAAGACCTACACCCGTCCCACGGCCAAGCCCGTCAAGGTCAGGGTCGGCGAGCTGCTGCCCATCACCCCCGTCTAGAAGGAGAGGTGGAGTGTGTCACTCCGGATCAGCGACAGCGTCATCTGGCAGGAGACCGGCGACGGCATCTCGCTGTACCACACGGAAACCGGCGACTTCCACAGCCTGAACGAGTCGGGTTCCAAGATCTGGGAGCTGGTCGCGAGCGAGGGCGAGCGCGAGAAGATCATCACCCGGCTGGCCGAGGAGTTCGCCGGGGACAACGCCCTGGTCACCGTGCGGATCATGCGGGACGTCGATGAGTTCCTGGCGGGCATGGTCCAGCAGGGTCTGCTGGAAGAGTGAACAGGGCGGTCGTGCTGGGTGGCGGCCTCGCCGGCGTGCTGGCGGCCACCGTGCTCGCCAGGCACGTTGACGAGGTCGTCGTGGTCGAGCGGGACCACTTCCCCGCCGCGCCGGGCCCCCGGCGGGGACTCCCCCAGTCCCACCACAGCCATGTCCTGGTCACCGGAGGCGCAGAAGCCCTGGCGACGCTGCTGCCTGGCACGCTCCAGGAGCTGTACGCCCACGGCGCGCACCGCCGCGGCCTGCCCGGGGACTCACTGATCCTGTCCGGCGACGGCTGGTTCCACCGCTTCGACTGCGCTGCGTACTTCATCTCCTGCACCCGCGGGCTCCTCGACCACGTCGTACGGCGGCGCGCGGGTGTGCGGGTTCGCCAGGGCGTCCAGGTGCTGGGGCTGACCGGCGACGCCAGGCGGGTGACGGGGGTGCGGGTGACGGGCGCGGAGACGATCGAGGCCGGCCTCGTCGTCGACGCGACCGGCCGCAGGTCACAGGCGCCCCGGTGGCTGGCCGAGATCGGCGGTCCGCCGATCGAGGAGACCACCGTGAGCACCGGCCTGGCCTACGCCACCAGGATCTGCCAGGCCCCGCCCGGCCTCGACGACCTGCCCGCCATCATGCTGCACCCCACGCCGGGCCTGCCCCGGGGCGCGACCCTGCTGCCGCTGGAGGGCGGGCGCTGGGTGGCCACCCTGACCGGCACTCAGGGCTCGGCGCCCCCGCTGGACGAGGCGGGTTTCCTGGCGTTCGCCCGCTCGCTGCGCGATCCGATCGTGGCGGAACTGCTGGCCATGACGGCCGCGGAAGGCCCGATCCGTCCCTTCCGCGACACCGCCAACCGCAGACGCCACTACGAACGGGCCGCGCTGCCCGCCGGGTTCGCGGCCATCGGGGACGCGGCGGTCGCGGTCAACCCGCTCTACTCGCACGGCATGTCGGTCGCCGCGCTCGGCGCGCTGCGGCTGGACAGGGAGCTGCGGTGCGCGGGGGCGGGACCGGGGTTGCAGGCCGCCCTGGTGGCCGAGGCCGAGCCGTCCTGGCGGATGGCGGTCGCCCGCGATCGGCACGTCAACGGGACGGAGCCGGAGCCGCAGGTGAGCGAGCACGCGCGCAAGGTCAGAGCCAGGCTGGCCAGGGCCAGGCTGGGCAGCGCGGAACTCGCCGCCGAACTCTTCCACGCCCAGGCGCTGATCCCCGCCCCGCCGCTCGACGGCGCGGCCAGGTTCCACGCGCTCGCCGGGGAACCCGCTCCCCCGCTCACCTCCGACCAGGCCCGCCGGCAGTACCCGGCGCTCACCTTCGGTGCGACGACCCCACGGTGAGCAGGCCCGACTCGTAAGCGATGCCGACCGCGTGCGCCCGGTTCCGCGCCGACAGCTTGGCCAGGATCCGGGCCAGATGGGATCGGACCGTTCCAGCGCCGATGCCTAGCTTGTCGGCGATCTGGAGGTTGGAAAGGCCGGCCGCGACCAGCGCGAGCACCTCGGCCTCGCGCCTGGTGAGCGGGGTGAGCCGATGGCCGACCCTGTTGATCACCGCCGGGAACCGGTCGCGGAGCCGGGTGATCATCGTGCTGGAGATGAACGTCAGCCCCGCCGCGACCTGCCTGATCGCCGGGATGATCTCCCGCAGCAGCGCCTCGCGGTGGACGAAGCCACCCGTACCGCTCTGTAACGCCCGGCCCAGCAGATCCTCGTCCAGCGTCTCGGAGACCAGGACGACGCGGGTCCTGCCCAGGGTCCGCGCCGCGAGCGCCAGCGCGAACTCCACGTCGTCCGCCTGCCTGAGCGCCGCGTTGACCACCGCCACCATGGGCCGGTGCCGCACGATCAGCTCGTCCAGCCGGGGCACGGCCGTGGCCTCGCCCAGCACGAAGATGCCGTTGCCCATGTGGAGCACGCTCCTGAGCCTGGCGCGCGTCTCTCGGTCCTGTTCCCCCACGACCACCCGCAGGGCGGCCGGTGGCGCACTCGTGGGGCTCGATTCGTCCAGTAGTGCCACTCTGATCCGTCCGGGGTGAGCGAGACTGCGCGTCCCGCACGCTACGCGCGGCCGTTCCCGGCCACCAGAGCAGGCAGGCTACTCAGCCCCGGCCCCCGGCCCGGGCATACTCAGAGCCCCACGCGTACTCAGCCGCAACGGCAGGCCACGCAGGCCCCGGACCAGCAGCCCCGGCGCCCACTCCACCGCCTCCGGCGCGACCGCCAGGGTGATCCGGTCGAATCGGGCGAGCAGCGCGCCCAACGCGGCCCTGGCCTGCATACGGGCCAGGGCCGCGCCGAGGCAGAAGTGCGCGCCGTGGCCCAGGCCGAGATGCCGGTTGGGGCTGCGGCCGATGTCGAAGACGTCGGGGTCGGGGAAGGCCTCGGGATCGCGGCCGGCCGCCAGCAACAACGGCACCACCACGTCGCCGCGGGGGATCACCTTGTCGCCGAAGCGGATGTCGGACAGCGCGTACAGCGGCCTGGCGTGCCCCACCGGGCCGTTGAACCGGAGTACCTCCTCGATGGCGGAGTCGAGCAGGCCGGGGTCGGCCCGCAGCCGGGTGAGCTGGGCGGGGTGGCGCAGCAGTTCCAGCATGCCGATGCCGATCAGACCGACCGTCGTCTCGTCCCCGGCGAACAGCATCTGGAACACGCTGGAGACCAGCTCCGCCCGGCTCAGCTCGGTGCTCCCCGTCAGTTGCGAGAGCAGGTCGTCACCCGGGTCGGCGCGCCGGTCCTCGATCCTGCGGTTGACGTGGCCCAGGAACTCCATCCCGGCCCGGCGCGCGGCCGGCACGTCCTCGCTCAGCATGGCGTCGCTCCAGGCGCGGAGCCTGCCGCGGTCCCCGGCGGGGAAGCCGATCAGCTCCGCCATGATCAGGATGGGCAACGGCAGCGCCAGCGCCTTGATCAGGTCGCATTCGCCGGTCATGGCGGTGACCAGTTCGCCGACGCACTCATCGATGCGCCTGGACAGCGCCGCCATGCTGCGCGCGCTGAACGCGGGCGCCAACAGCCGGCGCAGCCTGGTGTGGTCGGGCGGGTCCAGGTTGAAGACGTTGCGCCGGAACATCGGCAGCGTGTCGTGTTCCCAGCGCCGGTGTGCCTCGGCCAGTTCCGCGGGCAGCCGGTCGAGCTGGCGGCCCAGTTCGGGGGCCTGTAGCGCCCGTCGTACGTCGGCGTACCTGGTCAGGTACCAAAACGCCCGGCCGGAGGCGTCCACCCGCCGGTCCACCGGCTCCCGCTCGCGCATCCGGTGGAAGTAGGCGTGCGGGTCGGCGCTGTCGAGTTCGGTGGTGAAGGTCATCGCCGCCGTACGTCCAGCGCGAAGTACTTCCTGACCGTCTGCCCGAGATCCGCGAGGCCGGTGAAGCCGCGCCTGGCCATCTCCACCGAGCCGCCGCCCCAGTGCCGCAGGAACAGCTTCCCGCAGTACGCCGGCGGCGGCACCACCACGCGGCCGATGGCCTGCTCGGCCGCCTCGTCCGCCTGCGCGACCAGGTCCGACCACTCCTCCCAGCGGCCGGACTCGCGCAGCGCGGCCAGCGCGGCGGGCCGCCAGTCGAAGGACTGCCACAGCGGCCAGACCCGTAGCATCACCAGCTTGAACTGCTCCGCCACGGGCAGTTCGCCCTGCTCGGCCGCGGTCAGCCGGCCGGTCAGCGCGGACGGCACCGCCCTCTCGACGCCGAGCCTGGCTTCCACGTAGGCGGCGAGCCCGCGTTCCCCGGCGAACTCCGCGAGCAGCCCGGTCAGCACCCGCTCGTGAAACTCGGGATAGCCGTCCCAGAACAGCCGGGCGGCGTCCAGCACGTCGAGGTCGGACATCCACCGCCCGGGGGCGTACTCCCGCCGGCTCCGCCACCGCAGCACCTCGGCGGGGCCGGTGCCCATCGAGCGGAAACCGCCCGCGGCCGTCCCCGGCCACGGCTCGCCCACGGCGCGCAGGGCCGCCAGCGCGTCCAGCCGTTTGCGGTCCCACTCGCCGGAGGCGATCATCCGCTCCAGCGTGCGCAGGGCGGGAAGCGCGTCGGCGCCGAGCGCCTGGGCCAGGTCCGGCCAGGTCCGGTGGGAGAAGGGCCGCTCCTTGGCGGTCCGCACGATCCGCATCCCGAGTTCGGCGGGCATCCGGCCGCTCCTGGCCCCTTCCCGGCAGCCGTAGCGGATGTTGACCATGGCCACGGTGCTCGCCGGGTAGCCCACCTCGGCGGGGCCGTGCACGATCGCGACCTCGTCGTCACCGTCGATCTCGCCCGAGACGTAGGAGTCGAAGACGCCGCCGACGCCGCGCATGCCGTACGGGCTCAGCTCGGCCGCCCGCAGCGCGCCCATGCTCGCCGCGCCGATGACGGTGACCCCCTCGCCGAGCAGCCAGAGCAGTTCCTTGTGGCCGACCGAGAGCCGTTCGCGGTAGTAGCCGTCGATGACCACAGCGGTGTCGCCGGGGCTCCAGCGTTCGCCCAGCAGGTCGCCGCGGGCCACCGGCGGGCGTACGGCCGCGCCGGGCAGTGCCTCGGTGACCTGGGCGGGGGCGAGCGTGGGACCGGTGTAGACGACCGTCCGCATCAGAACTCCTCGGGGGCGAGGCGGCACCCGGGCGCCACCACCCTGGCCACGGGCACGCCGAGATCGTCCCTGGTCAGGTCGGTGAACAGCGGCGCGTGGCCGAAGGCGGCCGTGGCGCGCCCGACCACGTCGCGCAGGTCGTCGAGCAGACTGGCCTTCGCCGTGACGCGGGCGATGGGCTCGGCCGGTTCCGGGGATACGGGCCTTTTGCGGCGTTCGCCCATCGAGGCGTAGGCGTCGGCGTGCAGGTCGTCCCGCGCGCCGGAGATGTAGGCCAGCCGGGCCTGGGCGGCCTCGGTGACGGCCCGGGTGAGCGCGATCTCCGAACTCAGGTGGCAGCCGAAGCCGCGGAAGTTCATCGGGTACTCGTCGCAGGTGATCTCGGCCAGGAAGCAGGGCAGTTCGGTGGCCGACGGCATCTGCCTGACCTCCAGGCGGACCCCGGCCTTCGCCAGCAGCTCGCACAGCCGGTCCACGACGGGCGAGCCGAGCGAGGCCGGATCGGCGTTGACGCCTTTGCCTCGGCCGCGCAGCGCGAGGCTCACCGCGTCCCGCTCGATCACCTCGTACAGCGCGTGCAGCACCGCTTCCACCAGCGTGTTGCCGCTGGCCAGGCCGTTGGAGGAGACCGCGAAGACGGGCGGGTGCCAGCCGGGGCCGCGGTCCATGGTGACGGTCACCAGTTCCTTGGGCAGCAGGGTGGGTTTGCCGTCGGCCAGCGAGGTGGCCGCGACCCATTCCATCGGCAGGCCCTCGTGCAGCAGGCTCGGGGTGGCCTGCGGCAGCTCGCCCAGGTCGTAGCTCAGCTCACCGGCGACCTCGCGCGGCGGGGCGGTCAGCGCGGGCGGGCGGGGCTGTTCGGCGTGCCACAGTTCGATCGCCTCCATCATCGCCGACAGCTTGGCCAGTTCCGCGGTGATCCCCTTGCCCTGGGAGACGGCGAGCGTACGGGCCGTCGGCCTGATCGCCTGATAGGTCGGTATGCCGATGGTGTCCAGCCAGGTCAGGTCGGCGACCCGGGTGATCCCCACCCGGCCCGCCGCGCCCTGGGCCATCGCCAGCGTCCGCGCCGGTTCCCTGGCCCGGTCGGTACCGGGCAGCCGCACCTTGACGTCGTCGGCCTGCGTGGGAAGCCACGCGATGTCCATCCGGCGCATCAGAGGTTGCGCGCCCGGTTGAGCAGGGCACGCCCGCCGATGGTGTAGCCGATGACCGCCATCGCGGCCATCACCAGCATGGGCTGCCAGGTCGCGCCCAGCCCGAAGAGCGCGGCGTCGCGCATGCCGTTGATCGCGTACGTCAGCGGGTTCACAACCGCGATCCACTGGATCACGGTCGGCATGCTCTCCATCGTGTAGAGCGAGGGGGCGGCGAAGACGAGTACCGGGATCGAGACGTTGGAGAGCACCATGAAGACCTGGTGGTCGGTGATGGTGATCGCGGCGGCCAGGTAGAGCCCGTTGAAGGCGAGCGAGGCGAAAATCAGCATCACCAGCAGGCCGATCCAGCCGCTCAGGGTGAACGGGAAGTCGAACAGCAGCGCCGCCACGCCCAGGCCGAGCAGGGTCTGCGCCATCACCAGCGAGACCCCGGCGATCAGCTTGCCGAGCAGGAAGCGGGATCTGCGCAGCGGGTAGGACCACAGTTGGGTGGCGACGCCGCTGGCCTCCTCCTGGAAGACCGCCATGCCCGCCGTACCGGCCGCGCTCACCACCGACATGGCCAGCGTCATCGGGAGCAGGAAGATGGTGAAGGGCACATTGGCGCCGCGATAGTCGACGTGCTGCACCAGGTTGCTCAGCGAGGTGTTGACCAGCAGTAAGTAGATGAGCATCGGGGTCAGGCCCACGATGAGGTAGACCCGGTTGCGGGCCAGCAACGCGTACTCGCGGTAGACCACCGCGAACAGGTCGGACACCCGGCCCTGAGGCGCCGGGGGCTTGTTGGTGAAGCTCAGGGCGGCGGCCACGTCACTCCTTGTTCTCGGTCATCCGGAGGAAGACCTCCTCAAGCGAATCGGTCGCGGTGGAGACCCCCGAGATCGCCACGCCGTGCTCCTGACAGTGGCCGGACAGGCCGGGCAGGACGTCCTGCACCTGCGCGCCCTCGATCCGCACCTCGGCATCCTCCGCCTTGACCACCAGCCCGGCCGCCTCCGCCCACGCGACCACGATCCCGCTGGTCGCCGGGTCCTCCACGGTCACCATCATGTGCCTGGTGCCGAACTCCTCGACCAGCTCGCGCGGCTTGGCGAACCGCATCACCCGGCCCTGGTCGATCACCATCACCCGCTGGCAGTTGCGTTCCAGCTCGTCGATGTGGTGGCTGGTCCACAGCACGGTCACGCCGTGCTCGTCGCGCAGCCAGGTCACGAACCGCTCGACGTGCCTGCGCCCGCCGACGTCGAGACCGGCGGACGGCTCGTCGAGCACCAGCAGCCGGGGGATGGTGAGCAGCGCGCGTACGAGCTGGAAGCGCTGCCGCTGGCCGCCGGAGAGCTGGAAGCAGAGGCGGGTCAGGGCCGGGGTGATGCCGAGGTGCTCGACCAGTTCGAGGGCCCATGGCCGGACCTCGCGCCAGCGCAGGCCGCGGAAACGCGCCGCGATCTTGAGATTGTCCAGCGCGGAGAGCATCAGGTCGAACGGGCCCACCTGGTGCATCGCCCCGATCGAGGTCTTGGCGGCGACCGGCTGCCGGACGGGGTCCACACCGAAGAGTTCGAGCCGGCCGGAGGTCGGCGCGGTGACTCCGCAGATCATCTTGATCAGGGTGGTCTTGCCCGCGCCGTTGGGTCCGAGCAGCCCGATGGTCTCGCCCTGTGAGATCTCGAAGGAGATGCCGTCCACCGCCCGGCGTTCCATGCGCCGGTACTGTTTGACCAGATCCGTGGCTGTCACAACGTCGTCCGACAACAACCCCACCTCTCCCACCTCGGGCAGCAGTGCTGGTTGAGTATGACTCGCAGGCATATAGGGGCCACAACCCCACGAATGTGGGCGTTAGTGAAAATCCATATGTCAAACGACAGAGGACCGATTGCGTACCCACGCCGACCCAATGATCATCGGCACATGGACGAGTGCGACCGGTCGGCCCGCATCCCCGGCACGCATGAGGTGGTGGACCGCGAGTGAACTTAGACATCCCATCGGGAAACTTAGAGATCACACCTGAACCCGATCCCTACACCCTCACCCTGCCGCCGGGCGGTCCGGGCCTGACCTGGCAGTTGCCCGAGGAGTGCGACCCCGCGACCGCGCTCCCCTGCGTGGTCCTCGCCGACCGGGCCGGGCTCACCGAGTTCGCCGCGCTCCAGCGCGGGCTGCGCACCCTGGGCGTGCCCAGTCTGCGCATCGACGCGGAGGCCATCGACGACCTGCGCATCGCCGCGGACATCGCCGACCGCTCACTCACGGTCAACGGACGCCGAATCGTCCCGACCGTCACCTGGGTACGGCACTTCTCGCCCAGGGCCATCCCGAATTCGGCGAATTCGCCGTTCCGCGCCGACTCCTGGTGCGCCCTGGTCGCCCAGATGTCCCGCCTGGCCGCCCACCACCTGCCCGGCGGCCCCGACATCGGGCGGCTGATCCAGTTGGACGACGCGGCACGGGCCGGAATCCGCACCCCCCGGACCATCGTGACCACCGACCCCGCCGCGGCCAGCGACTCCCTGCCCGGCGACCGGGTGATCGTCAAGGCGCTGGACGGGCACTTCGTCGAGACCGAGCCCGGCACGCTGGCCGGGGTCTTCCCGGAGATCATGGACACGGCGGCGGCCCGCGGGCTCTCCGTCAGGGACGCGCCGATGATCGTGCAGGAGTACGTCGATCACGGGGTGGAACTGCGCGTCTACTTCCTTGAAGGCGAGATTAGAACGTTCCGGGTGAGCAAGCCCTCGCCCGAGGCGCTGTGGTGCGACGCCGACTCGGTCTCGGTCTGCCGGGTCACCACCCCCCAGTCCGTGGTCGGCGCCGTGCGCCGGCTCGCCGATCTCTGGGGCCTGCGCTACGGCGCCTTCGACTTCCTGATGACCCGGCATGGACCGGTCTTCCTTGAGGTCAACTCCGACGGCGACTGGCGCTGGTTCGAAAGCAAGGCGGGCGTGGACGACGTCTCCATGGCCGTGCTCGCCATGGTCAGGACCCTCCACTCACAGGCGGCGCCCAAGCCCGCCGCGCCCATCGACCTGACCGGATTCCTCACCCTGGGCACCGGCAGGTGCGCCCCGGCCGAGCAGGTCAGGCCCGCCATGGACGCGAGCGTGCTTGGAACGTTCGAAATCAGGATGGACGGCTCCCTGGTCAGGATCAGCGCCCGCAAGACCCGGCTGCTGGCCGCGATCCTGCTGCTCAGCCCCAACCAGGTGGTCGCGACCGACCAGCTCATCGACTCCCTGTGGGGCGAGACCCCGCCGCCCACCGCGCGTAAGAACCTCCAGGTCCACGTCTCCGAGCTGCGCAGGAAAACGGGCGACCGGATCTCCTACGAGGGCTGGGGCTACCGCCTGGACGCCACACCGGACGAACTCGACCTGCTCCGCTTCCGCCACCTGGCCGGAGCCGGACGCGACCTGCGGCGCAGGGGCGACGGTGAGGCGGCGCTGAACCTGCTCGACGATGCCACCCGGCTGTGGCGCGGCCGGCCGCTGGTGGAGTTCTCCGGTGTCCCGCTGGTGGACGAGGCGGTCAGCCGCTGCACCGAGCTGTACCTCACCGTCAGCGAGGACTGGGCCGAGCTGAAGATCGAGCGGGGCGGGCACGTCGAGGTGCTCACCCGCCTCGACGACCTGGTTTCATACTTTCCCACCCGGGAAAGACTCATTGCAGCCAGGATGACCGCGCTGGTCGGCTGCGGGCGCGCCCCCGAAGCGCTGTCGCAGTTCGAAAGCCTACGCCGGCACCTGGCCGCCGAGCTCGGCATCGATCCCAGCCCGGCCCTGCGGAAGATCTACGAGGCGATCCTCCAGGGTCGTCTCGAAGATCCCTGGTCCTACGTGTGTCAGGAACTGGACACATAACCGGGAACATGGTCCCGCCATACCGCTGGTTAAGCGAATCCTCCTAGCGTTGACATCGAAATCCTTCCAGTCGGGGACCTCTGGTCCAACGCGATCTGACCTGGGGCGTTCATATGGATCTTGGTTCCGTTGGCGTGCTGAACGATCGTGACCGCGAGCTGATCGTGATGCTGGCCAAGGGGTACACGACGACGAGAATCGCGCGCGAGTTGCACCTCAGCCGCTACACGGTGGCCGAATGGATCAGCAAGCTGCTCGACCGGTTCTCGTGCAGCAACCGCAGTCAACTGGTGGCCTACTCCTACGCCCACCGGCTGCTGCACGTCGGTATCTGGCCGCCCAGCGCCTCCAGCGCCATCTCATGAACCGCCGGGGTCCGGCTCGAAGGTGAAGACCAGTTCCGGGGCCCCGGGAGCACAGGGGCGCAGCCACAGCGGGGTCATGTCGTGCGGCGGGACCGAGTGCGCCACGCACTGGTCGCTGTTGGCGACCTCGATCTGCCGGTCGGCCGCTCCGGTGCCCGCGGGCTCCAGCCGGAACCGGTCGGTCTGGTTGCCGCCCCTCTCGCCGCAGTAGTCGTCGTGGACCTCCCCGGCGCGTACGCCCATGCAGCCCGGACCCAGCTTCGGGTGCTGCGTGAGGATCTTGTACGTGCCGTCGCCCAGTGGCTGCACGAGCCGCCTCGGAAAGACGTCGGCGCAGGGAAGCTGCCGGATCCTGCCGTCCGTGCCCTTGGACGCCGACAGGCAGCGGTCGCTGCCGGGAAACCTCATGCGGTAGTAGCCCGCCGCGAGCGGCGCGCCGGTCCCGGCCCGCTCCGCCGGTGGCGATGGCGGCGTCGGTGTCTGTGCCCGGGTCAGCTCTCGCTGGGCCGGGCCTCCGGTCGGTAACAGCAGCAGGACGGCCGTGACGGCGATCATCGAAAGCCAGTACGTCCACTTCCTGGGGGGCAGGTGCCAGTTCCTGGAGGGCAGGTACCAGAAGTCCGCGTTACCAGAGGTCACGGGCTCAGCGCCCGCGCTCGGCGGCGGCTCGCCCATCGCCAGCCGGGTACGCGCGCTTCGCCATGACGCGGCCTGTTCCTCACTACAGCCGCAGGCGAGCACGAACGCCACGAGGAGTTCGTCCCGCGGCAGGGTGCTGCGGTGGAGTACGCCCACCAGCGTGCTGTGCGGCAACGACCGGCCCGCCGCGGCCGCCCGTGCCTCCAGGTTCCGGAACGTCAGCCCTGACCACGCCCTGAGCCGCCGCATCTGCGCGACGAACTCCACAGGCGTCCTCGCCTCTTGCGGATCTGGACAATTTGCAGAATGGGGGTGCATGGCCCCTAATCCTCGCCAAACCCTCACCCCGTCTGCCAGGCCCACCGTTCCGCTCGAACGGCGGGCGACGGCCTCGCATGCCGCCCGGCGGCTGGTGTAGAGGGTGCCCGGGATCTCGCCCGGTTCGCGCACCGGCAGCAGAGACGCCGGGCGAACCGGCTCGCCCCCGATGGTCAAGCTCTGAGCCGCCATAAGCAGGTGCTGCCGTACCTGGGCCGCACTTCTCACCCTGGCCCGGGTCGCCGCCGCCTTGGCGTCACTGAGCGGGTGGTGTATCCGGCGCCGATCGATCCGGTTGGCGCCGCCCCGGTCAATGGGAAAACGCACCTTGGAGAAGTCCGCGCGCGAGGGGTCCCCTTTCTGGTCGCGGGTGGACAGGTTGGGGGCGATGGTCATTGCGGCGAGCACATCGGCTCCCGGCCGGTCAAGCGGCGGGTCGGCGAGCACTCGCGGCCGCCGGTCAAGCGGCAGGTCGGCGAAGATCTCGAGGTCGGTGGTGCAGTGCGTGGACAGGGACGCCTTCTTCTGCTTGGGGGGCGTGGTGCAGAAGTCATGCCCGCGGACGAAGGCGGCCAGCACCTGGCGGATGGTGTCCTTGTCGCGGGGGGAGTCGGCGGCCAGGCGCTGCAGGGCGTAGATGCCGCCCAGCCGCACGTCGGTCTTGGCCGACCCGAGCTGTGCGACGGCCTTGGTATAGCGGTCGGTGATGTGGCCCTGTTCGGTGACGGACTGGGCCTGGCGGGCGGTGTCCAGGGACGCGGCGGTGTACCAGAGCCCTTGGGCGGTGAAGACCACACCACCGATCACCACCAGGCCGGTGGCGGCCTGGACAAAGGTGTGCCGGGCGGCGTTGACCGCCTCGATCCGCTCGGTCGCCGTCATCTGCGCGTGGTCGGCCGCGGTCAGAGGAGCGTGGTCTCCGGCCAGGCGCCGCGCGGCCGGGCCGATCAAGACGGCGAGTACCGAACCGGCCGCCACCGTCAGCGCGGTGCCGGCCAGCGCCCACCGCGCCCAGTCCGGCCCGGGCACCACCACGGCCGCCCACGTACAGCCCGCGATCACCGCGACGGCCAGGACCACCCCGGCTAATCGCCGCCAGGCCCGCCGCGGCGGTTCGGCAGGCGGTGAAGGCGTTGGGGGCGGGGGCGTGTCCCGGGCGGCCCGGCGGGCCTGGGCAGCGGCGGCGGAGGCGATGACCGCACGCGGTGGTAAGCGAGGAGATCGAGGACCCATGCCTCCATTCCACCGTGGCCGCCGCAGCCCAGCGCGGCGTGACGCGTCCGGCATGTGGCTGGAGTGCGCTGGATGCCCCTACCGGGCCGACGAGCCCGTGCCGCTCCGTTCCAGGCCCTCGCGTTCCGGCGGCAGCAAGATGGGCGATCAGCCCGGCTGATCGCGCGCCCGGTCGCGCCGGGCGAGTGGTAACCCCTGCCTTACCGGCCCGCCGCCGGGAGGCCGTGACCGGCGCGAGCCTGGTCACGGTTCCCGGTGTGCTTCCGGCGTGGTCAGGTCAAGGTGTCTTCGACCTTGATCTGACCGTCGTCGATCACGAACTTCTGGTTGGCGTTGGTGCTCGCGCACTCCCACAGGTGGATTTTGGTGCCGTTGGTGCGGGCGCTGGCAACGTCCAGGCACATCGGGGTGCCGGAGGAGAGGGTGTCCTTGATGATGATCTCTCCTTTCCTGATGAACCAGATCTGATTGGCGTTGGTCTTCGAGCAGTCCCACAGGTGGATCGTGGTGCCGTTGGTGCGGGCACTGGCAACGTCCACGCACTTCGGGCTGCCCGAGAGGGTGTCCTTCACCTTGATCTGGCCGTCGTCGATCACGAGCTTCTGGTTGGCGTTGGTGCTCGCGCACTCCCACAGGTGGATTTTGGTGCCGTTGGTGCGGGCGCCGGTGGCGTCCACGCACGCTGGGGGGCCGGCGAGGGCGGTGCGGGTGGCGGCCGCGGCGGGCAGCGCGGTGACCGCGCCGACGGCGGCGAGGGCGAGGGCGCCGGCCAGCAGGGGGCGAGTAAGCAGCATGGTGTCTCCCGGGGGGAAGTCGATCAGAAGCCCGTAACTTGTGGTGATGCAGCGATTACTTTGTGTCCACAGACGGCTATCCGGGCGCCGTTAAGGCCTCGCTGTAGTCCAGGGATATTTCCAATGGGGCATTGCCTGACCTAGCGTTGCCGCTGGTGGCGGGGATCGCCGGAGGTCACCCCGGCGGGCCCCCGGGCCGCGCGGGCCCGGGGGTTCGCTCGTCCGTTGTCACGAATCGATCGGCGCGGCGAGGAAGGTGTACCCGCCGAGCAGGGCGAGGTCTTCGGCGGCTTCCTGGGCGCCGGCGAGTCGGTGTTGGGGTGTTCCGGAGGTCCTGGGCACCACCTCGTAGACATCCAGCTCGATCGAGGCGTCACAGGGAAGGGGCTGGTCGAACTCGAGCACGACCGTGAAGGCCCCGCAGTAGTGGGCGGGCACGATGACCGGCCGATTTGCGGTCGTCTCCCCTTCGGGGTCGATCTCCGCCGTCACAGGGAACCGCTTGAACTGCTGGTCGCTGGTGGAGAAGGTGGCGGTGCCCGAGGGCACGTTGGTGCCGGATACCGTGAAAACGAACCTCGCCGGGGCGTCGTTCATGTTGCAGAGGTTCAGGTTGTACAGTTCGTACCTTCGCCGCCCGCACGGGATGACGTCGCAATTGCGCCAGCAGACGTGGGGGTTGTTCTTGACCCAGGTGACGTAGGCCTCGTTCGAGGCGAACGCCGGTAGTTGTCGGGGCATGGGG
>NZ_POUA01000008.1 GCF_003236385.1 Spongiactinospora gelatinilytica
GATCAGTTCCCACTGGGCGTCGGTCAGGTCGGAGGGGTAGCGAGCGGGGGGCATTGAGCCACTTTGGCGGTATCGGCATGTCTCGTCACGCCGCCACGCCGGACATGAACGATCTTCTCAAACACGCACTGAGGGTTAGCGGTGCGAGTATCGAAGCGTTACTCCGTGTGAGGAGACGCTGGTGACACACCCCCAGTCCAAGGTGGAGGTATTCGCGGCGATTCGCCGGGATTCTCGTGCAGGGCTGTCGGGTCGGCAGATCGCGATCAAGTATCGGGTCAGCCGGAACACGGTGGCTGAGGCGTTGCGTCAGCCGTGGCCGGAGCCGAGGAAGAAGATGGCGCCGCGGGCGAGTCGGCTGGATGAGTTCAAACCATTGATCGACGAGATGCTGCGGGCCGATTTGGATGCGCCGCGCAAGCAGCGGCACACGGCGAAGCGGATCTTCGCGCGACTGGTGGATGAGCACCAGGCGATGGAAATCTCGTATCAGATCGTCCGCGCCTATGTCGCTCACCGGCGGGGTGAGATCCGGGTCGAGGCAGGCAGGGGTCCGCCGGAGGCGTTCATCCCGCAGTCGCATCTGCCGGGAGTCGAGGCCGAGGTCGACTTCGGGGACGTGACGGTGCGGATCGCGGGCGAGCAGGTGAAGTGCTTCCTGTTCTCGTTCCGATTGTCGTATTCGGGCAAGGCGGTCCACCGGGTGCTGGCCACCGGAGGGCAGGAAGCGTTCTTCGAGGGACACGTCCACGCTTTCAGGGTGCTGG
Organism: Spongiactinospora gelatinilytica; assembly: GCF_003236385.1. Classification (GTDB taxonomy): domain Bacteria; phylum Actinomycetota; class Actinomycetes; order Streptosporangiales; family Streptosporangiaceae; genus Spongiactinospora; species Spongiactinospora gelatinilytica. The sequence continues at coordinate 768 of NZ_POUA01000008.1, forward strand.
GCGGAGTTCCGACAGGCAAGGTCCGCTACGACAACCTCAAGGCCGCGGTCTCCGCGGTGCTGGGGTTCACCCGGGCCCGGACGGAGTCCGCCCGCTGGACGGCGTTTCGCGAGCACTACGGGGTCGAGGCGTTCTACTGTCAGCCGGGGATCAAGGGCGCCCACGAGAAGGGTGGGGTCGAGGGCGACATCGGCTGGTTCCGCCGCAATCACCTGGTCCCGATTCCAGAGGTCGGCTCGCTGGATGAGCTGAACGAGATGATCGACCGTTGGGACGAGGCCGACGAGGGCCGGCGGATCGGGGCGCGGGCCAGGACCGTCGGCGAGTACTTCGCGATCGAGCGGCCGCTGCTGCGGACGGTCTCGCAGGAGCCGTTCGAGACCGGGCTGCTGCTCCCGGTCCGGGTCGATCGCTACAGCCAGATCACCGTCCGGACGAACCGTTACTCGGTCCCGGCCCGGTTCATCGGCCGCCAGCTGCGGGTGATGCTGCACGCCTCCCACCTGATCGTCTATGACGGGCAGCAGGTCGTGGCCGAGCACGATCGGTTGTTCGCCAAGGGCGGCCAGCGCCTGGAGCTGGACCACTATCTGGAGGTCCTGATCCGCAAGCCCGGCGCGCTGCCGGGCGCGACCGCTCTGGAGCAGGCGCGGGCCGCGGGCAAGTTCACCCCGGTTCACGACACTTGGTGGGCGGCGGCTTGCAAGGCCCACGGCGACCGCGACGGCACCCGCGCGCTGATCGAAGTGCTGCTCCTGGCCCGTCATCTCCCCACCGAGCATCTGGTCACCGGCCTGGCCGCCGCGCTGCGGGCCGGCGCCCTCACCGCGGACGCGGTCGCCCTGGAGGCCCGCAAGGCCGCTGAGGAAGACGAACAAGCCGCTCCCGAGCCCGCCCAGCACGACAACCACGAGGCAACGGTGACGTTCCTGACCGAACGGCGCCTGGCCCAGCTTCCCCGCGACACCCGGCCGCTGCCGTCGGTGACGGCCTATGACCAGCTCCTCAAACGCGCCCGGCCGCCCGGCGAGCGCCCAGCCCAAGGAGAAACACCATGAGCGTCGCCCACCGCGGCATGACCGAGCAGGCCGCCCAGGCCTCCATCGACCAGGCCTGCCGGATGCTCCGCCTGCCCAGCATCCGCACCGCCTTCCCTGAATTGGCCGAGCAGGCGGCCCGCGAGCAGATGTCCTACCTGGGATTCCTCGCCGAACTCCTGCTGACCGAATGCGACGACCGCGCTCGCCGCCGCTCTGAACGCCGCATCAAGGCGGCCCAGTTTCCCCGCGACAAGTCCCTGCGCGCCTTCGACTTCGACGCCAACCCGGGCATCGACCCCGCCACCATCCACACGCTCGCCACTTGCGAATGGGTGAAAAAGGGCCAGCCCCTCTGCCTGATCGGCGACTCCGGCACCGGCAAGTCCCACCTGCTCATCGCCCTCGGGACCGAGGCCGCGATGAAGGGCTACCGGGTCCGCTACACCCTCGCTACCAAGCTCGTGAACGAACTCGTCGAGGCCGCCGACGAGAAGGTCCTTGCCAAGACCGTCGCCCGCTACGGACGCGTCGACCTGCTCTGCATCGATGAACTCGGCTACATGGAACTCGACCGGCACGGCGCCGAGCTCCTCTTCCAGGTCCTCACCGAACGCGAAGAGAAGAACAGCGTCGCCATCGCCAGCAACGAGTCCTTCTCCGGCTGGACCCGCACCTTCACCGACCCGCGCCTCTGCGCCGCGATCGTCGACCGGCTCACCTTCGCCGGCAACATCATCGAGACCGGCACCGACTCCTACCGCCTTGCCCAGACCCGAGCCAGAGCCGAACAAGCAAGCTGACCACAGTTGTCGGCGTACACCTCCATGTGCAAAGGCGCGTACGGATAGACGCGCAGAGCATGATGGTGTTGTGGTGCCTCCGCCAGGAACGGCGAGGCGAGCTCGACGGTGAGGCTTCTGATCTGCGAGGGATTCAGCGCCGAGGGATGGCGCTGGGGCTGGGAGCCCTCGTGAAGCTCATGTCCATCCAGTGCCGCCAGTTCGAGCCGTTGTCAGTGCGCTCCCATTCGGCCGTCATGGAGTCGCCGTCTTCGGCGATCACCAGCGTCGCCCGCTCCGTCTCGCCGGCGAACGTCCAGACACCCTCGTCGTCGACGCTTGCCCGCATGGTGACGAAGTTGCCGTGATTGTCGAAGGAGCGCATGGGGTAGGTCCGGCTCGCTGGATCGTAGGGCCCGATCATCTCGATGACCTCGACGTGTTCCTCATTCATGCGCACGTCCACACGGTGAATGAGGAAGTGCTCGCCCGCCAGCCACTCGTAGGTGTCCGACCCGGCGATGCGGATCTCCGGGTCGATCGCGGTGGCCGCTATACGCCCCTGCGAACGCCAATGGCCAACCAGCGCATTCAGGCGCTGGTTCTCCGATCGCGGGGCACGGGTGTTGTCGTCTCCTGACATGGTGAATCCTCGCCATCGATAGAGTGTAAGATGTTGCTTAAACACTCACATACTGTCCCGGCAGTGCGCAAACGAAGGCGGTGGCCCATGGACGACGCGCTTCGCGCTGTGGCGGACCCGACCCGCCGCGCCATCCTCGTCCTGGTGCGGGATCGCGAGGTATCGGCAGGCGAGATCGCCGAGCGCTTTCCCGCGATCAGTCGCCCGGCGGTATCCCAGCATCTGCGAACGCTGACAGCAGCCCGCCTCGTCGACGTCCGCCGCGCAGGCAATCGCCGCTTCTATCGGCTACGTCCGGAGGGGCTGGCCGAGGCGGTGACGTTCCTGGAGACAATGTGGTCCACCTCGCTCAGCCGCCTCCAGCACGAAGCCGAGAAAGAAGAACGCGCGCACACTGGTGCCCAGGACGTGAAGGGATCGTTGTGAGCAGGACGATTGAGCAGACATTGCACATCCGTGCGCGTCCCGAGACGGTCTGGCGGTTCTTCACCGACCCGGCACGCCTGGCGCGATGGTGGGGAACGGCCGAGCTGGACGCCCGCCCCGGCGGCACCTTGCAGGTTGCGATGCACGAGGGCCCACGCCCGGTGATGCGCGGACGGTTCGTGGAGTTCGTGCCGTATGAACGTCTCGTCTTCACCTTCGGCTGGGAGGCCACACCGGGAGCGCCCGACATGGCACCAGAGGCATCTCGGGTCGAAGTCACTTTGACCCCGGACGGTGACGGTACCGAGCTCACCCTGCGCCACAGCGGTCTGCCGGCCGTACTCGAAGAGGAGACCAGCGACGGCTGGGCGCACCTGCTCCATCGTCTGGGCGAAACGGCAGAACGCCAGGAACTCCGCTGAACCTGGTCGAACATGCGTACGTCGCACCCCTGCTGCCGCCTCACGCACCCTGGCCGCTGTCAAAGCCACATCACCGCCACCGGCTTACCGTCATGGGGCTGTGCACACTCGCCTCCGCAGCGGGAGGTGTGCGCCGACAACACTCACACAGCGTCACGTGAGCCATGCCCCAGACCCACGGGCATGGCTCTCTTTTTCACTAACACTCCAAGGCCGTTGATCAGCAAGTGGCTCTCAAACCGACCGACACATGGCTCTCGGGTCCACCTTCATAGCCAATGCGGCGCCGTGATGACCGCGAAGGTGGCGCGGGTGGCACTCCCCGACCACTCCAGCCAGAAGTACGGCCATGACCTGCTCCCCCATCTGCTGGAGCCAGGAACATACGCCGTAGACCCCGGAAACGGCCAACCCTGGCAACCATGGGAACCCGAGCCGGAAGAACACGGCCTCCGACTGCAGATGTACCGCATCACCGGGCCCCCGAACAGGATCGGCATCGCACCGGGCGACGTCCGCGGAACCGCCTTCATCCCCGAACGGCTGGGCGGCTGCTGCTGCGGCTGAGACGGCCAATACGGCCCCAACCTCGCCTGCGCGACATGCGGCTCCCCGGTGGCGACCCGTGTCGACGACTGCGGGTTCTGGCAAGTGGTGTGGCTCGAACCCGACGCCGTACACCCTGTCGCCGTCGCCGGCCCCGTCCAGCAAGTGATGGACTGGGAGGAACTGTCGAGCACGCCACCCGCCGACCCACGTGATTGCTGGAGCGCCCCCTGGGAGGCGGCAGTCGCAGTGGCACTGGCGCACCTGCTGGTGGCCTCGGACGGCAAGCGCGTAACCGTCCCCGACGGACCCGTCGCACAGGCGTTCCGCCGGGCGATCGACGGCCTGCTCCCGCCGGGACCACCAGAACGACACCTCACCCTGGCCGGCCCCGGCCTATCCACCGGCATCACCGACATCGCCCTGGTACCGCAGCATCCGCAGACCGGCGAGGCATGGCCGTGCGACGCGGGAACGGTGGTGCCGCTGGCCGCGGACGTGTGGACGTACCTGGCCTACAACGATGACCGGCGACTCGTGCCGGCGACGCGCGGAATGCCTGCCGAGGTCCGCCGTGACGATTCACCCCCGCTGCTGCCAATCGCTCCTTTTCGCCCTGATGGGCAGGTGTTCCTCCGCGCGCTGGAGCGACTGGCGCCGATTCGGCAGCCGTGGCTGCACCGCATCTACGACCGGGTCAAAGAACGTCCGTACATGCACCCGTTCTCGTAGCCGTAAGGCCTCGAGCACAAACGCCTACGCCGCAAGAAGGGGATGTTCCCCCTTGAACGTGGACACCTTGGAGACTGGATCTTGAGGTCCAGGGGAAGAGATGTCCCTGATGGTGATGAAGAACTACCCGCCCGAGTTCAAGTCCGACGCGGTGGCGCTGGTGCTGTCGAGACCGGATCGGACGATCACGTCGATCGCTCGGGATCTGGGGGTCAGCCGCGAGACGCTGCGGGTGTGGGTACGAGCCGCTCAAGCTCGGGGTGAGGGCGCGCAAGACGGGACCGGTGGTGCCGCTGCCGTTCGGCCGTCGTCATCCGGGCACATACCCTCGGACGACGTGCTGGAAAAGGAGAACAAGCAGCTCAAGGCGCGGATCCGGGAGCTGGAGCAAGAACGGGACATCCTGCGCAAGGCGACCAAGCTTTTCGCGGGCGAGACAAACTGGTGAACCGCTTCCAATCGCCGGGATTCGCTGGGCGGTGGAGGAGTCCTTCCAGGCGGCCAAGGGCCAGCTCGGCCTGGACCACTACCAGGTGCGCGGCTGGACGGCCTGGCACCGGCACATGACCCTGGCCATGCTCACCCTGGCCGTGCTGACCGCCATCACCGCCGCCCAGCGGCCAGGATCACATCCCGCTGACAATGCCCGAGATCCTCTGGCTGCTCGCCGTGCTCGTGCTGACCCGCACCGTTCCGTCACGGACATTCTGCGCTGGTCATACTGGCCGATGCCAGGCCACGGCCCAGCGCTGCCACTACCAGCGCAGATCCGCACCATGATCGTGAGATGTCATTGGAGTACTAGGGGTCGCAGCGGTCAGGAGCTGGTCGGGTGAGCAGGCACGGAAGAAGGCGTGGATTTGTCCGAGGCGCCCAGGCCAGAGAACGGCGGTGTTGGCGATGAACGCCTTCAGCCCGGCCCGGAGGCGTTCGACGGATCGTCTGCGCCTATTGTCACGCAGATAAGCACGGAGGAGTTCTGCCAGGCCCCTCAAGGTTGGAGTGTCATCTCAGCCGTTGGATCTACTGCCTCGTCTGCTTCAGACAGCAGGACCCCTGCAAGCTGTGGGGGTACCGGTTGGTCTTGTAGTATGAAGGCCAGGGCGATGAGAGCTCGCTTGACGGCTTGACTCTTCCCCTTCCCGAGCTCAAGTAGAGCGGCATTGATTTCCTCGTTTTTTGCATCCCGGCCTATGGTATCCGAGGTTATAATTCCCATATCATACAGAGGGCGCACAAGCTCCATAGCTGCAGCCCCGAGATCGCGCTTACGGCGTTTTTCCTCAGATCGTATGATCGCCCTGAAAAGAGTTTGAGATTTATTCGCCTCCATCCAGGCTGATACGACAAGTGGAGGATCCTGGCCAGCCAGTCGATCGGCTTCAGAGTTTGGAGCGACCGAGTGAGTGAACATTGCTATTGCAATGAAAAGTGTGCGCGAATGCTCAAAAATTTCCCAGGACCCCATGTCGCGATGTAGCGGATGGGGGGAAGACAAGCCTTTGGTTGGTACCAGCATATTATTGGGACGCACATGCAGTCCCATGCTATGTCCCTTATAGTCGATCGACGCCGCGTCCTCCCCAAGGTTCCCTACATCGGCTGCCTTGAGTCGCCGACGGACCTCTACGGGACTAAACTTCCTCCTCAGGGTCCTATCGTCTGCAGACAGCCACTCATCCACATGTGCAGTGCATAGCGCGAAGTCCATAAGGAAAAATTGGATCTCAAGGATGTCGCGCATCGCATCGAATGCCACTGCCCAATAGCCGGATAGCGTCACCTCGATCGCTGTTTCGAAATCCGCTATGCAACGGTCGATCAGGAAATTCAGATGCTTTAGGCTCGCCTCCACCTCGAAAGCTCTCGCAATTTGATCGAGTTGAACGAGAAGTTCGTTCGCCCCCTGAAGGCGGATGTTGTTGAGAAGCTTCGCGGACATCTCCGTTCTGCGTTCGTGGGAGCTTTGGAGTGCAACGCCGAGTCGAAGCATAGCGCTAGCCATGGCAGCAAGCGTTTCGTCGTACAGGGGCGATGGGGCCATCATGAGGAACGCTCCGCTGTCGAACCTACTGGGTGGTCTGTTCGCTGCTCTATCACAGCTACTGTGCTGCGCTTCTCTATGATGCAGGGTTCCGGGACCGCTAGAAAGCGAATTAACCTCGATCTTTCTCGACCTTGAGCTGGCCGGCTGAGGGATTCGGCTGGAGGTCGATTGCCCCGCTGCGGTCAGCGTGGATGCCCGGCTGTCGCGCCGGGTGGGCGGGTTCCACAGGCCCGCGGTTTCCTTTCCTCGTCGCGGGGGCGGTTGGGTGGTGGTCAGATCGGCGTCGGCAGGGCGTGCAGGCGTGCCAGGGCGGTGATGATCGGGCGGGGGCAGGGCCATTGCGCGGGGATGCGCAGGTGCAGGCGGCGGCCCCCGTGTACCAGACGGCCGGCGACAGCGAGGAGGCGGAGCCGCAGGCGTTTGGGCTCATAGCGGCCGGCGGTGGTGCCGTGCAGGGCGAGCAGTTGCATCCAAGCGGTGAGTTCGCAGGCCAGGGCGACGATCTCGAGCCGGATCCGATTTTGGGAGAAGTCGTGCAGGGGCAGGTTGCGCAGGCCGGTGTCTTTGGCGGCACGGATGCGATCTTCGGCGCGGGCGCGGCGGCGGTGGCGAAGCTCCAGGTCGGCGGGTTGCCCGCCTCGGGTGCCGGTGACGAAGCAGGTGAAACGGTGCCCGTCGAGGTCGGTGACGCGCAGCTGGGCGCCGGGGTGCGGGCGTTCTTTGCGGACGATGACGCGCATCCCCTTGGGCCATCCGGTCAGCTCCAGCAGGCCGGTGAGCTCGGCGACCCAGGCACCGGGCCGCGGTCGGCGGTCGGCGTTGTAGGCGGGGGTCCAGGCGGTGGCCGGGAGCTTGTCGATGGCTGCGGCGATGGTGTCGGTGATGGTGTCGGTGATGGTGAAGCCGATGGAGTACTTCAGCCAGCGTCCGGGGCGGGTGAGCCAGGCGAGGAACTCGTGGGTGCCGCCGCCGGGGTCGGTGCGGATGAGGACGTTGCGCCGCAGGTGCTTGGGAAGCTGGGCCAGGGCGAGGCGGGTGGTCTCGATGTGGTCGGCGGCGGTGTTGGATCCGGCGTTGCCGGGTCGCAGCATCAGGGCCAGGGGCTCGCCTGCGCTGTCGTCCTGGTGGTCGGCGAAGGCGGTCATCGGGTGGAAGCCGTAGCTCTTCTTCCAGGTCGGTGCCGCGTGCTGCTTGTCGGAGTGAGAGACGACGATGGTGGCATCCAGGTCGACGATCACGGGCCGGCCGTCTGTTCCGGGGGCGCGGTCGCCGGCCAGGTGCCAGGCGCGTCGCCGTGCGGTGGCGCGGGCGGCGCGGATGGCCTTCAGTGCGCGGGCCTCATCGGCGGCGAGCCGGTCGATCAAGCGCGAGACGGTCGGGTCGGAGGCGACGGTTCCGAACAGCTCGGGCTGGGAGCGCAGCAGGGCGATGTCGGCCAGGCAGTCTCCACCGAGCGCCAGGGTAAGGGCCAGATCGGTGATGATCTTCGCGGGGTCGTGTACCGCTCGGCCGGGCCGCCACCGCTCCAGCTGTTGCGACAGGGTCTTGTCCAGCCCGGTGATGCGCAGCGTCTGGGACAGCAGCAGGCCACCGGCGTGTGAGACCAGCCCGCGGCCGTCGGCGGACACGGTGATCTTGCGGGGGTGAGGCGGTAGAGTTCACTCGGAAAGTGCCTTTTGATCTGGGTTGGACGGGGCCTTAGACAAGTCCGATCCTTCCAGGTCAAGGGCACTTTTCTTATGTGAACGATCAAGTCGGCTCAAATTCGCCGTGAAAGCCGCAGGTTAACCTGCCGACAGGCCAAGGGCCGAGGGCTGGCGATCACCGAGCGAGGCCGATGGCCTCAGCCGCGGGCAGGTGTGCGGAACACCTGGTGGCCGTGCCAGTCGATGTGATTCTGCGCGACCGCGTCCAGGCTGGGCTGGGGAGACCGGGCGGGCCGGCCCGCCAGGCAGAGCACCATGTCCAGGGCGGACTGCGAGCGGCCGACGAATCTGGCGGAGACGGTAATGGCGCGCTCTGTGGTCAGTCCGAGGACGCCCTTGTCGAACAGTTTGTGGTGGATGGCGCACAGGCACAGGCCGTTCGTCACGTCGTCGGGCCCGTCGAAGGCCCACCAGCGTACGTGCGCGGCGTCCAGGCCCACCACCGCGCCATCTAGCCAGCCGTCGTAGGAGCAGAACGCGCAGCAGTACTCGTACGCCATGAGCACCCGGTCACGGAAACCGGGGTCACGGCGCGCGGCAGGCGGCCTCTTGGTCGTCGCGGTGGTTTCGAGGGTCTCCAGGTCCAGGCCGGCCAGCAGGCACAGGTCGGTGTGCAGGGACGGCGCGAAGTTGGCGTCCAGGAGATATCGGGCCATCCGCCCCAGCAGGCCCGGCTCCTCCGCCAGCGCGCGGGCCAGGTCGGGATGCAGACGGCCGGCGGCCTGGCTCTCGCGCAGGCGACCCAACCCCGTACCCGGGCTGCCAGGGCCGTCGCGGGTGTCGACCAGCCACAGGCCGTCGTTGGTCAGGTAGTGAAACGGGTAGCCGGGGCTGGTGTCACGCGGCGGGCCGTACTCCTTGAGCAGTGCCTTCAGCCCCGCCTCGGCGGCGCTGAACGGGATAGGAGCGTTGCCGTGCCGTTGGAAGTTGCCCAGGGCGTAGAGGAGAAGGAGCGGCTTGTGCGGTGCGCGCTCGCCGCCTCTGCTCCAGCGCCGGATCTCAGCGACCCGCTCGATCCAATCCACGATCGGCCAGTGTAGGACGATCATTCAGTCACGGCATACGTATCTCGCGTTGGCGGGCCGTACCCTATGGTCGCCCGGTGAGCGGTCTTCAGCCGGGCGTCTATCAACATCTGCTCACTAGTGAGCCGGCCTGCTGCGTGCGATGTCCGATCGCGGCCTGATCGACCGGCGCTCCTGGGCCTCGCCGACTCCCACGAGACCCTGGCCCGGCACCTGGGCGCGGTTACGCCGCCATGCCCTGCGTGCCGTACGGAGCGGGAACGACGCGGTGCGGCGGGCTCGGCAGGTGGAGAGTGTCAATCGGATCGCCGACCTCCTCGGGCGACCTGGTGCCCGCGGGCCGCCACTTGCTCCTTTTACACAGCCACAACAGGTAAGGTCCGGGGCTCGCCACTTGGCGACCGGCAGTTTTCCTATCAGCGGTCGGCTTTGTCCTCGGCTCTTCCCAGCGAGTGACTTCAGAGCGCTACGACAGCGCTGCAGGATCGAAGCCCCACATCCATTGGGTCGGTAGCTGCGGACAACTCTTGGGCGCAAATGGAGAGCGCGGATGGCGTGGACCATGGGCGAACTCCCACGGGTGCTCCAGCTGGCAGGTACGGTCATGACGACGCCTCATCAGCTCATTTGATCGCCTCTATCGTCCATTGGACTATAGCGACTCTACACCTCAGCGTTACACTATGCGTACGGATCGTGGTTGCCGCGTGATAAAGAAGGCCGCGACGACTGGCGGAGCCGCTCTCGTTCTCGGCAGCATCGACGGCCGCTTCGCCGAGGACCGTGCCCTGCTGCCGTACGGGCGGAATCCTCGCTACGATCGGCATGCGATCAAGACGCTGGCCAAGGACTTCGCCGCTGACCTCACTCAGTCCTTCGACGGTACGGCTACTGCTCTCTGGGACGATATGCTCAGCATCTGGAACGCCGTAGATGCTGGCAACAGTAACTGGGACGTGCCTGCCTACAACGGCGGCCTGTTCTCTCGTGACTCACAGTCCAATCCATCCGGCGCGGCCCTAGCCGCCATGCGCCTAACCGACGCGGAGTTCGGCCCCGCTCTACGCGCCTTGCTAGTGGACACTGGCCCCGATGGCACCCAGGGCCCGGTGGACTTCCGCTCGTTGAGCGTTCGCGAGTTCGGCACCCTCTATGAAGGGCTGCTGGAGTCCTCACTGTCGATAGCACCGGGGCCGCTCAGCCTGAACAAGGATGGAGCCTTCGTTCCGGCGAATGACGACGAGCATGTCGAGGTTCTCGCTGGACAGGTCTACTTCCACAACCGCTCCGGGAAGCGGAAGTCGACCGGCTCGTACTTCACGAAGTCATTCGCGGTCGAGCACCTGCTGGATGCCGCTCTGGAGCCGGCGCTCGCCACTCATCTTGGCCGGGTCCGCGCGCTGCTGGAGGTTGGCGACGAGGCTGCGGCGGCCGAGCTGTTCTTCGACTTCCGGGTGGCGGACTTGGCGATGGGCTCGGGGCACTTCCTGGTGGCTGCGATTGACCGGATCGAGGCCCGGTTCACCGCGTTCCTCGCCGAGTACCCGATCCCTACCGTCAGCCACGAGCGAGGCCGTGGCCCACGCCCGCGCCCACTCGCCCTACTACCGTGAGTTGTACCGGGCGCTGCCCGACGACATCGACGACCCGGCGCGGCTCCCGGTCACCGGCAAGAAGGCGCTCATGGCGCGCTTCGACGACTGGGTCACCGACCCCGATGTGACCCTGGCCAAGGCCCGGGAGTTCGTCGCCGACCCGCCCTCGTGGGCAAGCGCTTCCAGGGGCGGTACCTCGTGGCCACCACGTCCGGCACCAGCGGGCTGCGCGGCATCTTCCTGCAGGACGAACGGAGCCTGGCCGTGGGCAACGCGGTCGGGCAGCGCGCGCGAGCCGGGCTGGGGGTCGGCGATCTCGTGCGCCTCATGCGCGGAGCCGGTCGCACCGCCATCGTCTCCGCGCCGCCCGGCCACTTCTCCACCGTCGCCGGGGCCGTGCGGTTCCGGCGCGACCACCCGCGGCTCGGCTGGATGCTGCGGGAGTTCTCCATCCACAAGCCCCTGCCGCAACTGGCCGCCGAGCTGAACCGGTACAACCCCAGCTCGCTCACCGGCTTCTCCAGCATGCTCGGGCTGCTGGCCGCCGAGCAGGAGGCCGGCCGCCTGCGCATCCACCCGGGGATGATCATCGCCGGCGGCGAGGCGCTGACCGCGGAGAACCGCGCCCGGATCGCCGCCGCGTTCCACGCCCAGGTCCGCTCCGCCTACGCCGCCACCGAGTGCGGCTTCCTCGCGTACGGCTGCGCGCACAACTCGCTGCACGTCGACACCGACTGGGTGGTGCTGGAGCCGGTCGACGCCGACCACCGGCCGGTCCCGCCGGGGCGCCCTCGCACACGGTCCTGCTGAGCAATCTCGCCAACCGGGTCCAGCCGATCCTCCGTTACGACCTGGGCGACAACGTCCTGGTGCGGCCCGACGCCTGCCCGTGCGGCAGCCCGCTGCCCGCCGTCCAGGTGCAGGGCCGCGCGGCGGAGATGCTCGAATTCCCCGCCGCGCCTGCTGGCCGAGCACGGGGCCGAGCACGTCGCACTGGAACACGCCGAAGAGCCTCCGGAGCGGTCGGCCGGCGGCAAGTTCCGCAGGATCATCCACCTGGCCCCCTGACCGCGCCACGGTCCGGGTCAGGCGAACATGTTGGATCGCCGGCGGACACTACGGCAGGGTCTTGTACTGCAACAAGAAAGCGGAAAACTCTGACATACACCCCCCAACTGGACATCCATCCGTGCGACGGTGCAGGTGGAGGTGGTGGTGATGCCCACGATTCCGCAAGCGTTCGAACAGGCTGCGAGGAGACACGGCGTGCCGGAGAACATCCTGCTCGCCGTCTCGTACATGGAGTCGCGCTGGGACTGCAACGGCGGCAGGCTCAGCACGGCGGCCGGGTTCGGACCCATGCACCTCACCGACGGCGACGCGTCGAGCACCTCGCGGCGCCACCACGCCGACGGCCTTCCCTCCTCATTGCATACCCTGGAGCGTGCCGCCGAGCTGACCGGGGAGAGCACCGAGCGCCTGCGCATGGACCCGGCCGCCAACATCGACGGCGGCGCGGCGCTGCTCGCCGACTACCAGCGCGCCCTGGGCGCCCCGCCGAGCGCCGATCCCGCCGACTGGTACGGCGCGGTGGCGCGCTACTCGGGCGCCACGGCCGAGGAGACCGCCGCGAACTTCGCCGACGAGGTGTACGAGGTCATCCACGAGGGCGCCACCCGGATGACCGATATCGGTGCGGAGGTGACGCTGCCGCCCTCTCCGGAGGTGCGGCCGTCCCGCTCCTGGCTGGCCAGGCTGGACCTGCCCCATCTGGCCCGCGCGGATGCCGTGGAGTGCCCCGGCTCGCTGGCCTGCGAGTGGATCCCGGCGGTCTACGTCGAACTGCCGGACGGCAGCTACGTCAACCACGACATCGCCGAGCGCCCCGACAGCCAGACGATTCACTACATCATCATCCACGACACCGAGGAGTTCTACGACGCGACGATCGGCCTCATCCAAAACCCGACGAGACCGGCGAGCTGGCACTACACGCTGCGCTCACACGACGGCCACCTCGCCCAGCACCTGCTCACCAAGGACGTCGGCTGGCACGCCCGCAACTGGTACGTCAACGCCAAGGCGATCGGCCTGGAGCACGAGGGCTTTCTCGTCGCCGGCGGCGCCTGGTACACCGAGGCGATGTACCGCGCGTCCGCCAAGCTCGTGGGTTACCTGGCCGGCAGGTTCGGCATCCCGCTGGACCGCGCGCACATCCTCGGCCATGACAACGTGCCCGGCCTGCTGCCGGCCACGGTGGAGAAGATGCACGAGGACCCGGGCCCGTACTGGGACTGGGCCCACTACTTCGACCTGCTGGGCGCTCCACTGCGCCCCGACGGCGACTCCGGCACGGCCACGGTCATGATCCTGCCCGACTACGACCGCAACCGTCCGCACTACATCGGCTGCGACAAGAAGCACCCCGAAACCGCCTGCCCGGCGCACGGGTCGGCCTCGATCTGGCTGCACACCGAGCCGCGCGAGGGGGCGCCCCTCGTCAAGGACATCGGCAAGCACCCGACGGGCGAGTCCACGTTCGGCGTGAAGGACCACGCCGCTCGCGCCGTCACCGGCCAGCGCTACGTCGTCGCCGAGCGGCGCGGCGACTGGACCGCCATCTGGTACCTGGGCCAGAAGGCGTGGTTCCACAGCCCGGCGTCCGATCCCGTGGCCGTGCCCAGCCGCACCCGGATGGCGACGCCCCGGGCCGGCCTGAACTCCGTTCCGGTGTACGGCCGCGCGTACCCGGAGGCGGCGGCGTACCCGCCGGAGGTGGAGGTGCAACCGCTGGTCCCGTTGCAGTACACGTTCCCGGCCGGGCAGTCGTACACGGTGGGCCTGACCACGACCGGCGAGTTCTACAAGGCGACGACCTTCGACGCCACGCAGCACCGGGTGGTCCGTGGCACCCAGGAGTACCACCAGATCCAGTTCGGCCACCGCGCCATGTTCGTCAGGAGCGAGGACGTCGTGGTGACCGAGACGTGAGCGCCCGCGGTCACTGGTGGGCGAGACCTTCGCGGGTACGGCGAAGGAGTTCCAGAACGCGGTGTTCGAGCTCGTGGCCGGTGCCGAGCAGGCGGTTGCAGTGCAGGTGCACATGGCTGCGGCACACCGCGGGAGAGGAGTAGGCGGACGGCAGGTTCCGGCGGCGGACGGCGAGCAGGGACGTCAGGGCCCGGTCGTGCGGTGTCGTGCCGAGCGAACCCGGATCGCGCAGGAGCCGGCGCAACTCGCGCGAGCGCCTGCGATAGTCCCGGCCGCCGCCCGGTGAGGGGGAGACGCCGTCACGGTAGAAGCGCGTGCGCTGCTCGACGTCCAGCCCGAGGGCGTCGAGCAGGTCGTCGACGCTGAGCGCGGCCACGGTGGCCCGGTCGTAGGGAAATCCGTGGCTTCTGGACAGAGCGAGCAGACCGGCCACGGCCGGGCTGTCGGCGATGAAGACGCCCTCGGCGGCCGGCATGCCGGCAAGGCCGCCGTACCGCTCGATCTCGCGCTCGTAGGTGTCGAAGGCGAAGGTCGCGCACGCGCCCGTGGAGATCAGATCGGCCGCCCAGTCGCAGACGTGGCGCATGAGCGGGCCGAGCAGCGTGGCGGGGTCGCCGTGGAAGCGGACGCGCAGGTGCGGGTCGGGATCGGTGTAACGCAGGAAGAACCAGCCGTCGGCCAGCCCCGCTCCGGTGACGAACTGCCCGAAGGGGCGCAGCGAATCGACGATCAGCTCGTCCTCGAAACGGCGGGGGCCGTACAGCTTGAGGTAGAGCCAGTCGCTGCCGGGCGGCCGTACGCGGGCCCCGGCGGGCACGACGCCGGGGCTCCGGCGCCGCGGCTGGACGGTCCGTCGCTCCCTGAGCGCGAGCGGCACCACCACCTCGCTGAGGTGGAAGCCCTCCGGGCCCGGCAGCCAGGCGTGGTCCGGGTGGGGCAGGGCCTCCTGGAGCAGAACGGGACGTCCTGGCGGTTCCTCGCGCAGCAGTCCGGCCTGCTCGGGGTCGTCCAGGTCGAGCAGCAGCCGGTTGTCGCCACCGGCCAGGTACACATGGCGCGGCACGCGGTGCGCCTGCCGCCAGGCGGCCGGGCCGCCCGCCCCGCGCAGGTCCGCGGGATCGACTCGCCAGCGGGCCAGGGACAGGACGGCGCGGCCCCGCTGGATCCGGGGCAGAAACGGAAGACCGGCGGCCGGCCCCCAGTCGAACGACGTGAACACGCACCGGCCGTCGCGGGCGACGTCCAGCAGGAAGCGGGCCGCCGGGGGCGCGTGCGATGGGTTGAGCATGTGGCACTGGGTGGCGACGACCTCCACGTCGCGTGCGGGCCACCGGACGGTGAACAGGCCGTCGCGCAGGCCCACGACCAGCTCGTCGACCGGTACGACCCACTCCTTCGCGAGGCCGGTGGAAGGGCCGAAACGGATCTCGTGGTGGTGCCCGCACCGGCGTACGGCGACGTTGCCGGAACGCGCGCGCTCCGGCGTGTAGACCACCTCCGCGAGGAGGCGGCCGGGCGCGTGCCGGGATTCGGCCTCCGCCGCCCGCGCCAGCGCGGTGGCCGCCGGGGGGCCGAGCAGATCGGCGAAGCGTCCGAGGGTGCGCCCGGCCGCGTTCGCGCCCAGGTTCGGACCTACGACGAGCAGGAAGTCGCCCTTGTCCACGGCCTCGGCGCTGGGGGCCGCCACCAGGACCGCGAGGTCGAGGGTCGGCGGGGCCTGTGCGGCCGCCGGGGTCCAGGTCTGGAGGCGTTCCAGCAGGTCGTCGTCGAGTTCGACAACGGTCACCCGGTCACGGCAGGCGTTCACGGCCAGGTCGGTCAGCAGCCGGTGCCGGGTGGTCGGCGCGTGGACCTGGTCACCGCCGTCAGTGGGACGGCCCAGCCCGAAGTCCGGATCGACCAACTCCAGCAGCGGGACCTCGCGGCCCGCGCCGTAGCGCCTCTCGAACGCCCGGCGGCAGGCGTCGAGGTGGGGCGGTCCCGCGGGGTGCGGGCTCAACCGGAGCAGCACCTCGGCCGCGACCGCCGCCTCCGCCCCGATCCGCCTGTTCAAGCCGGTCCCGGACAGCGTCAGCGCGAGGTCCGTCTGGAGGAGGTTGCGCGGGTCGGTGGGGGACGCGATCGTGGTGATCCGGTCGAGCAGGCCCGGCCACGTACGGGCCCGTTCGTCGAGCGGGCGGGCGTCCCACTCCTGCAGGGCCGCGCGCAACCCGGCGAGGTCTTCTGCGACGGGGTGGCCGGCGAGCCGCTCCTGCACGTGGTCGAGGGGGTCGCGGGTGAGCGGCGGATGCAGATCGTGGTGCAGGAACCCTTGCCGGAGCAGGTCCTCGATCAGCCCGTCCGCCTTCTCCGGCGTGGCACCGGGGAGCGTGATCAGCGCTTCGACGAGCTCCGCGCGCGAGACGGGCGCACGGGCCAGGGCGAGGGCCCGCCGTACCGCCGAAGTGGCCCGCACGGAGGCCGTGCCGCCCGCCGGGAACGCCCGTCCGGCGCGGACCAGCACGGACGGGTCGGCCACCAGGCGCAGCCGGGTGCGGACCTCAGGATCGGCTTCGAGGTGCGCGACCAGGTCCGTGAGCCAGCCCAGGTCCGGGCGGGTACGGGTGCGCGTGCGCGGCTCCTGCTTGGCGAGGGCCAGGTCGGTGCAGTGTCCCCAGTCCGCCAGGGCGACGCCCGCGAAGAGGCCGAACGGGGTCGGCCGCGTGCTCATGCGGATGAGGTAGCGCAGCAGCTTGCGGCCGATCCTGCGAGCCTTGGGATGCCCGGGCTGCGTTCGCGCCAGCGCGGCGGCCAGATCGCCGCTCGCCACCTGGATGGCCGCCACCACCTCCGGGGATCCGGGCAGCAGGCAGCCCGGATCCGCCGGCTCACCCGCTCGCACGGCGGTGTCCACTGGTAGGAGCGGGGCGCGCACCAGCGCCCAGTCCATCGGCGTGTACAGGCTCCGGTTCGCGCGGGTCATGACAGGAGGAAGAGCCGATCCCAGGCCGGTTCGACGTCTGTCGCCGCGGCCAGCAGCACCAGGACGACGCCCGCCGCGCCGTCCAGGACCCCGGCGCGGTCCACGGAGTTGCCCTGCGGCTCCAGCGAGGCGTACGCGAGCGGCCGTTCCGGCTGGTAGGCGGCCAGCAGCTCGTCTACGAGCTCGGCCGCCGCCTGGCGGAACAGGCCGGTGTCGCCGGCGAAGCGGAGCACGATGTGCAGCAGGCCGCTGACCCCGTGGCAGAACGTGGGCGACGGGATCGCGCGCAGTTCTGCCGGGCGGCGCAGGACGGCGTCCATCGCCTCCAGCGCCACCTCGCCCAGGAGGCCGTCGTCGAGCGCCTGGGCCGCCAGCCACAGGGCGCGGGCGACCCCGGGGGTCCCGTAGCACCACGCGCTGCGTGAGGAGGCGGACCGGCCGGGCCGCCCCTCGCCGGTCAGCGGTACGAACGCGGGCCAGTCGTCCCCGGCACGGTGGGCGACCAGCCAGTCGGCGATCCGCCTGACGGCGTCCGCCTGGCCCGGTACCTCGATGCCCGCGCGCAGGGCGAGCGACAACAGGGCGAGCGGCCCCGGGATGCCGTGCGCGAGACCGCAGTCCAGAGCGCCGTGCGGGTGCAGCCGCGACATCGTCTCGTCGCCCATCAGGTGGGCGGGCGTCATCCAGGCGGGCGGCTCCTGCTCCCGGGCGAGCGTCACGAGCCCTGCGAGGATCTCCGGGAGGATCCCGTGCGGGTCGTGCGTCAGCAGGTGGGCGCCTACCCCGCAGGCTCCGGAGATCAGGTCGAACGCGCTCACGGGGCCCGGCTCGCGGGTTTCGCCGAGCCGCCTGCCGATCGCCGCGGCGAGGGGTGCCAGGGCGTCGTCCAGCGCGGCGAGCATCCGCCGGTAGCGTGTACCGTCCCGGCGCAGGTGCCCGGCGTCACGCAGTCTCCGCCGCCCGCCGCCGTCGGCTCCTGGCAGTCGTGATCGCGGGTGTCGGTCAGGCCCGGGATGCACTGACCGCTCCTCGACCGGCCGAACCGCACGTCGAGGTCGAACTCGTCGAGAGGGCGGCCCGTCCGAGTTCTGGTGAACTCCACCATCGCGTCGCGGCGCAGGGACACCTGGGTGGCCTCCTCGCCGCGGAACGGCTCCTCGTCGCGGGCGACCGTGGTCATGTCGATGACGTCGCCGGTGCTGAACTCCGCGTAGTAGTCGAGTGCGCGCGTGAAGTACAGCCGCCGGTGGTCCGGCCGGTCGCTGTCGCCTAGAAAGCCGGTCATACGCAGAACCGCCGCCGGCGCCTGCGCCGGATCGGGCCGCCCCCTCTCCACGATCGGGTCCTGCGATCTGCCGGCGCTTCCGGGTGCTGTCTCATCCTCGTCGGGCATCGCCTGCGCTCCTTGACGTCCGCGGTTACCGGGTCGCCGGGGCGTGGGCCCCGCGACCCCTTGATCAGCGCTCCAGCAGGGCGCCCAGGCGGCGGCCGGACTCCTCGACCATCGCCCGTACCATCTCGGCGACGGTCTCCTCCGGCCTGTGGGGCACGGGGCTCAGGAACGCGGCGGGCGGCACCGGGCCTAGTGCCCGCAGCACCAGGTTCCTCGTCCGCAGGAATGCCTCGGCACTGTCGCGGAACGACGCCCCCGAGGATTCGAGCTCGGTGAGCACCCTGTCCTGGTCCTGAAGCTCGTGCCCCTGACCGCTCGGCTCGCCGGTCGCGGCCAGAACGGCGAGGCAACCGCTGATCTCCTGCCTCGCGGCACTCCGCAGGTCGGCGGCGTCCTCATCGGCGCGTCCGGCGTCCGGCCGGGACAGAGCCCTCCGGATCGTGTCCGCTTCACGCTCGTACAGGTCGAGCACGAGGTGCGCGTACGCGCCCTCCGGCGCGGGCGACGGGTCGAACGCCTCGTTGATCCCGCCCAGCCAGCGCAGGAAGAGCCGGCCACCGGCTCCGAGCCGTTCCGTATGCCGGCCGAGACGGTGAAGGAGGTACTGGGCCCGGTCGAAGGACCGCCTTGCCTGCCGGGCGGGATCCGCGCCGGTGATCGGCCCGTACCGGTCGGCCAGTTCCTCGTGCCTCGCGGCCACGGTGGAGTGGAACAGCGCCAAGGTGGTGTAGACGTGGCTGACGGTGAGGGCACGATCGAGCGGCCAGCCCTCACCCGCCTCCGGCCTGGCCCTGTTCCAGTGCGGACGGATCAGCGGCGACGCCGCCGCGTCGTAGTCCTCGTCCAGCAGGGAGTGGGTGTGCTCAAGGTCGGTGAACTTGACGTGCATCGCCTCGTGAAGGAGATACTCGGCGGCCTGCCACGCGTCGCCCAGCACGGCGGCCGACAGGAAGATCACCCCTGGAATGCGGGGATGGGTGAGCGACGCGAACCCGGGCGACGCAGGGCCGGACGACAACTCCTTGCCGGCGACGACGACCAGGTGCACGTGGCTCAGCGCGCTGGGCGCGAGCATGGGGCACAGCTCGTGCAGCAGTTCCGCACCCCGCAGGAGCGTCTCGCACAGGCGGCCCTCAGGGTTCGTTAGGGTGAGCCCCTCGAAGCTCGCGGAGAAAACACGGCGGAAGAACTCTCCCAGCGGGTCCACCTCCGCCCGAGGCTCGGACCACACCCACGTGCCCGCGGCCTCGTGCAGCCTCACCAGGTCCGCGGCGCCCTCGGCCAGCGGCGGCACGGTCGCGCGAAGACCCTGAGCCGCCGCGGTCTCCAGAACGGTGTCCAGCTCCTCCTCGGGCCAGGGCAGCCCACGGCCGCCGCGCACGGCGCTCAGCCAGGTGTCCGTCGCCACCCGCACCGCCGGGTCGCCCAGCACCTGATGGTGCCGGTCGCCGCAGGCGTCCTCCTGTGCGGTGAGCAGCAGATGCGCGCCCTTGGAGTGCTCCTTGAGGAGGAGCAGGCGGTGGCGGTAGTGAAGGCGGGCGCGCTGACGGATGTAGTCGCAGTCGCCGAACGGGCGGTCGCCAGCGAGGATCTCCTCCATCTGCCGCCTCGCCTGAGTGGTGTTCACCGGGCGCCTCAGCGCGGGGGCCCGGAGTCGTACATGGCGGCGCAGTACAGGACGGGGCATCTGACCCTGGCCGTGCCTGCGGCTCCCTCGTCCTTGTCGCACAACGCTCTCAGATCGTCCTCGGAGAGCTGGCTCTCGACGATCTCTGCTTCGGTGATGCGCAGGACCATCGGCCCCTTGATGTGCTGGCCCATCGGTACTCCCACTCAGCGGGCTCATCGGATCGATGCTTGTCCTGCTCGAAGTCGGGCAAGCGAGAACCATCGGCTTCTCCAAGGTTCTTCCACCCGGACGCGGGCCATCATGGCTGCTTGCCGGTGATCAGGCAGAGACGTTGCGCGGTGGCGAGGGAAGGAGACGGCCAGGATCGCCGTCACATCCGAACGGGAGCCGGGCCGCGGGTTTCGACCGTGTCAACGCGGTCGACCTGCCCGGCATCTTGACGTGCCAAAAGCACGAACTGCGGGTGCCTTCAACGGACGTGTCACCAGCCGCAAACGAGGGCTACAGGCGCGGTCACCGGACGATCCGACCCGCCGGGGCGTTGAGTAACGTGTTGCAAAGTCGAGTGTTCAACAACTCCGACAGCACCCGTTTCTCTACGCCGAGAGGATGAACGCGGCTCCCGAACCTGCGCCCGGACGGCGTCTCGCCCGGGGCTTTGCTCACGGTCACCCTCCCCCCGCTGCGCCCCGACGGCCGGTCATGCCCCTGGTGCAGCCGGGGGAGAAGCCGCCGGTGAGTTCACCGCGTTCCCTGGTGGGACGCCGCTTCAAGGCTCGCTCGGCGAGGACCCGCCGGTGCCCGAACCCGCCCCCAGCGGCGCGCTGATCGGATACGCCCGCGTGTCCACCCGTGACCAGCGCCCAGACCGCCAGTTGGCCGCGCTCATCGCAGCGGACTGCACCCGCATCTGGGTCACCCCCGCGGCGGCCCGTGAGCGTTCGACCGCCGCAGCGAACTCGCGCTCGGGCGCGCTCGATTCCCGACGTACCGACTCCACCCGCGCTCCTCACCCTGCGGCCCCGAAGTCCCGTCCCCCCGATGTTCCCACCCTTGTCCCACCTCTGGCGGGAACATCGGAGGCGATCCCAGGCTGTGGGCATGGAGGTAGTGATGTTCGATCCCCTGTTCATGATCCCGATCGCCCTCACCCTGCCCGGAACGGTCTACCGATCGCACCGGCCAGCACGCCGTGCCACGATCGGCGGCGGCCAGACGTTGACCGCCTTGGTGGTGCTCCTGATCACTCTTCGCGGCACCACCCCGGCGCAGCGGGTCAAGCTCATCGCGTACCTGCCCGACTTGCCCGCCGCCCTGAGCACGCCCACCACGCTTCCCTCCGGGTCGCGAGCACGGTCAACCGAGCCTTAATGCAGGAGCTCATCGGCACAAGCGGGCGCTGGAGAACCTTCCCAGGCGGGGCTGAGGGGGCCGCCTTCGCTCACCGGGCCCAAGGGGCGACAGGTCCGAGCGAATGCCGGCCAGAGGTGGCAAGGATATGGAACCGCCCTACCAGGAGAGCCGGAAGGGGCATCGTAAGGGAGCTTCCAAATCGAGGAGCGACAAGCACCAGAAGGTCGACCGCCACGGCGGGCGACGCAGAAATCCCAATTTCAACAAGCGGCAGAATTAACCCCGTATGCGCTAGATCTCAAAGATCCATAAGGGGAGGGTGGCCGGATGGACACCGACGATCTGATGGACCCTGCCGACCGGTTCGCCGAGGAGGAGCGATACGAAGAGGCCGCCGAGCTCTACGCGCTGGCCGCACGCGCGGGCGAGGTCGGCGCGGAGGTGAAGCATGCCTCGGCGCTGTTCTTCCTGGAGGACTACCCGGCGGCCGAGAGGATCCTGCGCGAGGCCATGGCCCACCAGGATCCGGACGCCTTTGACTGGCTCGCCGACGTCCTGGTACGGACCGGCCGTGCGGCGGAGGCGGCGCAGGTCATGGCGCAGGCGGCCGAGCTAGGGTTGCCGGGAGCAGTGCTGCGGGTGGGGGCGATCTGGGCCGACTCGGTGGGCGACCGCGCGACCGCCGAGCAGTGGTACCGCAGGGCCCTCGATCAGGGGGTGCCGGGGGCCAGGAACGACTACGGGGCTTTCCTGTCCGATGACGAGTCGCGCTGGGCTGAGGCCGAGC
This sequence comes from Spongiactinospora gelatinilytica, assembly GCF_003236385.1. GTDB lineage: Bacteria > Actinomycetota > Actinomycetes > Streptosporangiales > Streptosporangiaceae > Spongiactinospora > Spongiactinospora gelatinilytica. The sequence goes on from NZ_POUA01000008.1 coordinate 22,845, forward strand.
GGATGTTCCTGGAGGCGGTCGAGGAGGGCGACGACCTCGCCTTGGGCAATCTCGGCGGGTTGGAACTGGACCGGGGGAACCTGGAAGCGGCGATCGGCTGGCTGGAGCGCGGCGTGGCGGCCGGAGCGGACCGATCCTCGGCGCTGTTGAAGCTCGCCGAGGCTCAGGAGCAGCTCGGCCGTGATGACGAGGCACGGCAGAACTACGAAGGGTCAGCCTCAAGGAGGAACACTTCCTGCCTCTGCAACTTCATCAGCAGCAGCAGTCGTTCCCGATAGCACAGTCTCACTGATGCTTCTATGGCTTGTCAAGAGAGCACGGGCGATTCGGCTGCTGGTGCCTGAGGGCGGACGATGACCTTGTAGAGCTGGCGGGCGACGTATCGCTTCAGACAGCGGATGATCTCTCTCTTGGAGAGCCCCTCGGCGGTCCTGCGCTCGACATAGGCGCGGGTGGGTGGGCCGCAGGACATGCGTGACAGCACGACGACGTACAGAGCTCGATTGGCCTGCCGGTCGCCGCCATGGTTGAGCCGGTGGCGCCGCGTTCTGCCGCTGGAAGCAGGGACGGGCGACACCCCGCACAGGGCCGCGAACGACCCCTCCGAGCTCAGCCGCTCCGGATTGTCACCACATGTGACCGGTAGTTGTGCAGCGGTCTCAACACCCACGCCCTTGATGGCCGGCAACTCGGGCCGGGCCTGCTCATCGCAGGACATGCGTGACAGCACGACGACGTACAGAGCTCGATTGGCCTGCCGGTCGCCGCCATGGTTGAGCCGGTGGCGCCGCGTTCTGCCGCTGGATAGGGCGGCACCGTAGGAGCCGGTACCCTCCACCCCCACCGCCTGTAGCCGGCCGAAGGAACGCATCCACTCCAGTAGGTCCGCATATCCCGCTCGGGTCGCTGAAAACTCGCGATCGGCGACCCTGCGCCCGTTCATCAGCACCACTGCGGCGTGGTGCGTGTCGGCATGGGTGTCGACCCCGCCCACGATCCGTCGCGCCTTGGGCTTCTTGAACTCCGTCATGTGCACCCTTATCGGCTGGGCGATATCCGAAGGCGGTGCGCGCCGGGGTGGCCGAGCAGGCAGACCAGTGACGGGACGGGTTCTCTCGTCGAGGTTTCTATCAAGCCATACACCGGCCGGCCCGACACACACCTTCGGGAGTGCTCCCCCGGGAAGAGGCGACAGATCGTGCCGATGGCACCAGGATGCCCGGGCCAGGTAGAACAAGGGTCAGCCTCAGGGAGGAACACTTCCTGCCTCTGCAACTTCATCAGCAGCAGCAGTGATTCCCGATAGCACCAGTCTCACTGATAGAACAGCATCCAAGGCCCCTGGTTGTACTGGTTGATCTTGGTCGACAACCCTTCTACCAGGGGCTATCTGCGTTGTGGATCAAGAGCCATCATCCGTTGCGAGCCTGTGACCTGCGGCGCCACGGTGAAAAAGGCTCCGTGACGCCTCTTGCCTTCCCGTCGAAACGAAGGCAAGAGGCGCAAATCTCCAGCCTTAGGATCTAAACAACAACAATCTTTATCAGATCATCCACGGAATTAAGGTCACGTCGTCCCGCCAGATACCCAATGCCGCGATGCAAATGCGTGATGAGAGTCCTCCCGCAAGCTTCTTCGGTTGGTTCGCTGCCATCACGCAGACACCGGGATCTGATCAACGCCACATATATGTCTCCGCAAGCTCCAGCGAAGGTTCGCCAAGACATCTCGATGTTGGAATCGGTAACAACGTCGCGCACCAGCGGGGGCGTTTCGTCCTGCAAAGATACAGCTAGAGCCCAGCGGCACAGGACGTTCCAGTTCTTTATGCCAGTGACTCGTTTGAGCTTGATCAGCTGATCCTTTGCCGGTTGGGACAACCGGATTGTATCAAGCGACATACCGAGTCTTCCCCCATCCGTATCCGCGTTCGATCGTGGTTGTGAACGTCGAGTCGTGGTAGACCAATGTGTACGTCTGGGCGATCGACGGAATGAGGCGCTGCAGCAGCTCATCGTCGATTTCCTCGTCTGTCGACAGCAGAAGCACTTGGTGGCTCGCTTGCGGGAAGTAACGCTCAACAAGATTCTGTCTGTGCCGACTATCCAGTCGACCCAGCGGAGTATCGATGACGCTCGGGAGCCTGTTGCCCGCTACGCGAGCTAGACCCCAGAGGAGAGATACCGCCAAGAGCTGACGCTCGCCGGCGCTCAGGCGTGCAGGATTGAGGTCATCGCCGTCCGCGCCAATCAAGGTCAAGGTGAACTTGCTAGTGTCGATACGTAGGTCCCTGACCAGGCCGTCCTTGCGCATTAGGCGGTTGAAGCTGTCTAGTACAGCAACCTCCAACCGACTGATATGACGTTGCAGCAGGAGCTCTCCGAATTTGTCCAAAGTGTTACGAGCGCGGCCGGAGTATGAAACCAAACGGGCACGGTGCTCGATCTCGGCTAGTCCCTTGGCTCGTTTGGCATATGCCTTCTCGCGGGCTGCCTGGAGCTGCGTGTGTTCCCGGCCGCGTGCGGCGTGAGCCTCCTCCGTGGCGTGCAGTTCCCTCTCGAGGTCTTCCACGCGCTGACGAACCTTGTCCTGTCGGGCGATCAGGTCGGCGATCGTATCTTCTGCTGGAACGCCGGCCAACTGCCGATCTAGCGCGTCGAGCTGCGCTCTGAGCTCTCCAGACTCAGTGAGCAGCTCTTCCGCATGCAGTGATTCGCTTTCAAGAACTTGGTCAAGCGAGTTGAGTTGCTGAATGCCTGTCGCCGACATCCGGATCACTCTAGGAACGCCTGCATCAGCCGCGCGCTGGGCACGGTCCTCTTCCATGAACTGGGCGATCTGCTCAAGCTGAACATCCGGTATGCCGTTGCCGAGTAGCGAGAGAATCTCATGGTCCCGCTTGTGCAGGGCGTCGAGTAGCTGCTCCGCGCGGACCGCATCTTCCTCTCGAGCTACCTGTGCACGCAGAGCCTCCAGCTGACCCTTGAGGAGGAGGAGTGGGAGCGGTCCTGCTGCAATGGTGTTGGCAAGAGTCGCGCTTACAGCTTCGAGCCGGCCTTTCGCGTGGGCACTCTCTGCTTCTAGCTCCGCCCGACGGCGGAAGAGGTCTCCCCCTTCCTTAGCGAAGGCGGCCTCGACGGCCTTCAGCTCCTTCTTTTCATGTAGGAGACCAGCTTTTGCGGAAGCGACTCGCTGAAGCGCATCTGCTCTGGCCACCTCGTTTTCCTCAAGCTGAGCTTCGATGGTAGCGATCAGCTCCAGGGCTACCTTGTCCTCTCGGCTCACCTTCTGGCGTCGTTGAAGAGCTAGCAGGTCGGTCCGCAGCTGTTCGACTGTGCTGACTCCTAGAAGCGATTGAACCGCCGACTCGATGACTGGAGCAGCCCGCTCAGGATCCGCAAGCGATTCGATCTTCTCGCCATCAAAGAAGAAGAGAGATGCGACTTCCAGCGGTAGGAGATCCTCTACATAGTCCGCCCATGTGTCACTGACGGCCTTATCGTGTTCGCCGTTGACGAAGACCGCAAGCGACTCCCGGAGGGTCTTTCCCGAGATCGACCAGTTTCGCTCAATACGGTAATGACGTTGCTCCCCTTCAATCGTGGTCGAGAACCATAGTTTCACACCTGCCTGCTTAGGCATGGCCTGACGGTTCACGCTGTCACGGAGGAACGCGTCGTAGGAGCGATTTCCCCTACCGCTGCACCGTGCCCGGGAGCCGTACAACGCCAGTTGGATAGCATCTAGCAGCGTCGTCTTCCCGCAGCCGTTGAGACCTCCGATCAGGATGATCGGCTTGCCCGGCTTGGGATTCAGAGAGAGGACCTGCTTGCCGAGGTACGCTCCGAAGTTCTCGAGAGTGATCTCATGCAGGAGCATCGGTGCTCTCTTCATCCAATCCGATCAGGGTGGGGGCGACCTTGTTCTGCTGATTGCGTTTGGCTAGCTCGACCGCATCCTCCGCATCCGTGTAGTAACCCTTCTTGATCGCCTTCTCAAGTGCTTCGAACAGTCCGGAGCGACGAGTCATCGTGCGGAATTTCCGTTCAACCGCAAGTAGCTCACGCATCGTCTCGAAGTGCAGGTCGTCTCCGTCGCAGACCTCACGAAGCAGCTCCACCTCGTCCGCGGCCACTGCAAGGTGCTGGTCGAGCGGACTGCCGGGGAACTCCTCGCCCGTCTCCTGCTTGTAGATCTGGGGCAGCGAATCCTCGACCTCATGCTTCTCGAAGACCCAGATGCGTCGGATCTCATGCAGCTCGTCCATGGTGATTAGCTCGATACCCCGCACATGCTCTGGAGCGTTCTGTCGGATCCAGGTCTGCGCGTTAAGGAGTTTGCGGAGCCACTCCTCACGGGCCTTCTGTGTGTACGGTCCAGGAACGTTGCGATCGTGGAAGAGCTGAATCGTGCCGTTCATCTTCCGGAAGTCACGCAGGTGGCTGTCGTCGGGAGCGTCGAGCTCGTCCCGTAGCTCCAGGAGGGGAAGCATCCACTCCTTCTCCTCGTCGTTCTGGATCATCGCCGACATGGACTTGTCCTTGTCGACGAGGGTGCACGTCCAGCAGCCGAAGCGGCTGTCACCACAGGAAGGAGTGGTGTTATCCACCACGAGTGGACATTCTCCATCGCTCGAGGCTCCTTGATACATGGTGAGGAGATCCTTGTTCGGATGCCCCCAGGGGTTGGGCTGCTGCATCAAGAACGTCCAGACCTCGTCGTTGCTCCATGCCTCGACGGGGCTGTAGACGAGGGAGTTGGGAAGGTTGCCGTTGGGCGAGAGACGGTCACGGACACGGCGCTTCTCGTGGCGCTCCATCACTCGGGCGCGAGCCTGGCTCTCGGCCTTGCGGATGCCCAGCACCAAGATCGCCTCACCGTGGTCATGCACGACTCGGCGAATGAACGAATTAGAAGGCTTGATCTTCAAGCGTTCGGTGCACCAGCGGAACTTCGGCTTCGGAGCGGGGTATCCCTTGCCGATCAAGCCGACCCAGAAGGTGTCCTTCACATCAGGCACCAGCCGGTTTGGTTGGATCGGGAGCTGCTGCTTCTCTGCAGCCTTGCGCATGGTCTCCAGTGATTGGGTCACCCAAGCAGCGACTACCGGATTCTCAACCAGGGTGTCCGTGCTGATGACATAGACCGGCTTGGTGCGCTGATCGGGCTCTAGGCCTTGTAGCGCCAGCCACACGAGTTGCAGTACCGCAGTGGAATCTTTGCCGCCGCTGTAGCCCACGACCCAAGGAACCTGATCGGCCAGGTACAGCTCACGGATCTCTGCGGTCAGCTCGTTCACCACCGCGGCGAGACCGCCTTGACTCTCAAAGGGGACAGCGCGCCGGATGGGGGTGTTCAGCATGACGGCACTGCGCGTCGGGGTGCTCATCGCTCTCCTCGCTGGTAGGCGTCTTCTGCCTGCTGCTCATCGGCAGTCAGTTCGAGACCGAGCTGCTTGCGTAGATAATTCACGGTAAGTACGACGTTTTGGTGATTCTTCGAGACACGGCCACCGATGATCGCACGTCCCTCCCAGTCAGGATTGGTCCGCGACCAGTCCACATCTCGAAGCGGCGCCAGCCGCGGCTTCCACGCCTCTGGATCAAGGGAACCGCGAAGTAGTGTGTTTCCGAGCAGCCCTAGCGCGTGAAGGGCGATCCCATGCGTGTGTAGGTACTGCTTGCGGATCTCGGAGGCGGAGAGAGATCGTCTCCGCACTTCTCCCCAGTCCGGGATGAGTGCATCTATAGCTTCCCAGTAGTCCCACGGCAGGCGTTCCCCGTCCTTGCCGCTAGTCAGCTCCAGCCCTTGTAGAAGGGCACTCATCGCCGAGTACAGGGCGCTGAGCGTGAAGAGCTTGCGCGATCGAGCTGAGAGGTTGCTGCTCTCCATTTCAACGAAGTTGCGGAACACCGGGCACTTCAGCGCAAGGAGCCGCGTCAGCTGTGAGAGCTCATCCCGATGGTCGTAGAGGACTCCAATGGAACGGGCCGGCCGCACAGCATGGCGGTTCAGGTCAGCGAACATCTGCTGGCTGCGCTCGAGGCCCGCGTCGTGGAAGAAGACGACAGCGATGGTCTCATCACCGAGTGATGGGTTCTCTTTGAGTGCCGCCTCGATAGCTGCACGTCGGTGCTGGCCGTCATTGATCAAGAAGCGCGAGGCCATCGGGATGTGCAGCTGACCGACCCGCAACCCTGGGCCTTGGTCCGCCACGCCCACGAAGCGCATGGAGCCATCGACGGAGGCGGTTAGCGCAGAAAAGACGTAATCGTCAGGGTTCTCCAGGATGTACTGCGCGAGTGCTGGAACTCGTCCCTTGTTCAGGACTCGCTGCGCTCGAACCTCCGGCGCTAGCTCATCCTCATCGAACAAAAAGATCTTGGGGATGAGGCGCAACGGACACATCGATACGTAGTACTCACGTCCTGCCTGCAAACCGCGGATAGCCGGGAAGATGTACTCGAAGCCCGCAGTGGTGGCGCCCCCACCTTGCTGCACCAGCGCATGTGATCCCACGTAGTCCACGGTACCGTAGGTACGTGTGCGTTTTAACGTACACACGTGATGTGATGCCAACAATGATGAGAGCTGGGGTGCATGTGGTCGCCTACCTGGATGCTGCGGCAACGACGAGGGTGCTCCCGGAGGTCGCCGAGGTCGTCCTGCACTGGATGTCCCAAGATTTCGGCAATGCGGGCTCGCGTACCCATGAGTATGGAACTCGCGCCAAGAAGGCAGTAGCCCGCGCTCGTGAAGGCATCGCAGCCCACCTCTGCGCACGCCCGGATGAGTTGATCTTCACCAGCGGTGCAACCGAGAGCAACAACATCGCCATCCTGGGGCTGGCTCCTTTCGGCGCTAAGGCTGAACGCCGTCACATCATCAGCACCGCAATTGAGCACAAGGCTGTGCTGGAGCCACTGGAGCACCTACAGTCACAGAGTTTCGAGGTCGAGCTGATCGAACCGGGCTCCTCCGGCCGCGTGAGCGCGGAAGCCGTACTGGAACGGCTACGTCCTGACACGCTGCTTGTATCTGTCATGCAGGTCAACAACGAGACTGGTGTCATCCAGCCCGTCGCCGCGCTGGCCGAGCATCTCCGCTCCACTTCCACGTATCTTCACGTTGACGCGGCCCAGGGCTTCGGCAAGCTGCCAGACGACCTTCGTGCACCAATCGATCTCATCAGCTTCAGCGGGCACAAGATTGGAGCGCCCAAGGGAGTGGGCGGCCTGCTCATCAGACGCCGCGGGCGGGACTCCGTGCCGCTGACCCCGCTGATGTACGGAGGCGGCCAGGAACGCAAGCTCCGCCCCGGCACACTTCCGGTTCCCCTCATCATGGGTCTGTCCAAAGCTCTTGAGGTGTTCGAAAGCGAACGTACACAGTGGCTGCAAGCGGCCAGCGAGTTCCGCGCCCGTCTGCTGAAGGGACTCGACAAGACCCGCTTCAACCTCCATGGCGACCAAGAGCACGTGGTCCCGCACATCCTCAACCTGTCGTTCGCGGGCGTGGACACTGAGGCCTTGATCTTGCAGCTGAAGAACTACGCCGCGGTGGCCACCGGATCCGCCTGTACAAGTGCGTCGTACACCCCAAGCCATGTTCTCGCAGCGATGGGACTGCCCGAAGAACAGGCCAGCAACGGGCTGCGCCTCTCTTGGTTCCCCGACCAGGCTCAGGCACTGGACGTCGACGAGTTCGCAAGTATCATCGCCGAGTACCAATCCGGCATCGCACCGGTCACTTCCTCTTGATCAGTCGGTGACCACGGAGCTGGCGGCCGCAGCGGACTAGCTCGGCCTCCCAGCCCTGCTCCGTCCTAATGAGATGGGGATTGGCGTATAGGCCGGCTCGCAGCTCGCTCTCGGTTAGTCGCCGATACTTCGGAACACTGGGGTCATCCGGGTGAAGAAACTCATGCTTGCGATGGAGTAGAGGTCTGTTCTCCGACTGCTCGTAGGGCATGTGTGAGGTCTTGAATGTGGTGAGATCGACCATGTAGGACGATCGCAGCCGCGGATGCGGATCCGTGTCGAACTCGGGATAGTCCAGCCAACTCACTCCCCTACCCTGATGGCGCAGCTTGGCCAGGGTCCACTCCTGCGGACGTCCTGCCGCGAGCGAAGCGCAGTGCTCATACAGGCGTAGCACAACGGGCATGTGATCAATTGCCCGGCGATGCACGTACAGGGCTGTTGGCGTGAGCTTGCCAGCCTTTGACCCGTTCATCGCACCACGGACATAGGCATCATCGCGCAGCTTGAGCAGCAGACGATCGGACCGCATGCATGCTTCCCTGTAGGAGTTGAAGAACGCTCTCACGTCGAGCTGCACGGGAAGGGGGAGGCATCCGAAGGGGGCACGCCCATTGAACAGCTCCACACCTAGGAACAGCAGCGTGGTCAAGGTGGATCTCTTCGCACCTTCCACGACCTTGTCTGGATCGGCCGACACCCGGACGATCCGCTGCAGTTCTGCGGTGTTCAAATGGGCTAGGAGCTCCGCCATCTGCGCCGGCATCTCCTCTACACGCGGCACCCGCCCGCGTCGCTCTGTGTAGTCGACTACCGAGGCTATCGCCGATGCCGCGTCGTCAGAGGCCAGCCAAATGGCCGCGGGTGCGATCCGACGAGCCAGATAGCCCAGGCGCGCTTCATCACGCTTGAAGGCATAGACGATTCCGGGAGCCGCAGAGACGCACCGGACGCCTGTGGCATCCTCAACGCAACTTCGGAGCTCTCCAGCACTGAACAGGTGCTGAAACGTCCGCCGGCTGGTAAGGACTCCGTCGCCGAAACCCGTGCCCTTGATCTTGGACTTCTCCCAGGTGAGACGAGCGGAGACCACCAAGATCCCCTTAGCAAGCCCCCACGCCTTGACGAGCGTACGACGCCGTTCCTCCGGGTCCTCGATGATGTTGAGGACATAAGTCAGCAGCACGACATCCGATGGGTTGAGGCTGCCTTCGGGGTGATAGTGGGGGTCCCAGCCGACCGCTCTCATGGCGACCCCCTGTAGAGCCCGGACATCATCCCCTCGTCCGCAGCCATAGTCCAGGACTGACGAGTCAGACGTGATCTGCTGGTCCACCACAGCCTGACGCGCGGGTACGGAAAGTCCCGTTCTGCCGATGGCGGTCAGGCGACGCTCGGTTTCCCAAGCGCCGCCCATCTGCTCTGCGAGAGTCACATGCCCATCATGGGGTTCAGAACTCCGGAGGGCTGAAGAATTGGCCTAGCTCTGGGGGAAGCCCTCCGGACCTCTGATCCCGGCCAGCTCGTCGTACCATCTCCAACAACACGTCCATGACCCGCGACTTGCTCGCGTTGATCTCGCCTTGGATGTAGTTGAGACCACCGTTTGCATACTCTTCGAAGATTGTGACCCGCTCCCCGAGGCGCTCCTCACTCAGGATGGAAGCGTCGCCAGGGTGCTCCAGTACCCCGAGGGAGTCGATGAATGCCTCGGCAGTCGGAGAGCGGCGCAAGACTTCGTACCGAATGGGTTCGCCGGTCTCGCTGAACTCCTCCCTACGCTCATGGGCGTAGCCGACGGACGCTGCAAAAAGTAAGGTCGCGGCCATACTGGTGAATGGACCATCGCCGTCCTTGCTCAGCTGCTGGATCAGACTCTCGTGCCCCTTGGGCCGACGAACTCGCTGCTCACTGGGGCTCGTCATCATTGCGCCACCTCAGTGAACTCTGCGCCGTCGAAGGAAGATCCCAGTACCTGGTACGGGTACTCTCTCCCGTTCACAGCGATCTTCTTCGTAACGTCCTGCAGGTCACTTTTCGTCGTATGGGTCGTAATCACATACTGCTTGCCCACGCGCGGGTGCAGCGAGTTCTCGGCGACCCCTTCGGCTTGGGCCTTGCTGGACAGGACCACCACCTGAGAGGTCATCTCTGGGAGAAACCTGGCGATCTGCCGACGGTAGTCATCGTCTAGGTTGCCGAACACCGCGTCCATGACAATCGGATACTCGCCGCCGACGCCTCCGAAGAAGGGGTTCGGATTCGTGGCAGCGTCGCGGCACTCTTGCGCGATGGCGCCGACGAAGGAGAGTGAGAGCAGCATGTTCTCACCAGTGGACTTGGGGGCCGGGACCTTCTCATCGCCTATCCGCTCCCAGTACTCCAGCTGGAATCCCGGCGTAAGCTCCGGCTCGTAGTTCTTCAGCGACGCCTGTTTGAACAGGGTTCGGATGCGGGTGTCCAGACGGCGGCGGATGCTGTCGGACAAGAGCTCAAGGATCTGCCGGAGCGCGGTCTCGGTCTCTCGGATCACGGCGATCCGGCGCTGGATCCGCTGGTTGTTCTCGTCCTTGACCTGAATCTTGTCGACCTGCTCCTCTTTCTGCCTTTTCTGGTTGGCCAGGAAGTCGAGGTGCTCGTCGATTGTGCCGAGGCGTCTGCTCGTCTCGCTCAACTTGTCGATCATCTTGCTGCGTCGCACTTCGATTGCACTGATGTCTTCCGCCGGCAGCTTCTTGATCTCAATGGAAACCTCGTTGAGCTGCTCAACCAGCGTGCGCTCTTTGTCTGATGCCTCACCGATCAGCCGATCCGTCTCCGCCAACCGATCCATCGTGCCACGACGCCGCTCCTCCAAGCCGGCTACAGCGCCGCGAAGTTGATTCCATGCCGCTTCCACGTCGGCAAGGCCAGCACGCGCACGCCACATTTCCAATGCTGCTCGCTCGGGCGAGCCTTCGGTGAGATGGGTACCGCAGATGCACTCGCCCTCTACGAGAAGGTCGTCGATGAACGTGCGCTTTAATGGTGCGGGCAGCTCACCGCGCTCGCGAAGTGCATCACAGGCAGCGATGATCTCCTCAGGCAGATCAGGAAGGAAGGCTAGATAACCTGAATCTGCGAGCACCCGAGAGCGCTCGTCTTCGAGCTTGCGCAGTGACTCATGGGCGCTCTCACGTTCCCGTTCCAGGCGCTCACGCTCAAGCTGAAGTTGCTTGGCACCGTCCAGGGACTTGAGACGTGCCGCGAGTAGCTCAATCTCATCCTTGAGGTGCTGAACTTCAGTGTTAAGAGACTCCTTCTCCTGCTTCTTCTCTTCCGTCTCCTTGAAGATGGCATCGATCTCAGCAGTCAGGCGCTCGGCGAGCTCACTGTTAGCCCCCTCGGACTTCAGCTGGTGACGCAGCTTGTTCGCCGCCGTAGGTAGGTGCTTGAGGGCTCGCTCGAGCTGCTCTAGGCCGAGGAGTGTCTTGATCGCATGCTGGATCTCCGCGTAGGCCTCCTTGCGGACCAACTGCTCGATGCGCTCACCGTTGACGAAGAAGAACTTGCTGAGGCGCTCGGGAAGAATCTTGTCTATGTGTCCCTGAGCGCTCTTGAGCTCTTTGGTGACGCCCCTGTCGTCACGCTCGAGGAGGAGCAGCTGTGCCTTGGGCAAACGCTGGTCTGAACTCTGCTTCTCCGCTGTGAGAAACCGGCGTGCAGTGTAGGTGCGGCCTTCGTGTTCGAACTCAATGGTCACCGACATGTCCACCGACGAACCGACGCGTGCTTCCTGCCAGATCCCGTTGTTGATCAATCTGTCTTGCTGCTCGACATCTGCGCTGAGATGCCCGTAGAGGGCCCAGGTGAAGGCGTTGAGCAGGGTCGTCTTACCGCCACCGTTGGTGCCGTATACCAGCGTGACGTTGTGCCCCGGCTCCTGGGCGAACGAGATGCTGCTACGTCCGCCGTACGGTCTGAAGTTCTCAAGCTCGATCGACAGCAGCTTCACTTGATGATGCCCTCAACCCTCCGGATGATCTGGTCGCTCACGTTGCGCGTCACCGTCGCGGTGTCTCCCAGATGCAGGTTCTCCTTCTCCAAAGTCAGAACGTCCACGATAAGCTTCTTCGCCTCATCGCTTAGCTCCGCATAGATACGACCGACGATCTCGCGCTCGTTCTGGTCGCTCACTGTCTATTCTCCACCCTTCACACATCAAGAAGTTGGTAATAATCGCGCAATTCCCTCAGTTTGGCGAGGGCTTCGCCGTGATTCTCCGCGTACCCGGCAAATTCGACGCATCGAGCCAGCTCTCGCCGGAAGAGCCGGCGCTCGATTTCGAACAGGGCAGGGTCCTGTGGGGGCGTCACCACGAAGTCGATAACCTCCGCGAAGCTCTTCCCTGGCGCCCTTCGAAGGATCCGACCACGGCGCTGAATGAATTGTCGAGGGTTGGTGCTACTCGCGAGCATGTACGCCACGCGAGCATCCGGGAGGTCGACCCCCTCGTCCAGACAGCGCATGGACACAAGAACTTGTAGGTCACGCCCAGTCGCGAACGATCGGAGCAGATCCCTGCGTTGCCGCTTGTGCTCTCTGGAGGTGAACGTATGAGCTCTGAGACCCAACTCCTTGCCCACCAGCTCGATGACTTGCTCGACCTGACGTGGCCCGGTTCCGCCGTCAATCAGCGGTGTGCCGCCCTCAGCGCAGTAGATCAACTGGAAGAAACTGTGCCTGTGTCCTTCCAGTGCCTCCCGAAGGGCTGGCACCTTGGCTCGAGCGTGCCCGAGGACCTTAGACCGCATCCCTAGCAGCATTCCGAGCGGTGAGTTTTCATCCTCGCTCACCGACTCCGGCTCCTGCGATCTCATAAGCGCGCCGATCTTCACGGTGAGCTCGGTGTACTGCTCTGCCTCGTCGTCGCCCAGGGGGACGAGGACTGGGTGGTATCTGTATCTCGTCAGCGCCCCTAGGTCGATCGCCTCCTTGAGACCAAGTTCGATGAGAATGTCCCCGAAGTAGTCCTTGAGGGCGTCGGTGCCCGTCGGGTCGAACCATCGCTCCGGTGTGGCGGAAAGGGCGAGGCGGAACTGGGCATGTGCCGGGAGAGCCGTCAGCAGATGTTCTGCCCCCAGATGGTGCGCCTCATCGGCGACGATCAGCAGAGGCAGATCGACGGCGGCAAGGAGCCCCTGGAAGGATGCCGCGCGGAAGGTTGCATTGGTGACCACCAATGTGATGCTCCCTTCTCGGCGCGCCCGAAGAGCGGCTATCGCATTGCGCGCCGCCGGCTCCCACGACGCGACCAAGTCACGGCACTTGATCGGCACAACGCCGAAGTTGCGAAGCTTTGCGGACCACTGCTCGACAAGGTCCAGGAGCGGGACGACAACCACCGTGACCAAGGACAGATCACGAGCGTGAAGCTGTCGCCCCATCTGGTCGAGCGCCGCCAATGCGGTGATCGTCTTTCCAGTGCCGGTAGCCATCTGGAGCATGCCACGGCCATTGGCGCTCAGCCACTTCGCTACCGCAGTCTTCTGGTAGTCCCGCAGCTCCACATCATGCGGCACTCGCACCCATCCCATGGTCGTGAGATCGGTGGACACGACCAGTGGCTCAGGACTTTCGGTCCCGGTCGGCAACTCGCCGGCACGTTCGCCCAATGCGATGAACCGCTCCTTCGCGACAGCGGGAAAGTGGAGGATCTCCAGCCGTGGCGTGCGTCCGGCCCACAGCTCATCGAAGTCGTATCGGAGGATGTCCACCCGGCCCTTGTCGTTCTCTTCCCACGATCTGAAGACCTGGATCGATTCGAAGTTGTCAAGGAAGGCGGAGCTGGTCTCGTTCATCGAACCGGTGAATGCGACGGTGTCCCCATACTTGTCGGAGATGAGGCCAATCTTCTCGTGGTAGAGCGCAAGGCCTTCCCTGCCGTGGACGATAGCGATCTTCACATCCAGCACGCCTTGAGCAATGAGATGGCCGAGGAGCCCAAGCCCGGCGAGTTCTTTCCGAGGACGCTCGGTGTCTAGGTCCAGCTCACGGAGCACTGCCTTGGCGATGATCTCTCGGTACGCATACCCAGCCCGCATCTCCTCGATGTCGCTGTCCGTTAGGTGCGGACTGGCTATGAGGCGAATACGACCTCCGTTACGTCTAAAGCCTTCCAACCCGCGAGCGACCAGTGCGAGAGACTTGCTGGTGAAGTATCCGACTGCTCGGTCGTATCGGTTCGCGAGCGAGAGGCAGGGGACATAGAACTCGCCCACGGCGTTGCTACGGTCGCTCCTGTAACTGTCCTCGATGGTCAAGGCGCGCAGCATTTCAGCCATCACTGGCCACCAAGCGCAGCGAAGAAGTCATCGAGATCAGGAACAGAATCGTGTGCTCGAAAAGACTCACTCAGGGTGTAGCTCTCTAAGATTTCGGCGAGGTTAAGGTCGCCGCGAGCACGCAAGGCCATCACGAGAGCAGCCCAGGAGGTTTGCGCAGAGAGTGCAAGGGCGCCGGCTATGGCGGATCGCAGGTCCTCTCCACTCAATCCCCGTGGGGCACCGGCGCGAAGCGCGATCTCGTCATCCTCGGTCTTACTCCAGGCCCGAACCAGCCGGGCACGAACCGTGCCATGGTCGGTCGGTGCGAGCCAGAGCACATCACCGATCTTGGCCTGAAGCTCTGTGGCCAGTGAACGGATGCTTCCGAATTGCGGCTGGGGTGCTGCCCAGGAGATGCGGATCTCCTGGGCCAGAGCAGCGAAGACGCGTTCAGTCCCCTCCGCGACTTGGAACAAGGCCATTACGCCACGTGGCGCCGTAAAGCCCGACCCGCGCAGAACCTCCTTGTTGATGTCTACACGGAACCACCACTGTCCCCTGAGGAAGAAGCACCTACGGGTCTCTCCAGGGGTGGGCATTCTGCGTGGTGCCTGGCTTGGCCCGTCATCTCCATTCCCTGCCAAACTGATCCACCCATCCCTACGAGAGAACTCCCGCCGCGCCGCGTAGGCGCGAACACTGGCCGGCGAGACGCCAAACTGTTCGACGAGTTCATCAACCACGTCAGACAGCCATGCCCTGCCGCCGCCGCGTTCGATGCGTTGAACAATCTCCTCGCGGATGCCCTCGTACGTCTCAAGGTCCCACTCGGGCAACCCATATGAGTTGGGGCCCACCCTTGAAATCCGATCGTCCTCCTGCAGTCGATTGCGTAGCGATCTGATCGTATCGACCTGAATCCGCTCTGCGATCTCTTCTACGCTCAAGGGACGTCCTTCCGCTCTGAGGACAGCGACCGTCAGCTCAGGCTGGGACGCACCCTTGCGAACCACCAGATCCCCAAGCGAACGAAGCCCGCAGTAATTCAGCCAGGCAGCCCAGTCCGCAGCGTCCAGCAGCAGCTCAGCGCGAATCTGGTCCAGGGTTGCACATTGCCCCTCGACCAAATCACAACAGACGGCTGCATGGAAGGTTGCATCACGGAGATCCGACAGCGATGTCATCGCCAGCCAAGGTTCGTCGATGTCAAGATCGGGCAGTAGCACCCCGAGGAAGGCGGACAGCTCGAGACTGAACGAATAAATTTCAGCGGAAAGCTCGGCGATCCTCGCAATCGCTTGCTCAATCGTCATGAGCGGGGATGCGTGTACGCGGACTGCATCGCTCAGCTCTGAGACACGCTCCGCAACCGCTGTCGTTTCGCGCCAACCGGCGAAGTCTTCAGCCACTTTCTTTTCGAGCTGGCGAATCCGCTCACGACTCACACCCAGCTCGTTGCCCAAGTAATCAAGGTTCCGATCTCTGCGGACCACCCGATGGCGAAAGATCAGCCGCCGTCGCTCATCTAGCGAGGCCGCCCATCGTTCCAATAGATCGCCTAGGGTCGCATCAATCCTGAGGCGAGACGTCTGTTCGCCGTCGTTTTGATCCCCGGTATTACCATCCACCAGCGAGATAAGCAGGGCGCTCAAGATATCAACAAGTGACTGCCTACCGCAGGTGCGGAGGTGCCGAATGTCAGAGACGACCCAGCGCAGCAAGTCCCTCGAATCACCAATGGCGTTGTTGATCAGGATATTGCGCGCTCGCACAGTCTTACAACGCCGCGCCACATCGCTCGCCGCCGGATCCGGCACACCCAGGAGTTGCCCTAGGGACTCGGAGCCCTCGTATGACGCCAACTGCCCAGCATAGGCGGAAACCAGTCCTTGACGCGCATCCGGAGCTGCGGCGTTTAACGCTTCCAGCATGCCATTGAGAGTCATGATCTACCTCCTCAACAACTAGGCACGGCGGCATGTCTAGTAGAGCGCACCGACAGTTTCCGGAGTGCGCCTCCTCTACAAGCGGAGGCTACCCTCACTGTATACAACAGGGTCACCTGCTGCAGATCGATTGATAGGACTGAATAGAAGCTGATCCTAAGCGAGGCCGATCCACCAAGAATCTGCACACAATATCTTGTTTTCTACATCCTCTTGGAGAAGTCCAAATCAGCGAGACCGGCGATTGGCGATCGTCGTGGCGATGGTTGGGCAGACCGTTGCCAGCAGTCAGCGCTGGCCACGACTTCCTCATCGATGACCTGGCCAGCAATGGAGCGTCACAGGTGATGCCGAGAGCGGGGACTCGTTCGTTCATAACCCTGCAATTCAACACGAACCTAGCCTCGCACACCGCATCCCTGGACGCGGTCGCCAGCCTGCCAGCCGGATACCCGACATCCGAGACACAGAGCGGCATGCCAGCATGGATTAGCATACTTAATCTCGACTAGATCGCCGCCAAAGTGGACCCTATGCACTAAATATCCCCTTTGTCACACTACCTTCCTATTGGGTCAGCATTGCCGCATGTGAGAGTCGCCGACAAGCCGGACTGTGAGCGAGCGACGTACTGCCCGCCCCCTGAGCAACCGCCGCGATCGACCAGGAGCGCCCCTGCATGTCACAGATTCCCCTCTGGGAGGAACCACCCTCACGCGCGGACCGCGGAGCCGAAGTGCCTTCGGTGGATGAGTTTCTCGACCTCCTGATACGCCCAAGGCCCAAGATATCTGGCGTTAAGATCCCTGCTGAGAAAATCCAGCACGACGCCAGGACCGTCCGGCAGTGGGCACTCGGACACGGCATTGATCTTGTCGTTCACGAGCCGATCCCTGACTACGTCCTTACCGCTTACGAGCGGGCATGCGTAGACCCGCCGCCCTCCTGACTGTCTGGTGCGGATGCCCAGCTCTCCCCAGGCGCTTCGAGAACCTCCGAGGCACTGCCTTCGACGTGGCCATGACCGATAGGCCGGTTCCGGCTGCCCGACCAGCCAGAACCGGCTCGCCCACCTAGCTAGTTGTGCCCGCGCCACCACGCGCGCAGGACGATCGCCACAAACTCGGCGACAGCAAGGATCACGGCCACGCTCGCCTGCCCCACCCACACCAGGAGGACCGGGGCAGCTACGACCACGACGAGCGCGGCCAAATCCACGAACGACTTGGCCCGAGCGCTCATGTGGCTGTGTGCGGATGATGCCTTCTTGGCCTTTGGCCTGCCTTCTTCAGGCATGATGGTATGCGGACGGAGTTCGGTCATCGTGCTCCTTCGTCTTGAGAGGGCCCGTGTGACGCGCCGGTCAGGTTGGCCGCCAGCGTCGGCGTGACACACGGGTCCTCATGCTGTCTATGGAAATTCAGTCTTGCACACACACAAACCCCCAGGTCACACGTCTCATGCATTCTGATATTTAACGTCCATAAGGTTGATATGAAGATGAGGTCGTAGGAGTAGCACCGAACTCGCTACGATGTTCGCCGAGGTGAATGAGTCATGGCGAAGAAGCGGCTCCGTCTCCCATCCCTTCCTGAAGGGAGACAGCTTGACTTCTTTAGGTCTATGCAGAAGCTTGTCCTAGAGAACGGTGACCTATCCGTTGCCGCTATTGCCAAGATGGTTCCCTGCTCTCATCAAGCTGTCTATAAGGCTCTGACCGGCCCAAACTTACCGAGTCACGCCATCACGGAGACTCTTGCGGAGGCACTCGCGGGACAGGAAGCGGCGAAGGAGCTTCTTCGCCTCTGGACAGATGCAGTCGATGAGTCACGGAGCGTAGATTCCAGCCTCCCCGATAAGAAACATCAGAAACCTGGCCCGGCTCACCAGCAACTCCTGAACATGCTGGACGAACTTCGCAACGGGTCGCCGTGGAAAGTGGAGTTACATGCGTTCCGGGCACGAATGGGGCGATCGACGGCGTATGCGATCTTTGCTGGACGCTATCTGCCTAGCTGGCCAACCCTTGAGCGACTGGTGAGTCAGCTTGGTGGCGATCCTGCGCAGTTTCGACAACCATGGGAACTAGCGTTCAACGAACGTCAAACAAGGCGCCGCGTTCAGTAGCAACTCCTGCCTCAATCGCATGGTCCTTCTCGATCGTCATCGTGAGGTTGGCTTGCCCTCACGATCCAGAGCTGGGGATATTCGAGGGGTGATCTTGCGCAACCTACGCGACGCATGGGCTATTTGCCCAGCTCAAGCCACCTGAGGGCGCGGATTGGCCTCCGCTTGAGGGGCCCCGGTGGTTCCAGACAGCGTCCGGTGTGAACCAGTCGTCGCGAGGGCCCGGGACGATCTCCAGAGTGGGTGATTGGACGATCGCGCCGACGGGTGCGACATCGACGCCGGGCAGCCGGCCGGACGGACGCCCGAGCGGGAGCCGCCGGTCGCGGCGCAGCGGGGCGGGGCCAAGGCCCGACATCAGGTCCGCCGATCTGCTGCCCAGTGCCGCGGGCACCTCGATACCGCCGGAGATCGCGAGGTAGGCCCGCACACCACGCCCCCGGCGGCCCCCCAGGCGCAGCACCTGCCCCGGTGCGGCGTAGTAGGGCACGTTGGGGGTCAGCGGGGTCTCGTGGAGCCGGGCGTCGAGATCGGCGCCGGTCACGGCGAACCATCGGCCGTCGGAGAACTCGCCGATCAGGTGCCCGAAGGCGATTTCGAGACCCGCGGCGCCTTCGGGGTTTCCGACCAGGCGGTTGGCGAGTTTCAGCGCGGGCGCGTCGAGCGCTCCCGACGGCGGGACGCCGAGGGCGGCGTGGCCGGGACGGCCGAGATCCTCCACCAGGGTGAGCGGTCCCGGTTCTCGGACCAGGAAGTACGGTACGTCGATGGTTCTCATGCGATCGGCTCGAAACGCACGGCGACCCCGGCCGTGATCAGTGCCGGGGGGTCGCGATCGAGATCCCACAGGCGTTCCTCCACGGTGCCGAGCAGGTGCCAGCCGCCCGGTGACGACCTCGGATAGACGCCCGTGAACTCACTGGCCATGGCGACCGCGCCGGCGGGTACCGAGGTCCGGGGGGTGTCTCGCCGCGGTAGCCGCAGGACCGGATCCAGGCCGACGAGATAGGCGAACCCAGGCGACAGTCCGAGGAAGGCGGCGGTGTACCTGGGACGGCTGTGCCGCTCGATCACCTCCGCGACGGTGATCCCGCAACGTCTCGCCACGTCCGCGAGGTCCGCGCCGTCGTACCGGATGGGGAGCCGCACGGTCGCCGGCGGCGCCGTCCCGCCGGACGGGGCCGCCGGTCCGCGGGCGAGGCGTACGGCGGCGGCCAGGGCGGTGCCGTGCGGCCGGTCCGCGATCACGAGGAGCGTGCGAGCCCCGGGGACGATGTCGGCCACGCCTGTGATGTGGGCCCGCGACAGTTCCTCGTGCAGCCGCCGCACGCTGTCCAGGTCGTCCAGCTCGATCAGGACCGCCCGGTCGCCGGCCGGGCGGATTCCGGCGACCCTGCCCGCACCGCTGGTCACCGCAGCTCGCCGGGACTCGCGAGTTCGTCCCACAGGTACGCGACCGCCTCCGCGCCCTTGAGCAGCAACGGCATCTCCACCTTCTCATTCGGCCCGTGGTAGGCGTCGTCGGGCACCGTCATCACGACGAACACGACGGGGGCTCCGAGCACATCGCGAAGGACGGCCGAGGGGCCCGATCCCCCCTCGCGGGTGTAGAGCACCTCACGGTCGAAGGCGCGCTCCAGGGCACGGGTCACCGCCCCGAGGGCCGGATGGCCGAGCGGCGTGAGGATGGGCCGGACGCCATCGGCGTAGAACTCGACCTGAGCCTCGATGCCGGGGGGCGTCAGGTCCTCCACCCACCGCCGGACGGCGTGCTGGATCTCCAGGGGTTCCTGGTGGGCCACGAGCCGGAAGGTGACCGTGGCCCCGGCCTCGCTGGGGATGATGGTGTTGAGCCCGGGGCCCCGGTGCCCGCCCCAGATGCCGTTCAGCTCGGCGGTGGGCCGGGCCCAAACGCGTTCCAGCGTGGTGTAGCCCTGCTCGCCGTACGCGACCCGCGACCGCGCCTTGGCCAGCCACTCCCGTTCGTCGAACGGCAGCCGCCCGAACAGGTCCCGTTCGGCCTCGGTGATCTCGGCCACGCGATCGTAGAAGCCGGGGATGGCGACCCGGGCCTGGTCGTCGTGCAGGCGGGCGAGCACCCGGCACAGCTCGGTCAGAGGGTTGCGCACGGCACCGCCGAAGGACCCGGAGTGCACGTCGCTCGACGGCCCGCGGAACACGATCCGCGCTCCGACGACGCCGCGCATCCCGGTGCACGTGGTGGGGACGTCCTTGGACCACATGCTGGCGTCGGAGTTGACGACGACGTCGCAGGCGAGGCGATCGGCGTGCCCGCGCACGAGCGAGTCGAGGTTGGGCGACCCGGCCTCTTCCTCGCCTTCGATGAGGAGCTTGAGGTGGATCGCGGGTGCGGACCTGCCCGTGACCGCGAGGTGCGCGCGTACGGCGAGGGCGTGGAAGAGCATCTGTCCCTTGTCGTCCGATGCGCCCCGCGCGTACAGCCGCTCGCCGCGTACCGTCGGCTCGAAGGGCGGCGTGTCCCACAGTTCGACCGGATCGACCGGCTGGACGTCGTGGTGCCCGTACACGAGCACGGTGGTGGCGTCCGGCTCCGCGGCGGGCCACTCCGCGAACACCGCGGGATGGCCTGCCGTCGGCCACACCTCCACCGCCGGGAAGCCCGCCCGCCGGAGGGCGCCGGCGATCCAGTCCGCGGATCGCCGGACGTCGTCGGCTCGGTCAGGGTCGATGGAGATCGAGGGGATGGCCAGCCATTCGGCGAGGTCGGCGAAGAACGCATCGCCGTTCGCCTGGATGAAGGCCCTGACGTCGGCTTCCACGGTCATCGGCGGGTGCTCCTCGGGGCGGGGTGGGCGGTTCGCGGGAGATCAGCGGGGTCACCGAAGGCGCGCAGCGCCACCCCCTCGGACTCCAGCGCGGTCCGTACGGCGGAGAGGAGGGGAGCGGCCATGTCGGTGTCGCCGTGCAGGCACAGGGTGTCGGGGCCGACGTCGAGCACGGTGCCATCGACGGCCCGTACGGTTCCGTGCCGGACGAGTTCCAGAGCCCGCTCGACGATCGCGTGCTCGTCGTGCAGCACCGCGCCGGGCTCCGCGCGCGGCACGAGTGTCCCGTCGGCGCGGTAGGCCCGGTCCAGGTACGCCTCCCTGGCCACGGGCAGCCCGGCCGCGCGGGCGCGGCTCTCCAGCGCGGAGCCGCTGATCGCCAGCACGGCCAGCTCAGGATCGACGGACGCCACCGCGGCCACGACGGCGTCGGCCACGGAGGGGTCCTGCCATGCCAGGTTGCCGAGCGCGCCGTGCGGCTTGACGTGCCGGAGCCTGACCCCGTGCCGCCGGCAGAACGCGTCCACCGCGCCGATCTGGTACACCAGGTCGGTGGTGATCTCATGGGTTCCGAGCGCCATCATCCGGCGGCCGAAGCCGACCAGATCGGGGAACCCGGGGTGCGCCCCGACGCGCACCCCGTGCCGCTTGGCGGCGGACACCGCCGCGTCGATGGTCCTGGGGTCGCCCGCGTGGAACCCGCAGGCGATGTTGGCCGAGTCGACCAGGGGCATGACCGCGATGTCGCCCTCCAGCGCGTAGCGGCCGAACCCCTCGGCGAGGTCGGCGTTGAGGTCGATGGCCGGCCGGGCGCGCTCGGACACATCAGCCCCCGTTCACAGACCAGACCGGTGCACGGAGGCCGTGCACGCCCTGATACGACGCCGGGGGCGTCGGAGACCAGCCATCGATCAGACCGGCGGCCGGGCGGTGGACCTCGACCGCCAGCGGCCTGCACACCTCCAGAGGATCGCGGGCCTCCGGACCCCAGAACGGCAGGGAGAGGTCGCCCGCCGGGCACGTGGACAGCGCGCACAGCAGGTCCTGTTCGGCGAAGAACTCGAAGAAGTCCCCTGGCTTGGCGGGCGACGCCTTCATGAAGTAGCGGTCCTCGTCGTTCAGGCCGGTGCACTGGAAGATGTTGAGCACGTCGTGGACGTCCGACTCGGTCAGGCCGTACGGCAGCACGGCGCGGACCAGGTTGGAGTGGCAGTGGAAGTCGAAGTCCTCGCCGGTGAGGATGCGGTTGACGTAGGGGTCGCAGCGTGAGCCGAGCAGGTCGTGCACCCGTCCGCCGTCGCCGTCCACCCCGTAGGACTCCAGGGAGTCGCCGGTGACCGTCAACAGCGGTCGCAGGTAGGGAAGTGTGGACCAAAGCCGGTCGTAACGGCTCACGTGAGCGCGTTGGAGCTGGCGGGTCCGCGCGGCCCAGAGGCGTTCCCTGGGGTTGTGGCGGTTCCAGACGTTGAAGTCGCCGACCTGTGGCCCCTCGTCCGTCGTGATGATCCGGCACAGATGTCCCGCGGGGACCTCCCATGCCCGGCCGGACCGGATCGGGATGACGAACGATTCGGTCATCTCGCGCTCGCCGGTGCGCTCGGCCAGCCGATCGTAGAAGTTGAGCCCGGCCTCCGTATCGCTCGTCAGCGTATTGCACGTCGTAGAAGCCGTCCTCGTCGGCCTCCCAGATCTCGATCCGGGCGCCGGCCACCGGCCGTCCATCGGTGCCGGTGACCCGCCCCTGCACGTAACACGGTGTGCCCTGGAGGTCACCGGCGATGCTGCCGCCGAGCGGGACCTCGGGGCTGCCTTCCACGAAGAAGGGCCCGAACACGGTGGACTGCGTGGCGGCTCCCTGCACCGGGGAGTTGATCCCGACGGTCAGCGTGGACAGGCCCAGGACGTCGGACAGCAGGATGAACTCCTGCCGGGTGTCGGTGCAGATCCGGCCGGTCTCGGTGAGGTACCGGATCGCGTACCGCCACTCGTCCTCGGTCAGTCGCACGTCTCGCGCGAAAGCGTGCAGGTGCCGCACGAGGGACGCCATGAGCTGGCGGAGACGCTCGGACTCCGTCCGGTCGAAGCTGCGGACGACCTCCTCGGTAACCGCCCGCTCTCGTGCCGCCTGCTCGATCTGGTCGGTCGGACTCGTCCTCATGTACGCCTCCTTCCCGCGAATGCCGACTCAAGAATCGCGCGCACGTCTGCTCGCGAGACGGCCCGGACGTTGTCGAGCGGCAAGACCCCGGCCACCGCGTCCACCGCCGCCTCGAAGTCGGCCGGGTGCAGACCTGCCGACTCCAGCGTGGGGTTCAGGCGCAGCCGGTCGTAGAGGGCCCGCAGCCCCACCCCGGCATCCGCGGCGGCGAGACTCGCCGCCAGGTCCGCCATCCGGGCCGGCAACGCGGGGGCGTTGAACTCGATCACCGCCGGCAGGATCGCCGCGTGCAGCTCCGCATGCGCGAGGTCGAATCTGCCGCCCAGCACGTGACAGATCTTGTGGTGCAGGCCCGAACCCGCGACGCCGAAGGCCGTCCCGGCGACGTGCGCCCCGTAGAGCAGCTCGTCCGGTCGGCGGGTCGCACCGGCCGCCATCTTGTCGAGTCCTTCGCGAAGTGCCTTGACCCCCTCCAACGCGACGATACGGATGAGCGGGCTGCTCGCCGGCGCGGACAGCGCCTCGACGCAGTGGGCCATCGCGTTCAGCGATGAGGTCGCCGCGAGACGGGCCGGCAACCCGTCGAGGAGGCCGGGGTCGTAGACCACGGTCCTGGGCAGCACGTCGAGGGACCGGCCGGTCCGCTTTGTGGACCCGCTCGTGATTCCCCACACCGGGGTCATCTCTGATCCGGCATAGGTCGTGGGCACGGCCAGCACCGGCAGCCGGGAGGTCAGCGCGACGGCCTTCGCGGTGCCGGTCGTCGAGCCTCCGCCGATGGCCAGCAGGCCGTCGGCTCTCGCGTCGGCCGCTAGCTCGCGCGCCCGCGTGGCCATCTCCGCCGGGACGTGTGGTCGAACACCGTCGAAGCTCGCCGCGACGCGCCCGCCGAGCGGTGCGATCAAGTTCGATGCGACCTCGGCCGCGCCGGCGTCCGCGATCACGACGATCCTCTCCAGGCCCAGTCGCTCGACCTCTGGCAGCAGGTCCGCCGCGGAGCCCCTGCCGAAGACGACCCGAGTCGACGGCAGCTCCTGGACGAACGAGAGCCGGGTGGCCGATGCCGGCAGGGCGTCGCCGGTCACAGCGGGACGCCTGGACGGTCCGACCCCTGCAGCCAGGCTTCACCCTCGGCGTAGAGCCTGGTCACCGCGCTGCCGGTCAAGCCGGGCAGTCCGGGCTTCACCGTGAACCCGGCCTCGGACTGCATGTAGGCCAGGTGCCGGTAGCCGACCGGGAACCGGCTCAGGCGGGTCGGGTCCAGATCCAGGGTCGCGGCGGGATCCAGTGGGTCGATGCGGTCATGTTCGTAGATCGGCTGCCGGCGCACGATCTTCCACGCGTCGCCCAGGCGTGCCATGAAGTCGTAGAAGCGCCCGTGGCACACCACGTCCGCCTCGACCTCGTGCACGTACGCCCGCTGAGTGATCGTCATCTTGGTCTGCGCGATCGCGCGCCCCCCGACGACGTCCACGGAGCTGCCGCCCAGGAAGTGACTGATCCGCACTCCCTTCTCGAAGCCTGTCCGGCTGACCTCGATGAACTCTCGTGCCGGCCCCTGGAACCACGTCGCCGTCATGTAGCCGTCGGGGTGCCACAGCGTCCCGAACCGCTCCCAGTCTCCGGCGTCGCGCCAGACCGCCCAGCGAGCGATGACCTGCTCGATGGCCAGTACGTCCTGGAGGTCGGACGACTCGACCGCCCGCTCCCGCATCTCACGCGCCATGTTCTCTTTCCGCCTCTGACCGACGACACATTCGCCTGTGCTCACAGCAGCGGATCGATCCATCCGCCCGCTCAGCCAGCGAAGTTACGCGACCGGCCGGCTCACCGCCCACCCTTTGGTGCCGCTCAGTGGCAAGATGCGTAAGATGGCCCGACATTGTCCGCCGGACAAAGGAGCGAGCCATGGCCGGCAACACCGGCTCACCCGGAGCCTCGCTGGCGGGCCGGCTGTTCGCGGTCCTCGGGAGCTTCACGATGGCGCGGCCGGACCTGAGCCTGACCGAGATCGCGCGAGCCACGGGACTGCCGATCAGCACGACTCGCCGCCTCATCGGAGAGCTCGTCGCGTGGGGCGCCCTGGAGCGGACGCCCGAGGACCGCTACCGGATCGGGATGCGCCTGTGGGCGGTCGGCACCCTGGCCCCGCAACGGCGAGGGCTGTCCGACTCGGCGCTGCCGTACATGAACGACCTGTTCCTCGCCACGCGCGAGGCCGTCCAGTTGGTCGTCCTGGACGGCACTGAGGCGCTGTGCGTCGAGAAGGTGTCGGGGACCACCGCGGTACGGAACGAGACCCAGGTGGGCGGTCGCCTGCCTCTTCACGCCACGGCGGTCGGCAAGTGCCTGCTCGCGTGGTCTCCGCCCGACCTGCTGGCCCGGGTCATCGAGGGAGGCCTGGACCGGCGCACGATGTACACCATCACCGAGCCCGGCAGGCTGCACCGCCACCTCCGCCAGGTGCGCGCCCGGGGAGTGGCGTACTCACGCGAGGAGATGACCCTGGG
Source organism: Spongiactinospora gelatinilytica (assembly GCF_003236385.1). Lineage (GTDB taxonomy): Bacteria > Actinomycetota > Actinomycetes > Streptosporangiales > Streptosporangiaceae > Spongiactinospora > Spongiactinospora gelatinilytica. Next base: position 48,458 of record NZ_POUA01000008.1, read on the forward strand.
AGCGGTGTCCGTGGCCGCGCCCATCCTCACCGGGCAGGGGCGCCTGCACGGGGCCCTGGGCATTGTGGTCCGCTCCGCGAAGCGGCTCGACAACCTCGCCGCTGCGGTCCTGACCTCAAGCGTGACCATCTCGCGCCAGATCGCTTGACATCGCTTTGACGCGGTCACCACTGCGGTCTCCGAGCCTCAGTGGCCTGATCGGCCGGCCGCGTCGCTCTGCGTGATGTGCTTGGCCTCCAGGAAATCGTCCATGCCGGAGAAGCCGTTGAGACGCTCGAGGCCGCTTTGCTTGTACCCGCCCTCTTCGAACTCGTCGTGAACCACCGCCCACTCGTTGATCCACACGGTCCCGACCCGGAGCTTTCGAGCCACCCGCAGCGGCTGGTCCAGGTCGCGCGACCACACGCTCGCGGCGAGACCGTAGTCGGAGTCGTTCGCGAGCCTGACGGCCTCGTCCTCGGTGGAGAAGGTCTGCAGCGTGAGGACCGGACCGAACGTCTCTTCCTGAACGATCGGTAGCTTGGGGTCGTCGATTTCGAGCAGCGTCGGCCGGTAGAACGCCCCGCGGGACAGGGGACCTTCGGTCACCGGACCCCCGCGCACGAGGACCCGCGCGCCCGAGTCGATCGCCTCGCGCACGACCGCGTCGACCCGTTCGACGTCCTGCGGCTTCATCAGCGGTCCCATGCTGCTGGACGGATCGGCGGCGGGACCGACCTCGACCTTGCCGAGCCTGGCCGTCATGCGCTCGCGGACCTGGTCGGCGATGCTTTCATGGACCAGCAGTCGCGAGCCCGCCATGCAGAACTGACCCGCGAACGTGGTGATCGCCTTCTCCAGGACGGGCTCGGCGGCGTCCAGATCGGCGGTCTCGAACAGGATCATCGGGCTCTTGCCGCCCAGTTCGAGAGAGCAGCGCTTGAGGCGCTCGGCCGCGGCCGTCGCGATGGCCCGCCCGGTCCGCGTGCCACCGGTGAAGCTGATGACGGGAACCTGCGGCGAGTCGACCAGCGCGGCCCCTCCCTCGCGGTCGCTGTTCACAGCGTTGAAGACGCCGTCCGGGAGCCCGTCGGCCCGGTGCAGTACCTCCGCGAAGAACGAGTTGACCAGCGCGGTCTCCTCGGGGAACTTCACCACCACCGTCGTGCCGGCCGCCAACGCCGGCCCCAGCGAGCGAACGGACAGAATGAGGGGTGAATTGAACGGCACGATGACGCCCGCCACGCCGACCGGTTCGCGCAGCAGGATCGAAGTGCGCCCCTCGCCCATGTCCGCCGACCGGCCCTGGGCGGTGAGGGCCATGGCCGCCCACCAGCGCAGTTTGGGCGGGATCATGCCCACCTCGAAGGCGGCCTCGCCCCGGACCTTGCCGTTCTCCAGCGCCAGCATCTCGATGAGCTGCGAGCTGTGCTGTTCCACGAGGTCAGCCATGCTGTTCAGCACTCTGTGGCGGAGCCGGCGGTTCTGCTTCCAGTCCGATTCCTCGAACGCCCGCGCCGCGGCGTCGATCGCCGTCTGCGTGAGGACCTTGTCGGCGTAGGCGAAGTGCCCCAGCTCACCGCCTGTTGCGGGGTCGTGGCTCGGACGGTGGTCGGGAGAGTCGACCCACTGGCCGTCGATCAGGTTGAGGGCCACTGGGCGCGGCCGGATTACCCCGGACATTCGTGTGCTCCTTGGTCGTTTCACGAGTGCTGCTCGGGCATGCGCAGCACCGGCTTGATCGTCGATCCGCTCTCCATGTCGGCGGCCGCCTGGTTGATCTGGTCGAAGTCGTAGTAGGTCACGATGCGATCCATTGGGAACAGACCGCGACGGTGCAGCTCGATCAAGGACGGGATGAAGAGCTGCGGGACGGCGTCTCCCTGGATGACGCCACGTATGGTCCGTCCGTTCAGGATCGTGTTGAGATCCACCGATGCGGTGGTCCCCGTCGGCGGTGCCCCGAGCAGGACGAGGGTGCCGTCCATGGCGAGGGCCGCGACCGCGCCGGAGATGGCATCGGGAGACGCGCTTGTGTCTATGGCGTAGGACACGCCATCAGGACAGATGTCCGCAATCTGGTCATACACGGCGCCGTCGCGAGGGTCCAATGCGCAGGTCGCCCCGAGTTCGCGCGCCAGACGCAGGCGGCCGGGGTCGGGATCCACGACGATCAGGTGGCTGAGTCCGAGTCGCGCGGCGATCATGAGGGCGGCGAATCCGACGCTTCCACAGCCGACGATGAGCAGGGACGAACCGGGAGCCGGGCGCAGCACGTTCACGACCGCCCCTGCCCCCGTCTGCATGCCGCAGGCGAGGGGCGCCATTGCCTCAAGAGGCACACCGTCAGGGACGGGGACCAGGTTGGAGGGCCACGTGAGTGCGTGACTAGCGAACGACGACTGCTGGAAGATGTGTCCGTGGACCGGGCCGGCCGATCGCGGGTCCCGCAGGGCGGTGCTCCCGTCTCGTCGCGAGCCGCCGAAGGACAGCGCGAAGCCGTGCGCGCAGTACTGAGGCCGCGCCGCCAGGCACGCCGCGCACTGGTCGCAGCGCGGGTAGGACAAGATGACCCGCTGGCCGGGCCGAAAGGACGAGATCGCCGATCCCACCTCTTCAACGACTCCCACGCCCTCGTGCCCGGCAACGACCGGGAGCGGTACGGGGTACGTCTGGTCGCGGATGTGCAGGTCGGTCCTGCACATCCCCGAGGCCGTGATTCGCACGAGCACCTCGTCATGGCGCGGCGCTTCCATGTCGAGGCTCTCGATGACGAAAGCGCCGCCGGGTCGGGCGACGACCGCCGCACGCACCTGCATGGCGTTGCCCACCCCCCTTTCTGCCTTCCTGCCGGATGCCGCAGACAGCGCGGCGAAAGCAAAAGGCTATGCCGAGCGCGTGCGCTTGCCCACGGACGGTTGCTGCTCAGTGGCAGAGGCACGCGTCCTCTACCGGTGGCGATACCCAATCGATGTCGATCTCAGCAAAGATGCACATGGCCTACATCTGGATCAATCCGACGTCGGAGCGGGTGCACTGGGTGAACGACCACGAGCACGCTTACGACCCACAGCCGAAAAGCCGCGGGCCGGACGGAACCACAGTCCGTCCGGCCCGGTTTTGCGGTGTTAGGGCGTCAGGGGGCCGTGGCCGGCGGCGGTTTTGTGGAGGGCTGTGGCGATTTCTTGTAGGTCGGCGGGGGTGAGGTGGAGGGTGGAGGCGTAGAGCCAGCCGGTGACCTGGGCCGGGGTGCGAGCGCCGGTGATGGCGGCGGTGACT